>WRGF01000071.1 GCA_009787345.1 Turicibacter sp.
CCCGCGGCTGCCATTACAACCAACGAAGGTGTTCGGGTAGCAGTTACCACCGTTGCGGCAAGCCATGTTTTGGATGAATTGAATGCATTTGTCATCGGTGTGCCACAAACCCGCCTGGCACTTCCAGAAAACTTGGTAGGGTTACCAGAGGTCGGGAATGCCCATGCGCCGGACTTTGAAATCGTCACATCCTTGGAAACGGAACTGTTGGTCATGGACGCATCGTTCAGGGAAGCCCATGAGGACATGCTTGAGGAACTGGGCATCGAAACCTTCTTCTTCGAAACAGATTCCTTCAGCAATTTCCAAAACTCCATCCTGGAATTAGGGGAACTTATTGACCGCTCAGAAGAAGCCGAAGCCCTAGTCGCCAGGCTGCAATCCGCAGCGGAGGCAGCTAAATCCGATTTGCCAGAAGAACTTCCAACTGTCGCCATTTTGTTCGGAGCAGGCGAGGACCTGATGTTGGCAACCCCTGCTTCCTACGTTGGTGACTTGGTGAACCAGTTAGGCGTACCTAATATGGCGGCTCAGCTTGAAGGTGCTATGTTCGCGCCATTCCTGCCAATCAGCATGGAACAACTGGTTGCCGCCAACCCAGATGCCATCCTTCGTTTTGCCCATGCAAGCGTTGAGAATGCCCAGGAAATGTTCGACTCCATGTTTGAAAACCCAGCCCTTGCAGCCCTTGATGCTGTCCAAAATGACTTGGTGTTTGACTTGAACTCTGACATCTTCGGTGTTTCCGCCAACATCCGTGTCGAAGAAGCTTTTTCTATTTTAGGAGAGCTCTTCAATGGCTTACAATAAGAAGTACGCCCTAATTGGTTCCAGCTTCTTCTTACTTTTATTCTTGACCGTTGCCCTGACCACCATCGGCAGTGTGAGGATAACGCTCCCCGATGTGTGGCAGACCTTCTTCCACGCTGAAAACCAGGTTGCCCATACCATTGTGCAGATTATCAGGTTTCCCCGGAATTTAATGGCAGTCCTTGTGGGCGCCAACTTGGCGGTTTCTGGAACCCTTCTCCAGTCCGTCATGAAAAATCCCCTCGCCGACCCCGGCATTACGGGGATTTCAACCGGGGCCAGCGTGGTTGCGATTTTCATCATCTTGGTTTCTCCCTCCCTTACCCGATTTCTCCCTCTCTTTGCCTTTTTAGGAAGTGCCCTTGCCTGTGCCCTGGTCTTTAGCCTGGCATGGAAAAAGGGGCTCCAACCCTTACGGGTCATCTTGGCAGGCATTGCCGTAAATACCATATTCGGAGGCTTCATCTCCCTACTCTCCCTTTTATATAGCGACCGAATCCAAAGCACCCTGTTTTGGCTCAATGGCAGCCTAGCCTCTGCCACTTGGTCACAGGTACAGCTTTTATCCATCTATTCATTGGTGGGCTTGGTGGCATCCCTATTTTTGATACGTCCAGCCAACGTCTTGCGGCTCGGTGACGAGGCCGCACAAAATTTAGGGATCAACCTCTCAAGGACCCGCCTGCTTATTAGTATCGTTTCCGTTTTCTTAGCTGGCATCACCACGGCCCATGTGGGGATTGTCGGCTTCGTCGGACTGGTCGTCCCCCATGGTGGCAGGCTCATCCTCGGCAGCGACCACCGTTTCCTAATCCCCTTCTCCATGGTTTTAGGCGGTTTGGTCTTGCTGGTTGCCGACACCCTTGGACGCACCATCGGCGGCTCCATCGAAATCCCCGTGGGCATCATCACCTCCTTAATGGGCGGCCCCTTCTTCTTATACTTGCTCCGAAAGAAAGGATAAGATAACAATGCTCCAGACATATTTGTCATGTTTTTTGCAGAATAAGACAAATATGTCTTTTTTTCTCACATTGAACTTTGGTGGTGTATAATTAGGGTAACAGTTGCGCTGGTAGCAATCTCATAGCGCAGTTAAGGTAAGTAACCAGATAATTTTACAGATGGAGGTATTAGAATGAAAAAGTTAGAAAGTATGATAGCTAGTATTATGGTAGTAAATATTTTGGTCTCAGGGCTCCCTTTAAATTTAATGGGAGTAAGTGCTCAAGAAAATGAAGCTTCAAATTCCATTGTAGGTAACAAAGCGGAAGAAATGATTGAAGTATTAGAAACCGAAAATGAAAATCTTATTTATGATTTTCACATTACAGCAGATTCGTTAGAAGTTTATTTTGATAAATTATTTGATGAATACTATGGAGATTATAATTTTTATATTTCCGATGAAGCGGTAGAAATGATTTGGAAATCCATATATGAAAGTGCTCTTGCTGAATTTAAAATGCTTTCTCCAGAAGAAATAGCTGAACTTGAGAGGGAGGTAAAGGAGTTTGAGTTGGAGGAGCAGTACTTTTGGGATAATTTATCTCTGGACTTTTTATGGGAACAATATGTTATCGATAACCCTACCATTTTGAGCCGAGGAAATTTCCAAGTCGAAGAAATTCAATCAGAACTAAACGAATTATATAATCTTCTCACGACTAGCAACGAATTTCAAAATATATTTCCATCGAGTATCCCTCTAAACAGCACCTCCGAGCGGTGGACGCGTTTTTTAGCAAACGATGCAGGTTTATCAGTTACCGTCCGAACAGCAATCGAAGCGCAGGGACTGATAGCAAACAACGAAGCGGCTCGCGCAAGACGTGATAATGGTTGGGTAGCGGGCGGCAATAGGGAGGATGCTTACCGACACTGGCTTTGGAATGGACTTTCCATAAATGCAAACTCGGTAGGAAATACTCAAGCTTTACGAACATCAAGAACACGTGCCTTTACTACTTATCGTGAAATAGCTTCGTTTATTATACGTCATGCTTACATTTTACACGGTGTAAATGTAAATACGAACTCTTCTGTCGCCAATGTGACTGCTGCACAGAATTCAATTGTGCGTACAATGCGGAATTATTTTTTATCTATGAATCAAACTGCATGGATGCGAACGAGAGCTAATTCTGGTGGAATGAATACTGCAAACGGAAGAACAGAACAAATGGATTTATGGAATAATCATTGGGGGCGTATAGACGGACTGGCAGCTACGCCGACACTCGCAAGGTTTAACCAAAGGTGGAATATATATGAGGGTCATAATGGGTTGGTGCACTCTAATGGCACGGGTATATCCCAAATGAATGCTACTAGGCAAAGACATTTACATTCCTCTGGGTGGCATAGGCCTTGAAAATTAAAATAGAAGCTATGGGACAAATAAAAAATATTTTTAAAACATACTGGGTGCTTTCCTTAATTAATGTCATTTTATTTAGCTATTCTGGTTATTTATGGAAAACAAACTATATAGGAATCGCTTACCTAACTTGTTTGATTCTTCTCGGTTTTTTAACTGTTCCAATGTTGAAGAGTATAATAAAAGTAGGGAAAACACTAGGTATTACAAAAAAAATGGCGTGGTTTCCGTTATTATTCAATATATTTGGATTATATAAAACGATTGCGATTTTCGTAGCTTGGAGAAGGTTTTGGTCAAGCTGATTGTGACATAAGGAGTATTCGATTTAGATTATGGAAGTATTATCTTTACGTTTAGTACTTTCACAAATGTTTTTCAACAAGACTCTGTTCAGGGTATCTCTATTAACTCACAAAGGGGGTGAATTGGAGTTAATAGAGAGGCTCTTTAATGATTGGGAAGAACTAATCCTTAATGGGCGGCCCCTTCTTCTTATACTTGCTCCGAAAGAAAGGATGAGGCAACAATGCTGAAAATCAATAACCTAACGGCTGGATATGGGGGAACTGCTGCTTTTTCCTCCCTTAGCTTTGAAATTGAAACTGGCAAGGTGACCACCATCATCGGGCCTAATGGATGCGGTAAGTCAACCCTTCTAAAAAGCTTATCCCGTATCATAGCCCCCATGAGCGGAGAGATTTTCCTGTCAGGGCAAAATTTCAAAAAACTAAAGCCAAAGCATTTAGCCCAAAAAATCAGTTTGCTGTCCCAGCACCATCAAGCGCCAGACGATTTGACGGTGCAAGAGCTGGTGAAATTCGGGCGGCTCCCCCATAAAAAATGGTTTGAAAGCATGAACGCCGAGGATGAGGCGAAAATTCAGTGGGCCATGGAGCAAACCGGCGTCTTAGAGCTAAAAGACCTGTCGTTAGGAATGCTTTCCGGCGGGCAACGGCAACGGGCCTACATCGCCCAAGCCCTGTGCCAAGACCCCGAAATCCTGTTGCTGGACGAGCCCACCACTTTTTTGGACATCACCTTCCAACTGGAAGTCATGGAGCTAGTCCAGCGGTTGAACCAGGAACTAGGGCTAACCGTCATCATGGTCCTTCACGACCTGAACCAGGCCATCAAATACAGCCATCAGCTCCTCGTCATGAAAAAAGGAAAGTTGATAGCCCACGGAAACCCCTACGAAGTCGCCCAAAGCCAACTCATCCGACAAGTATATGCCATTGAGAATGTTATCGAACCCGACCCGTTGAGCCGCCCACATGTTTTCCCGCTGAGGAGTAGCTTATCCCTTCAAGGTGGTTAATAACTAAAACTTGAAAGATAAAATCTGGTCATAAACGTTGATACAAGAATGTTTCACGCCCAAAACATGACATGGTTGTGAGAAGGGAGCGAACAACCTGAATAGACTAGAGACAGAGCAAAAGAATGAAATCTTACAATTATGCGGATTCAAGGATAAGCCAACAGCAGAGGATGTATTCAATAATGCGTATAGGATACATGATTTTATTAAAGAGCACGGTGGTGATAACGAAGCATGGGCTAGGTTATTGTTATTTAGTTGGGCTAGTAAAGCATTGGGGAAAGATGTTCAAGAATTTCATCACGCCTTTATAAAAGAAAGACGCCTTAGTCTAGGGTATATCCAAATGAAGAAAAAAAATAATCAACGTATGTTAGTTAATGAAGCTTTATTGGTGGCATGGTTCGTTACACTTTATTTTTCGGATGCTCTCTTTTGGGAAGCTCCTCGTATTAACATACCAAAGGAGTGGTTTAGAGGGATTTCTGTAGTTCTTATGCCCATTATAGGATATGCAACATTTGTGCATAACAAAAGGAGGCTACTTGTATGTTCAGTAAAAAAATGTTTTAACAAATGGTTCCGAAAATAGCAACAACACTCAGTTTTTCGATGTTTTTAACAATTTCCTTGCCGACAATGGCAAGTGAAGTTGTTAGTGAAGCAGAAGGAATTGCAAATTTAATCGAGTCAGTCACAGGGACAGAAGAAATCGTAGATTTTACATCGACACGTATTTACTCTGCTGTTTATGAAAGTGAAGGACTTGAATTGCGTATACCTCGTGACGGAGAAAGTTCAATTTCCATTGACGAAATTAACACCGAAAATTTCATTGAAATGTACTTGCCAAGTGAATTTTTAGAAAGTGAAGGAGTTATCACTAGTGAAGGAACCATTGTTTACACTTCTCCAGAGGAGCCACCCGTTACCTTTGCAGTTCCAACTTTAGAAGGCGGCTTTAGGACTTTATTTACTATTGAAGATTATAGTGCACCTAACGAATACCGTTTTGATTTTGTGTTGCCAGCAGGTTCATACATGGTATACGGACAGACAGTATTTGGTGAAGATTTCTTTATAGACGAGGTTGATGTTTTTGACCAGGAAGGGAATTTGGCAACTGTTATCGAAGCTCCGTGGGCAAAAGATGCTAATGGAAATCCTTTAAACACTTGGTACGAAATCGATGGTCATACGCTTATTCAACACATTGAATTTGATTACTCGACAGCATTTCCAATCGTAGCGGATCCTACGGTTTGGCAAATTAGCGTTTGTGTCGCAGCAATAGCTGGAGCAATATTGCTGGTCGTAGCAGGCGGAATAACTGTTGGAAAATGGATTGCTGGAGTGGGCGGGATAAAATGGGCAGCTAAATTGCTATTGCGCGCTCGCGTACCAGGAGATTTGCCCAAAGCCATGAGAGCCACGGGTGTGGGATTACTAGGGGCAGTTGGGGGAGTAGTTACCATCCGGGAAGCCTGTCGACGATAAATTTTAAAGTGTATTGCTTTTTCAATAAGGTAACGGTTAAGCATGTTTCTGAATATTTTTTGGAAGTCAAAATAAAGTCAAAATAAAAAATTCTGGTCAAATTTTTATTTCACTCTGATGTAGAGATAGTTCATTTTTTTGAGTGTATTCAGTGAATTAATCCAAAATTTTATGAAAAAGAGAAAAAAGGAACCAGCAGCTATTACCATATCAATTTTTCCATCCAAAAAGCAAAACAAGAACTGATTTTATTTTCAATTGACTGTGAGGAAGGACGCTTCAGGCTTTCCCCAGTCAAGTTGAAAGAGCAGGAATTTTTGGAAAAAAGTTTAAATGTAATGATGGTAGCGTAACAAGAATTACACAGAGCATATCCGCATGACGAGTTTGATTTTGCGAGCAGCATAGATGCGCTGAAACGCCTAAAAGATAAACTCTAAACTAAAATGGGAATCGTAGTCTACACGGCTACGATTTTTTCTGCTTTTACAACTTCTTAACAAACCCTTAATATTTCGTAAGCGGGAAATAAAAAGTAAGCGTCAAATAACAACACGAATAGAATCCAGCTTTCAGTCACGGTATAATTAGGGTACCAAGACAGGAGGCTGATTTTTATGATCAAAG
>WRGF01000072.1 GCA_009787345.1 Turicibacter sp.
GGGGGGGGGGGCTTCCAAAGAAATAGCTGCTCAGATCCATCAGATTGTTGAAAAAGAGGGGAGCCATACGTTTGAATGGATGTATCAGGCCATTGACGGGACGCCTCTGCCAACCGAGGCGACCCTGACAAAAATCTCCATCGGGGATAATTCGTATGAAGCCTGTTTCATACGCGACCTTAGGCCAGAAAAAGCATTTATCTCACAGCTTGTGCAGCAAACCGAAAAAGCCATGGCTGCCAATGAAGCGAAGAGCTTGTTCCTGGCTAACATGAGCCATGAAATCCGAACCCCGATGAATGCCATCATCGGGATGACCTACATCGGCAAGCGCTCAGAAACGCTCAGTGATAAAAATTATGCTTTCAGTCGGATCGATGGGGCTTCCCGACACCTTTTGCATATCATCAACGATGTCCTGGACATGTCTAAGATTGAGGCAGGGAAATTGGAGTTTAACATTGAGGGCTTCGACTTGGAAGGAAGTATCCGCCAATCACTGGAAATCGTCGAAAGCGCCCTGGATGACAAATGGCAAAAAATGACGACCTATTTGGATCCTGCCCTCCCCAAAGAATTTTTTAGCGACGGCCAAAAACTTACCCAGGTGCTTACGAATATTTTATTTAACGCCGTTAAGTTCACACCCGCTGAAGGGAAGATTTTCCTCGACATCCGGGTCAGGCAGTTGGAAGGGAACACTTATACCTTAGCGTTCCAAATAACGGACACAGGAATTGGCATAAACCCGTCGCAATTGGAAAGGATTTTCCAGCCTTTTGAGCAAGGCGATGGACATATGGCTCGTAAATCACAGGGAACTGGCCTTGGGCTTGCGATCTCGAAAAAAATCGTTGAATTGGCAGGCGGGGGCATCGAAATCCAGTCTGAGGAAGGTGTCGGCACCACTGTCATCTTTACTTTTGTGGGTGAAGGCTCCGGAACTTTGGGCGATGTGTCCGGCTTTGCCCATAAAAAAATACTGGTTATCAGCGACAACCCTGTCCTTTTGGCTAATTTCTCGGAAAATGTCCGTCATTTTGGTGCTTATGTGACAACTAGGACCGACCTTCATGAGATTCCCGGGGATACTTACGACCTTTGTTTTGTCGATGGCGAAATTGAAGAAACGAAAGATTTTGGCGTGTTGGCCAGCCTGCAAAACCAACCCAACCTTGACAATGTGGTAGCTATGATATCTCCACGGCACTGGGTAGGCCTAAAAGCATCCCCAGCAGGCCTTGGGATTGCCGGGCTCCTTGAGAAACCAATCCTGCCATCGGACATATTAAAGTGTATGGAAGAAATCTGCCATCCTAAAGATAAAACAGCTCCAGTGCCTTTAAAGGCTGCGGCCCAGAAGACATTCCAGGAGTTTAGGATTTTGCTTGTTGAAGACGTGGAGGTCAACCGGGAGATTGTCATTTCCCTTTTAGAAGAAACAGGCGTGAAGATTGACACTGCCCACAACGGGCTTCAGGCTTTAGAAGCTTTCTATAAAGAGCCAACGGGATATGACCTTATATTAATGGACTTACATATGCCGGAAATGGATGGCTTGACCTGTACCAGTCAGCTGCGAAAGTCAGGGATTGGCAATGCAGGTTCCGTGCCGATTGTCGCCATGACCGCCAATGTTTTCACCAAAACCATCGATGCATGCAAAAAGGTGGGGATGGATGATTATATTGGGAAACCATTGGACATCCAGGTCCTTCAGGACATACTTAAAAAATATTTGAATTAGCTTTTGGCATTAGCTTTTGAATAGCAATAGGGAATAGGAGCAAGCCTGACAGGCAGTCCGATTTTTCCAAAAAAAACCGCCACCGGAAACTTTCAGCCGGGGCGGTTTTTTAGTGCTGCATATTGTTTTAAGGCAAAGAGGGATGCCGTGAAGGTTAGGAAATAATTTTTTCAAAGGCATCCCTGGGCTCTTTGGGAGTGCCGTTCCCCGCTAAATAAATGATTCCGCAATGATCGAATCCGGTTTTGGCAAGGAGCTTTTTCATGGGGAGGTTGTTTTCGTGGGTATCGACCCGAAGGCTTTTTATCTTATTTGACCGGCAGATTTCCTCAGCGCCCTTTAATAAGAGCTCAGCGGACCCGGTTCCCTTGAATGAATTGGAAACTGCTACCCTGTGCAAGACCCCATAGGCATTTGAAGTGAGCCATTGCCCGTTATCAATCAACTCATAAGTTTTTTCTCCTGAGAAGGAAATCATGGTGGTAGCTGCAATTTCACCAGACCGTTCAAGTACATACGATTCCCCGTTGTTGATATCCTCAAGGATGCTAGCTTCATTAGGATAGCCTTGTTGCCATTGGTCGACGCCCATTTTTTTAAGGGAGGCCCGTCCTTGCTCGATCAACTCCATAATAGCATCCAAATCTTTAACTGTCGTCTTTCGTAAAATCATACCTACACCTCCCGTTTATTTATCTATTTTCCCATGTAAAGATGAATTTGTCCATGCTATTTTTATAAAAAATAATTTTTTGGTGAAAAAGCATTGACGGGAGGTGGGAAACGTGATATTATATTCAAGTCGCCAAGTCGGATGTCGAAACAAGGCGTTTTATTGGAGCAGTACTCAAGTGGCTGAAGAGGCGCCCCTGCTAAGGGTGTAGGTCGGGAAACTGGCGCGAGGGTTCAAATCCCTCCTGCTCCGCCATTCATGATTAAGATGTGGCCCGTTGGTGAAACGGTTAACACACCTGCCTTTCACGCAGGCATTCACGGGTTCGAACCCCGTACGGGTCACCATTCATTTATCGTTTAAAACATATCATAAACTCCGCATCAGAAGCCGTCGTGCTTATGACATAGATTTTATACACCAGGTCCAGTGGTGTAGCGGTTAACATGCCTGCCTGTCACGCAGGAGATCGCGGGTTCGATCCCCGTCTGGACCGCCATTTTTATTTTAACAAGCGGATGTGGTTTAGTGGTAAAACATAACCTTGCCATGGTTAGGTCGAGGGTTCGATTCCCTTCATCCGCTCCAACTTAATAAGCGCCCATAGCTCAATTGGATAGAGCGTTTGACTACGGATCAAAAGGTTAGGGGTTCGACTCCTCTTGGGCGCGCCATATTTTACTTAAGCTGAAATTTGGGCTTTTTTTTGCATTTTGGGAATAAAATGTCCACTATGGCCATAGGATGTATTAGGAACACGGGACGTGGCTCAGCTTGGTAGAGCGCTTGTATGGGGTGCAAGAGGCCGTCGGTTCGAATCCGGTCGTCCCGACCATTATATTGACATTGGACAGCTGCGGCTGTTTTTTTATGCCCTTAAAAAAGGTAACAGCAAATACCAAGAAAACGGTCAACAAACGACAAAAACCGCATACGATAAAATGTATAGGAAAGAATTTGTTTTTTAAGATGCATGAATGAAAAGCTGGTTTTAGTAGGGATACACGAGGAGGGGAAGTCATGGGTAAGGGCTCAAATAACTCGAAATTGCGAAGGGGGAACTGCAGTTGTGAAACAGGTGGAAGGCCTGTCAGCACGGTCTAGCATTTTAGTCATTGTTGTGCAATGAAATATAGGGCAGGCCAATTGATAATTGGCCCGGATGGTTGCTTGTACATTGTGCTTCGCGGCTGTCCGATCGGTGTTCCGGGGAACTCGCCGGATTATAGCCTTGCATGCTCCTGTGAAAATGGGGAAGGTGATGCCTGCGGCGGAAAGATGCCGCCTAAGGCACCCGTTTACAACCCATCAGAACAGTGCTGCTATGAAAGAGGCCAATTAATCATTGGCCCTGATGGTTGCTTGTACGTGGTTGTAAGGAATTGCCCAGAAGGGGCGCCAGGGAACTCCCCCGATTTCAGGAAGGCTGGTTGTTGTGAAAATGGGCCTGCTATCGTGCCACCATACCGCCCTGGCGAGAATTGCGATTATAAACAAGGGCAGCTCGTTGAAGGTCCGGATGGTTGCCTATACATTTCTTTAAGGGATTGCCCTATTGGCACTCCTGGGGATTCCCCTGACTTTAGGGAAGCTTGCTGTTGCGGGAAAATCCCGCCGAAAGTACCGCCATTCAGCCCTCCGGACTCATGCAGTTACGAGCGTGGGCAATTGATAATCGGCCCTGATGGTTGCCTGTACATTGTCTTAAGGGATTGTCCCATCGGTACACCCGGCGACTCGCTGGACTACAGTCTGGCCTGCTCCTGTGAAAGTGAAGAATGCTATTGCGGGAAAATCCCGCCAAAAGTACCGCCTTTCAGCCCTCCGGACTCATGCAGTTACGAGCGTGGGCAATTGATAATTGGCCCCGACGGCTGCCTTTACATTGTCTTAAGGGATTGCCCCATCGGAACGCCGGGGGATTCGCCGGATTATTCGGAAGCCTGTTGCTGCAATAATATGCCCCCGGGTGGCGGGTTTCCAGGGCCGACTGGTCCTCCCGGGCCTCCGGGGCCACCAGGTTTTCCATATGGCCCTTCAGCGCCAACTGACCCAAACACCCCAGCAGGGCCAACAGGGCCTCCGGGCCCTCCCGGCCCAACAAGGCCTCCCGGCAACATTCACGGGCCACAATTCCCAGAGGACAACAATTCAACTGGCTGTTGCTCCATCATTCCTTTTTCCTCTGGTCCGGTGGACTGGACCAGCCCATGGACCTGGGGGATAATGTTTGACTTGGTTGATTTATCCAACCTAGGTGCAACCCTTGCCCCGATTACCGCCCTTTTACAAGATATCCTTGATTTGGCAAGTTCGGCTATCGGCCCCGTTGCATCAATCGTTGAGACGATCCTGACAGCGCTTCAAGATGTTTTGAAAGCCACCCATTTGGCTTATATCCCGGACATTGCCTCCCTTGTCAAATTGCTGACCTGTTTTACGGGAACCCAGGAAGCCAACCCATCTTTAGGATTGTCCGTGGGGATTGGCAGTGGGAGCCTGACTAACTTTTTGCTGGCCGGTGATGTAAAAGCCCCGTTATTTAGCGAGTGCTGTGCAACCGGCGGGGCAATAACTGTTCCAAGGTGTGGGCAAATTTGCAGTTTCACGGCTGACTTTACTGCATTGGCTGCTATGAATGCCAATCAGCTCCTTAGCATTATCCCCGGACTGTCCCAGATTTTAGATGCGGTTGGCGCATTGACTGGAATCCTCGCTGTCTTGAACCCCCTCATCGATTCCCTTAACGTGGCTTTAAATGCAGTTGGCATGACGCCCTTGCCCCATTTTCCGTCCATTGACCTTTCAAACATCGCCAATTCAGACACGCCATCATTTGCGACCGGCCAGACCGTCGAAGTCCATGCTTTCTTATGGGTCGGTTCGACCATCATGACGGACCGCACTCGGCAGGTCAATAAAGACTGCAATGGCAACCCGCTACCGGCAAATAGGGAACTCCAGGCTTGGCAAGGGCAGGAGCAATATTGGAGCTGTGCGGCGGAAATCAACCTTGGGGACATTGAGCTTGCCCACTTGCAGGCCTACGACATGACCACGGAAATGGCAAGCCAGCTCATCCGGGTAGTCGAATCCATGCTCGGCTTAAGTGCCTGTACTTCGGAAAACAAAGAATCATCCACCTTCGCCCAGGCGCTCGTTTGCTTGGACGAACCTGTCGAAGTCGAAGCAGGTGACCAGTTAATGATCGAATTTAGGATTGTCAGCACCGGGTTGACTTGTTGTGTCGGGGTAGCGGCCCCTAACCTTGGGGGCTCGGTATGCATCTCATGTTGCCCAGATGACCCATGCAATTGCGGCAGTTAGGCGTTTTGGTATAAAAGAGCGGGGCCAAACCGAGGCCGCTGAAAAACCTTCAGTTTCCTGAAGGTTTTTCCATCAAAAACAATAATATCGCCATTTGAGAAGAAATTTTTCCACATGGCGATATTTTTTAATTATTTTTGGGAAAGAAGGGGCATTTGCCCCCTGCTATTTATCCAGGATCCGCAGGATTCTATTGATGTTCGAGGCGAATATGGCCGTGGCACCTTGTATTTCCATGCCTAAAAGACCAGACGTTTCAGCCTGGTCTAAACCATGCGAGTGTTTTAATTCTGCGTTCTTCGCTTTCACTTTATAGCGCTCTTTGATGGCTTCCCTGAATTCATCCGTGTCCTGGAATGCCTCCTGTTTTTGGTGGGTGTGCGCTTTGATGATCACCGAATAGG
This sequence comes from Turicibacter sp., assembly GCA_009787345.1. Classification (GTDB taxonomy): domain Bacteria; phylum Bacillota_I; class Bacilli_A; order MOL361; family Turicibacteraceae; genus WRGF01. The sequence continues at coordinate 6,152 of WRGF01000072.1, forward strand.
ACTTCGTTTTGGCTCCGTCCCTGAAGCACTTCTGGCAAACATAGTGCCCCGCATCTTTGTTGAAATGGAACTTATTTGGGTTGAGGCGGTTCCCATGGGTGACGGTCTTGCTTAGGCGGGAATAGATTTTAATGTCCTTCTCTTCTGCGTATTCCAGGTTTTCTGTTTCGGAATAGGCCATGTCTCCGATGACACCATTGACTTCAAATTCATTTTCCTCCATCTGCTCAATCAGGCCCTGCAGCTCTTTCTCATCGTTCTTTTCCCCGGATGTCACTGTGGCCACAACAATAATCCGTTCCGGGGTCACGGCCAGGTGGGTTTTATAGCCGAAATAGGTGGAGTCAGCTGATTTGTGTCCCGTTTTAGTATCTTCGTCATGGAAAGACTATGTATTTTGGAGCCAAAAGAAGGCAGGATGCCGGAAGGTTGGAACGAGGCAGAACCGAAGCAAGCACGCAAGCTCCGCCAAAAAGACATAGACGCACGCTGGACTAGGAAAA
>WRGF01000073.1 GCA_009787345.1 Turicibacter sp.
TTCTAAACTTTACGCTAGAAAAGTCTAAAATTCCTTAAAACAACATAATTTTTCATTTTATTACCAAAATATTCCCTTCATAAATCCGCCGTGGGTCTAACTGTCGTAACGACCTCTAACATACTATAGCATATGATTTATTTTACCAAATTATCCCGACAAAGTAAAGGGAAATTCAAATTTCTTTGTTTCTTCAAAAAAAATACACCCCACAACAAAATTCGGTGGTATAATAAAAGCATAAACTTACGCCATATCGGTCTTTAGTCCATTCTAAAACCCGATCGGAAATGATACAATGGTAGTAGAAGAGGAGGTGCTTTTGGTGAATAATACAATTTTACTTATTGCAATCGCTGTCATACTCATCTTAGTGGTATGGAGCATATTGCAGCAAACGCTGAACAAGGATGCCCTTTACATAAAAAAAACATTGCGCCTGGCTGCTGGGAAAAACTCCAAAGTTGGAAGCTACTTAACCAAATGGCGGATGTGGAAGGTATGGATGAAAGTCCGGCGAATCCACAAACTAAACGATGAAATCATCTCCACCCTGCAAAAAGACAAAAAACGCTTCCCACTCGGCGACAAATTCTTTTCCCTGTACCTGGATTCTTCGTTGCAAGTCCTTCAAACCTATTTAACGCTAGTCTCGCAACCTGTAAGGAACGCCGAAGTCCAAAAAGGGATTGCCGATTCTGAATTTTCCCTCAACGAAATCATCATTGGGCTTGAAACCGAACTCACCCACATCCTGAACACGGAAATCCAAGCGGTGGAAACGGAAAAAGAGGTCCTCGGGAAGTATAGCCGATGATTGCCCTGGAAGTCGCCAAACTAGCGTCCGCCATCCAAGTCCGCAATTTCTCATCCCTCATGGACTTCGGTGCCGACCAACAAAAAAAAGTAGCGGAATACTCCAATTTCCTTTCTGAAAAAACCGCCAAAATGGACGACCGGGACGTCAGGGAACACCTGGGAAAACTCCTGCACACCCTCGGAAAAATCAACTTGAAACCCTTCGCTCGCAGGCGCTTCCTATTTTGGTGGCTGCCCCCGAAAAAGCCATCCCTTGAACAATCCGGCCACTATCAACGGCTTTTAGTAGAACTGGACTACGTGGCGCATCGTTTGGAAAAAGCAAACGATGCGGTGCTAAAAGACGCTGGTTTATTAGAAACGTTCTACATAGAAAATTCTAAATTTGAGGAAGCGGTAGCCAAATTCATCGAAGCGGGCCGCCACCGTTACGAGGAACTCACCCATTTAAAATTTGAAGATGAAGAAAGCCGCATGGACTTAAAGCGGTTTTTAGACCTTTTCGATCAAAGGATTTATGAATTGGAAATGAGCCAGCAGTTAGCCAACCAAAAAGGAATGCAAATCCGTATGCTTCAGGAAAACAACCGCAAATTAGCGCTAAAAATCCAGTCATCCATCCTCAACACCATCCCCCTCTGGCAAGACCAATTAAGCCTTGCATTGGCGGTGGAAAAACAAGCCCAAACAGCGAAGTCGCTAGGCGAGCTGTTGGAGGAACAAATCAAACTGGTAGATGCCCTGCAAAATGCCTTAAAGGAGTAAAACACGATGTCGAAAACTTACAAACTAGGATCTTGGAACGTCAATGGCCTGCGGGCGTGCATGACAAAAGGCTTCATGGACTTTTTCACCAATGAAAACTTCGATTTGATTGGGCTTCAGGAAATCAAAATGCAACGTGAACAAGGCAACTTCGAATTTCCCGGATATGTGGAATTTTGGAACCCCGCCCAGAGAAAAGGCTACTCTGGAACCGCAGTGTTTGCTAAAAACCAGCCTGCGTTGGTCGAAATGGGCATTGGCAAAGAGGAACACGATGATGAAGGAAGGGTTATCACCGTCGACTGCGGGAAATTTTACTTCGTCACCGTCTACACCCCCAATGCAAAAAGGGATTTAACCCGGTTGGAATACCGCATGGAATGGGAAGACGAGTTTAGGAACTACGTCAGCAATCTAGCCAAGGTCAAAGGCGTCGTCATCTGCGGCGACCTAAACGTTGCCCACGAAGAAATCGACTTGAAAAACCCCAAGTCCAACAAGAAAAATGCCGGTTTCACCCCCGAAGAACGTGGCAAATTCAGCGAACTTCTGGAAGCCGGCTTCATCGACACCTTCCGTTATGTGAATCCCCAGCTAGAAGGAGCCTACACCTGGTGGAGCTACCTCAACAATGCCCGCACCCGTAACGTCGGATGGCGCATCGACTACTTCCTAGTGTCCGAAAATCTGCGGGAACACATCGAAGAAGTCACCATCTATCATGAAACCCTAGGGTCAGACCACTGCCCAGTAGGCTTGACCCTCCGTTTTTAGTCTTATCAAAGCTTTCCTCCAGTTTCGGTAAAGCCTTTTTTTCATGTCACGGAAATGGTATAATGGGATAAACAGCCTTTCAGCGGAGGTGGGGAAAATGGGAAAAAAAATTCCTTATGGAATCAGTCATTTAGAATCAATTCGAGGCAAGAAGGAAGATTTTTTATATGTGGATAAGACGCACTTCCTAAAAGAGATAGAAAAAACGAGGCATTTGATTCATCTTCGTCCCAGAAGGTTCGGAAAAAGCCTATTTTTGAGCATGATGGAAAGCTACTATGACATAAACAGTGCCGACAAATTCAACGACTTATTTAATGGTCTATCCGTCCACCGTGAACCAACACCTCTTAAAAATAGCTACTATATTCTGAGGCTTAATTTTTCAGGCATTCAAAATACGGAGTCAGCTGATGTAGAATCAGGTTTTACCGCTAAAGTGGTGGACGGGATTCGCGACTTTATTGGTAGATATAAGTTGGAAATCACACCGAAAGCCTCAACATCTGCAAGCGAAGTCCTATCAGCTTTCATGACGGATTTCAATGAGTTGAAACTTTCCCATAAAATTTACATCCTGATTGATGAATATGACCATTTCACGAATGCCTTGTTAAAAGGAAGTGGGGAAGATTTTTTAGCAATCCTCCAAAAAGGTGGTTTTGTCCGTTCCTTTTATGAAGTGTTGAAGGAAAAAGCGGAGCGTGGGATTGTGGAAAGGATGTTTATTACGGGGGTTATGTCCATCACGCTGGATAGCATGACCAGCGGTTTTAACATTGCGACCAACATTACCACCAACAAAAAATTTACCGATATCATGGGATTTACACACGATGAAGTGCAGTTAGCATTAACCCAAAAGTTTGAAGAATCCTGTTCCTTGACCCCTGCTGAACAGTCCCATATTTTTGAAATTCTCAAGGAGAATTATAATGGTTACCGTTTTTCTCCTGAAAGCCCTGTGAAGATTTTCAACTCCACCTTGATTATGTACTTCCTCCAAAACTACCTTCCGGGTAAAGAAATCCCTAAAAAGTTGGTGGATGACAACCTCAATCAAACAGGAACAACCATCGCCAATTTAGTCAATCTTAAAAATAGCCACGCAAATCTAGCAGTTATTGAAGATGTAGTGAAAAACAAAGTAGTGGAAGGCGACCTTCAGCCATTTATCAAAGTGGACGAAAAATTTGACACGGATGATTTGATTACGGTGCTTTTCAATATTGGCTTGCTCACCATCAAAGGTGAGGGGATGTCCACCTATTTTGAAATGCCCAATAAAATCATCGAAAAAATTTACTATGACTATTTGGGGAAATTCCTCCAAAAAGAAGCTGATTACACCTTGGATGTTTCAAGGCAGAGAAAAGCAATAACGGCTCTAGGGATAAATGGGGATGTCCAACCCCTCACCGAACTTGTCAGCGACTTCCTGAAGCACACATCTGGGCGAAATTCCATGAACTTCGATGAAAAATACGTGAAACTGGCTTACCTATTTGCCTTATCCAATACCCATCAGTTCACCGTGTACGATGAATTTCCCGCCCAGCAAGGTTATGGGGACATTTTCATCCAAAAGTCACCCACCAGCCACTCCAACTATGAGTTTTTAATAGAGTTAACATACATCAAAAAGTCCGACACCACAACAGCAAAAATCGAGCAAGAACTATCGGATGGCATTGACCAAATTAAATATTACATCCAAGACCAAAGGCTCGCCCTTCGTGAAAACCTAAAAAAATTCTGCATTGTTTTCTCCCACTATGAAGCCGTAAGGGTTGTGGAGGTTCACTGATTTTTGGATTCATGCTTTTTCTCCCCATTATTTGAAATCCTACTTGTTAGGCCCTCTCAAATAATGGGGATTTTTTTTATAAGCCCATTTCCAAAAACCTAAAGTTTTTAGCATATTTCCGTAAAAGACGCATAGGATGTATTAGGTGTATCGGGAGGCGGTATATCGGATGGATTTGTAAAGGGGAGGGTTATATGACGGAGGCGAGTTATTATATTCTGCTTTCGCTGTTGGGGCCGAATCACGGGTATGGGATTATGCAAAAAACGGCTCAGATGAGTGGGGAGCGGGTGTCTTTGGCGGCGGGGACTTTGTATGGGGCGCTTCAGAATTTGGTGGAAAAGGGATGGATTTCAGCATTAAAAACGGAAAAGAATTCCCGCAAGAAAGAGTATCTGATTACAGAGTTGGGAGAGAGGGTGCTGCGGATAGAGCTTGAGCGGTTGCAAGAGTTGGTTAAAAATGGGGAGGCGTTGTTGTCATGAAAAAGGTCGTCAGGAAATTGTTTTTTGTGTGGAATTACGAGAAAGAGGAGATGTGGCTGAATGCCATGTCGGCACAGGGGTGGCAACTGAAATCAGTGGGGTTTGCCCGCTATGAGTTTGAATCTGGGGAGCCCAGGGAGTTCCAATACCGGATGGAATTTTTGAAATGGATGCCAAAAACCGAACAGGCCCGGGACTATTTGGCATTCGTGGAGGATACGGGCGCCGAAGTGGTGGACACTTATTTCCAATGGGCCTACTACCGAAAGCCGGTGACCGCCGGGGAGTTTGAAATCTTCTCCGACAAAGCCTCTTTAATCGAGCACTATAAACGGCTGCTTTTTATCTTCGTTCCTTTGATGTTGCTTAACATTCCCATTCAATGGCTTTCGGGAGAACTGGTTTCTAGTGGGGCGGATTATTTGGTTTTTGTTCGGTGGACGGATTACGTGAATCTCGCTGTTTTTCTTCTTTTGGCAGTGGGGGTTGGGACTTTGTGCAGGCGGATTCGGGCGATTAGGCGATAAAAAAGGTGGGAAGCGAAATTCAAAAATTTCGCTTCCCACCTTTTTGTATTTTATAACATTATTTCCTTAGGGTTTAACTTCATCGTGTAAATAATCGGTACGATGGTAGCCGATAGGATAATCCCCGTTCCGACAACGAAGAAAGTTAGCATTGTTTCCACGGTCAGGGAGGTGTCAAACGCTTCAAGCATTTCTTCCATAGACATTTCGCCAGGGTCGAAGTTGGCAAGTTGCGGAAGATGTGGTACGAAATCTACCCTAAAATCAGTAGTTTCTTCCTCCAATTGCTGTTGGATATCTTGTTGGAGCAAATGGCTAGAAAGAAGACCTGACAATTGATTGCCTGAAAAAAATGAGAGAAAAAGAGAAAAAATCGCTATAGAAAGTACTTCTAAAAGAATCTGACTAAGAATCTTATGCTTTTTCTCCCCCAAGGACAAGTAAATCCCAATTTCAGTTCTACGGTCTTTGATAAAAATAATGATGAGAAGAGCGAGGGTGACAAAAGTAGCACCGCTTGTGAATAATAGGATGCTATCGGCAATCCAACGCATGCTGTCCATTGCAATAATCATCTGTTCAAAGTTATTGTCAAGGTAGTAAATCTGCCAACCATAGGGTAAAATTTCATTTGCAGATTCTGCAAAATATGGCATGTCCCGTGGGTCGTTTAAGAGGAAAATCGAAGTGAAGTCAACTTCTAAATCTTGAGGAGAGCCATAAAGATAGATGGCATGCTCAATTTGAAAGGGGTGCATTTGCTCTACTAGAGTTAACGGGACGTAAATTCGATTGAGAACTTCCTGTTCGCCAGATTGTAAAGGATTAAGGCTTTGTCTTACTTCTCCCGAAATTTCGAAAATTCCGACGACAGTTAATTCAATAGTTTCGGAAGCGAAAATAAGATTGTCAAGCATGTAAGCATAATCAAAGGCCCAAAAGTTTCTGGCATCAAAAACAATATTTTCAAATTCTAAGGTTGAGCCTAAAGACAAGTTATTGATATCCGCTAAAGACTGTGATATCAGAGCTGCATTTTCTTCTCCTGCTATAAAAGTCCGGCCTTGGACAAGAGTAAGCAGCCCTGCTTGAATATCCATTAATTCTAAATTATTCACCCCTCTAAGAGAGAAATGTTCATGCTCTGTCGCACTCCCCTGAAGGATATTCTGATTAAAATTTGTTAAACTGTACTCATCCTCGATTCCCCATTCAGGATTCCAGTAGCGATTTAGTTCTTTTGAAAATAAAGAATTTGCATGAGTATAAATATTAAAATCAAAGGAAGAAACATAAGATAATTTGGAAATTTTTTGAAAATCTTCGATGGTAAGTGGCTCAGGCTGTACTGTTAATATGCGATAATCAACCTGACTAATCGTCACGGCTGATTTACGAACGGAAAAAAATGGAAACCAGAATATTTCTCGTTCACTTCATCACTCTTATTGAATAAATTTTCTATATTATTGGGGAAAATTTAGTTAATTGCTTCTAAACTTTACGCTAGAAAAGTCTAAAATTCCTTAAAGCAGCATGATTTTTCATTTTATTACCAAAATATTCCCTTCATA
>WRGF01000074.1 GCA_009787345.1 Turicibacter sp.
GGTGGAGGGCCCGGATAAATGAAGCGATGCCCCGGTTGTCGCTTCTAAGGATAAAGCCCATGACTGCGCAAATGAAAGACCTGTGGGCAGGCTCTGTGAGGCATGGGGCGAATGCCATTAAGATTTGATTCATGATATTGGCAATGTTGTTTACTATTTCGCCAACTTCATGTATAATAGGATAGGATAAAGTCAGTAAAAACGTATTGGAGGCTTGTTTTAATGGAAAAAAAACCGCAGTTCTTAACCCGGGAAGGGATTAAAAAGTTTGAAGAGGAATTGGACTTATTGACGAAAGTCCGCATGGAAGACGTTAAGATAAAGCTTCAGGAAGCCCGCGCCCAAGGGGATTTATCGGAGAATGCCGAGTACGAAGCGGCCCGTGAAGAGCAGGCTGAGGTCTATGCCCGCATCCAGGAACTCCAGTACATCCTAAAAAATGCCGTCATCATCGAAGTCGATGAAAACAGCGACGTGGTACGCATGGGTGCAACGGTAACTTACAGCGAGATCGAATCCGGCAAGGAATTTGAGTTTAAGATCGTCGGTACGGCGGAGGCCAACCCATTTGAAGGGAAGATTTCCAACGACAGCCCCATTGCCAAGGCTTTAGAAGGCAAGCGTGCCGGTGAGCGGGCAACGGTAACGACGCCAAAAGGCATGGTAGACGTCACCATCAACGCTGTTAACTAGGAGCTGTTTTTGACAGCTCTTTTTGATTTTGGAAAGTAAGGAAAGGTGATTAATGATGGCAATTGCAATTATTGGCGCAATGGAAGAGGAAGTCCAGCTTTTACGCGGGCTGATTAATATAGCAGAGGTGAAGGAGATTGCCCATGTGGAATTTACGGTGGGTACCCTTGAGGGGCGGGAAGTCGTCTTGCTAAGGAGCGGGATTGGCAAAGTCAATGCAGCGGTGGCGACAACCCTGTTGTTTGAACATTTTGACATCGAAGCCGTCATCAATACCGGTTCCGCCGGGGGCCTTCACCCAGATGCCAATGTGGGCGATGTGGTCGTTTCCAATGGTGTTATTTACCATGACGTGGATGTGACCGGCTTTGATTATGCCCATGGCCAGGTGCCGGGGATGCCAAAAAGTTTTGCCCCGGATGATGAAATGGTGAAAAAAGCCCAAGGCGTCTTAGGTCAAGCTGGGAAAACTTATTGGCAGGGTGCCATTGGGACGGGGGATTCGTTCATCAACCGCCCGGACCAATTGGCACAAATCATGAAAAACACGCCGGATGCGGTAGCCATCGAAATGGAAGCGGCAGCCGTTGCCCAGGTTTGCCACATTTACGCGAAGCCCTTCGTTATTTTACGGGCCCTTTCTGACATTGCCGGCAAGGAATCCCACATTACGTTTCCCGAGTTCTTGGCGGTGGCTGCCAAGGAATCTTCTGAAATGGTCCGCAGCTTAGTGGCCGTCATTTAGTAGGTGATCCATTTGATTGTCGTTTTTGGCGGGGCTTTCAACCCGCCCACTATTGCCCATGAAGCGGTTGCCAGGCACCTTTTGCGCCAGGAATTTTGCAAGTCCCTGTTATTTTTGCCAGTAGGGGATGCCTATCCTAAACCCGGCCTTGTGCCTGTTTCGCACCGTGTTGAGATGCTTGGGCTTGCATGCATTGGGCTTGAAAATGCCAAAGTGAGCCTGGTGGAGGCTGAATGCTTAGAACCACTGCCTACCTTGAAATCACTTGAACGCATCCAGTCCGGTTATCCCGGGCATGAGGTTTCATTTGTGGTTGGCGCTGACAACCTGTTGGGGCTCCACACCTGGTTTAAGTGGGAAACCTTGCTTTCCAAGTTTTATCCCATCGTTTTTCGCCGTGATGGCATCGACATCGACTCTTTGATAGAAAAGCACTTTTCCTGTTTCAGGGACCGTTTCATCATCCTGTCCGACTTTTCGGGCATGGCTGTTTCATCGACAGCCTACCGTGGATGCCTGGATAATGACTCCATGGTCAGCGGGCCCATTGGCAGCTATATCAAAAGGCATCATCTTTACGGGCGCTAATGCCCCTAATCGCCCAAAAGCGGGCATCTGTGCCGGCTTTTGGGCGATTAGGGGCATAAAAAAAGCCTCCCAGCCAATGAGAGGCTTTCTTCAAGGTTTGATGAACTCCCGGTAAAGTTTCATAAGGGCGCGTTTTTCAATGCGGGAGACATACGAGCGGGAGATGCCATAGGAATGGGCAATTTCCTGCTGGGTTTCTTCGTCCCGGCCGTCCAGGCCAAAACGGCGGGAAATCACATCTTTTTCACGGGAATTAAGGATGGCCAGGTTCTTTTCTATCTTTTCAATGGCCAGTTGCTGGATGATGATGTCATTAAGGTCCTTTCCTTCGTCGCGTACCACGTCGATGAGGCAGATTTCGTTGCCCTCCTTGTCAAACCCGATGGGGTCGTATAAGGAGACGTCGTTGCGCATTTTTTTAGTGGAGCGGAACAGCATGAGGATTTCATTGTCGATGCACCGGGCCGCATAAGTGGCCAGCTTCGTCCCCTTGTCCAAGGAGAAGGAGTCAATGGCCTTGATGAGGCCGATGGTGCCGATGGAAATCAGGTCTTCCTTGTCGTCGGTCTGGTTTTCATATTTTTTGACAATGTGGGCGACCAGCCTCAAATTGTGCTCAATGAGCTTATGGCGTGCTTCGCTATCCCCTTCAGCCATTAGCCTCAGGTACATTTCCTCTTCTTCTGCTGAAAGCGGGTTGGGGAATGCCTGGTTGCTGATGGCCCCGACCATTGGGTAAAAATTAGAAAAGAGCGATAAGATAAATTGCAAGAAAAACATACTGAATCCCCCTTGTTATTAGTTTCATCCCACACAAAAAGCCGGCCTACTAAAGCATATGCCGAAAAACGTCTAAAAATGTCAGGAGGCAGAACGGTTTGATAAGACATTTCGTTGCTGACCAATATGTAAAAAGCGTATTTGAGATTGACCTGGAAAAGCTTTGGGAAAGCGGTAAAAAAGTTATTTTTACGGACTTGGACAATACCCTGGTAGGCTCTGCCGTCAAGCACCCTACCCCGGAGGTCATCGCTTTCATCAAAGAGGCACAGGATTTGGGGTTTGAAATCCTCATTATGTCAAATAATAACCATAAGCGGGTGTCCCTTTTCAACAAGGACCTCAGCGTGATTGCCCACCATAAGGCACTAAAGCCATTCAAAGTAAAAATGGGCAAAGTGCTGAAGCATTATAACCCCGCCCAGGTCGTCATGATTGGCGACCAGCTCATGACGGATATACTAGTGGCAAAACGCTTAGGGCTTTATGCCATTTTAGTGGAGCCCATCGAACTTAAGCAAGACGAGCGCCGGACCAAAATCAACCGGCGCCTTGAAAAGATAGTCGTCCGGAGCCTGAAGAAACGGGGCTTGCCGGTACCGGCCCATTTAGATTAAGAGATGAACAGAAAGCAGGGAATTAATGGATATTTTAGACTTAAAATGCATTGGTTGCGGGGTTCCTATCCAGACCGAGGATAAAACCGCCTTGGGGTATACGCCCCCTTCCAGTTTGAAAAATGCCGAGGATAAAGTGGTTTATTGCCAGCGCTGCTTTAAGATGAAGCATTACAATGAGATCCAGGGCGTTTCCATGACCAGCGACGATTTCTTAAGGATTTTACAGACCGTCGGTGCCACGGATTCCCTTGTCATCAACATCGTCGATATTTTCGATGTGGCAGGAAGCCTGGTAACCGGGATCAGCAGGCATATTGGCGGCAACGACATCTTGCTGGCTGCCAATAAAGCCGACCTGCTCCCCAAATCGGTAAACCCGACTAAAATCAATCACTGGGTGCGCCGCCTTTTAAAAGAGCAAGGCTTGAAGCCATTGGATGTTGCCCTGATCAGTGCAGCGAAAGGGCAGGGAATCGATGAGCTCATGGCCATGATTGAAAAATACCGCAAAGGCCGGGATGTCTACATCGTAGGCTGTACCAATGTTGGCAAATCAACCTTGGTCAACCGCCTGATCAAGCGCTTTGGCGGCGGTGAGGAGGACATTATCACCACCTCCCATTTTCCGGGGACAACCCTGGACATCATTGAAATTCCCTTGGATGAAAAATCTTCGGTCATCGACACGCCAGGTATTGTCAATGACCATCAGTTGGCGCATTACGTCAGCATCCCGACCTTAAAGGAGATTACGCCTAAAAAAGAAATCAAGGCAGGGGTTTACCAGCTGAATGCCGGGCAGACGTTATTTATCGGAGGCCTTGCACGCATGGACTTTGTCAAAGGCGAGCGGACGTCTTTTATTTGCCACTTCTCCAACGCTCTTCACGTCCACCGCACCAAACTTGAAAAAGCGGACCAGCTTTGGGCGGACAGGGCAGGGGAAGTCTTAGAGCCCATCATCGAAGAAGAAGGCAAGGCAAGGCCCATGGCCGCATATCAATTCAAGCTTGGGGAAACAAAGTCCGATGTGGTCATTTCGGGCCTCGGGTGGTTCACCATTGCAGGGACGAAGCAAGAAATCACGGTCCATGCCCCTAAAGGTGTCGGCGTTTTTATCCGCGACTCCTTGATTTAAAGGATGCATCAAGCCAAGCCAAATACGAAAAACCTTAACACCTAGGAGGATTTATGCTAACAGGAAAACAAAAAAATTACTTACGGGGCATTGCCCATAAACTCCAGCCCATCATTCAAATAGGAAAGGGCGGCGTCAATGACATGCTCTTAAAAACCATAGAGGATGCTTTAGAGGCACGGGAACTGATTAAAGTATCCGTCTTGCAAAACTGCATGGAAGCCCCTAAAATACTGGCACCCGCCATTGCCGAGGCAGTGGGAGGGGAAGTAGTCCAAGTGATTGGGCGCACGCTGGTCTTTTATAAAGAGTCAAATAACAAAAAAGAAATCGTGTTGCCGAAATGATGGATCACGAACAGTTGATGGCCCTTGGGAAACAAATGCTCAAGCCCAAAAGGTATGAACATACCTTGCGGGTCGCCGATGAGTCGGCCAGGCTTGCCAAGCTTTATGGGGCAGATTCCCAACTGGCCAAAACGGCGGGTTATCTGCACGACATTGCCAAAAATTTAACGGATGAAAAGCTGGCAGCCATGTTAAGGGATGGCGGGGAGGCGGGATACCTTGGTTACAGCCCCTATGTCTGGCATGCCCCTGCGGGCGCACTTTTTTCCAAAGAGCATTGCCAGGTCCATAACAAAGACATTTTGGATGCTATCAAATACCATTGCACGGGCCGTGCCGAAATGGGCTTGTTGGAGTCCATCGTGTTTTTGGCAGATTACATCGAACCAAATAGGAAGCAGCCCGGTGTCGAAGAAATCAGGAAAGTGGCTGAAACCTCCCTTGAAGCGGCCATTGCCAAGACATTGGCCAATACGGTGGCATACCTTAAAGCAAAGGGCGAGGAGCTTCATCCGGATACCTTAAAGGCTTATGCCCATTACCATCATTTTTTAGAAACATAGTTGGAGTTGATGAAATTTGGAAAAATTAAAAATATTGGTGAAGGCGCTTGATGAAAAGCATGCAACCGAAATTACGGTTTTGGACATGCAAAAGCACTCGCCCATTTATGATTACATGGTGATTTCCACGGCGAAAAACGACCGGGTTGCTGCCGGTATCCTTCGGGAACTAAAAGACGTTGCCTCCCAATCAGGCTTGGTGCTCAAGCGCATCGAAGGGGCAGAACATGGGCAATGGGTCCTTGCGGACTTTGAACGGATTGTCGTCCATGTTTTCACGCCGGAAACGCGCATGGAATACAACTTGGAAAAACTATGGAGGGACGTCCCTAGGGTTTCTGTGGAAGGCCTTCTTAACTAATGGCTTACCACGCATTTTCATATTATTACGACATCCTCATGCAAGATGTGCCCTATTACAAATGGGTTGCCAAGACCAAAAAGCATTTGCCGATTGGCAGCCACATCCTTGATGTCGGATGCGGTACGGGAACCTTGTCCCTTCTCTTAGCGAAGGAAGGCTATCAGGTTACAGGGGTGGACTTATCCGAGGATATGCTTGCCCTGGCCCATGAAAAATCCATCGCAGCGGGTATCCCGATTAATTTTGTCCACCAAGACATGAGCCGGATGACAGGGTTTTCTGGCTTTGATGGAGCGGTCATTTATGTGGACTCCCTGAATTACCTTCAAAAGGACACCGAAGTTTTTCAGACTTTCAGACAACTTTATGAGAGTTTGAACGAGGGCGGGATCTTGATTTTTGATGTCCATTCCTTACTCAAGGTGACTGAAACCTTCCATGACTACTTGTATGCGGATACGGATCCGGCGCTGACTTACATCTGGCATGTAGGCGTGGGGCGTTATCCCTATAGCATTATCCATGAGCTGACGTTCTTCAAAAAGACGGAAACCGGTTATGCAAGGTTTCAAGAAATCCATGAACAGCGGACGTTTGCCATCGAAGAATATGCTGGGTGGCTTGAAGATGCCGGTTTTTCGATCCTGGAAATATCCGCTGATTTTTTAGACGGACCAGTACGGGAGGATGCGGAACGGGTTATTTTCGTCGCCAAAAAATAGACAGAGGAGGCCCGTCCCGGCTTCTTTTTTTGATGGCTTGGGGCAAAAAAATGCGCTTCGTAAGCGGGAAATAAAAGCATGGATATGAAATAGCCTCTGATGTTGGTACAATGAAGGGTAAGCGGGTCATAACAGACCGTATATGAAAATTGCGACAAGGATGGTAAAATTAATCCATCAGCCTTGTCGCTTTTATTATTAAACGCATGTTCT
>WRGF01000075.1 GCA_009787345.1 Turicibacter sp.
TTTAAGATAATGTCCCAGCCAATGGAGCCTACTGTCCACAAATGGGTCACCAAGACCGAGTTGACGACAATGCCATCTGCCATCTTGAAGCGGTACGCCAGTGGCAGGAAAGCCAACAGATAAATCCCGAAGGCAAGGGGGTTGAAGCCGATTAAATAAAATGACAGGGTCCCGATGGAAAGCGCAAGCGCCGTCGCTTTTAGCCGGACCCAGGCCAGGGAAAGGGAGCCTTTTTTGGTAGGGCCCAGCGTAAGTATCAAAATGACCCCCGACGCCAGGGCGAAATGAAGCCCGAGGGCCTCGGCAGCATAAATGGCAATAGGCGCCCCTACCGCTGTTTTTATAATCCGGGAATTCATGCCATTCCTCCTTAACAATTCGTCTCATTTGCGGTATAATTATAACAGTTAATGGCCAGATTTGGGCCAGGATATTCAGTGAAAACGTACACATGAGATAAAAGGCGGGATTGATTTGAAATTCATCAGCAACATTGACCGGGAGCGGTTCAACCAATTTACGAAAAACCACCCAAAAAGCCACTTTGCCCAAAGTTATGAATGGGGGCAGTTCAAGGCGATGTCACCGGATTGGGGGTTTGATGCCGTAGGGCTTGAAGATGAAAATGGGGACTTGGTTGCAGCTGCCCTTGTCCTTTTGCGTTACCTTCCCCTCATCAAGCGCCCTTTCCTTTATTGCCCGCGGGGGTATGTGCTGGATTTTGGCGACACGGGGCTTTTACGGGCGTTCACCACGGGGATGAAATCCTACGCCAAGAAGAAAAAAGCAATCTTTATTAAAATCGACCCCGACCTGAAGTATTTGGACCGAGACCCCCAAGGTCAACCGCTGGAGGGTGCCCATCCACGGGACGGGCTGCTAAAATCTTTGGCATTGCTCGGATACCGGCACCAGGGGTTTGCCCAGGATTTCGAGTCCACTATCCAGCCAAGGTATACGTTTCGGCTCGATTTGTCCAAGGAAGAGGGGGAGCTCCTTAAAGGGCTTCATTCCAAGACCCGCTACAATTTGAAGATGGCCCAAAAACGGGGGATTGAAATCATCGAGGGAACCCGGGAAGACCTAAAAATTTTCGGGGACATCATGTCCGTCACCGGCAACCGCAATGGGTTCCTGACCCGTCCCCTAAGCTATTTCGAGGAAATGTATGACACCCTAAACCCGGTTGGCAAGTGCAAGCTCTACTTGGCCCGGCTGAACACCAAATCAGCCCTAGAAGCGGTCGAGAAGGAACTGGAGGCGGCCCGCCAGGCGGTTGACCAGCTCAAAACCCAGTTGGCACAAGACGGCCTGCAAGATAAGAAACGGCAAAAACTTGAAAACAAGCTGGCACCTGAAGTCAAGAAAACAAAAAACCTATCCGACCAGCAAAAAGAACTGGAAGGGCTTTATGAAAAGCATCCCGATGGCGTAAATATGTCCGGCATCATCACCACTTACTATGGCGATAAGGCCTGGTATTTATACGGTGCCAGCGATGAGGTGTTCAGGGAGTTCATGCCCAACTACCTCATCCAGTGGCAAGCCCTAAGCGACGCCAAAGAAGCTGGTTTTGACATCTACGATTTTTTCGGCATCAGCGGCCGCACCGACGAGGCCGACCCGCTTCATGGCCTGTACCGCTTCAAAAAAGGCTTCGGCGGCGAGTTCACGGAATTCATCGGGGAATTCGACCTGGTCATCTCCCCCTTACTTTATGCTTTATGGACAAAGGTCCTGCCAGCCTTCAAACGCTACAAAAAACGGTTGGCAAAACGATAAACTCAAGAAAAGGGCTGTTGCAGATTTGCGAAATTCATTCGCTAGCTGCAACAGCCCCTTTTTTATTATGACCCCAACCTCTTCTTAAGCAGCTTGCGGGTAACTTCCCTATCATCCAGTTCGATGTTGCCGGATTTCCAGTATTGGAGCTTTTGGTGGCCCCGCCCTGCAATTAAGATGATGTCATTTTTACGGGCTTTGGCGATGGCAGCTTCAATGGCTTCGATGCGGTCGAGGATGACTTCATAATCCCCGTCGATCCCCGCTGTCATTTCGTCCAAAATATCTTTCGGGTCTTCGGAATGGGGGTCGTCGGTGGTGAAGATGACCTCGTCGGCATAGTCAACGCTTAGCTTGGCGATGACCGGGCGCTTGGTGCGGTCCCTGTCCCCTGGACAGCCGATGACCAACTTCACATTCCGTTCTTTGATGTCCGATACAAACTCAAGCACTTTTTGGACCCCATCGGGTGTGTGGGCATAATCCACGATGACCGTGAAATCCTGGCCAGCATTGATGATTTCCATGCGGCCATCGATGCCCGGCAAGGTTTTCAGCAAGCCAATCCCCTGCTCTATAGACATGCCATTGGCATAAACTGCCCCTAATGCTGCCAGGGCATTGTAAACGTTGAAACTCCCCAAAAGTGGCGTTACCACTTCAAAAACTTCTTCGCCGACCGTGAGGGAGAATTTCGTCCCTGCAGCGGTCATTCCAATATCGGTAGCATGAAAAGCAGACGGTTTATCCAAAGAATAAGTCAAGGTGTTGATCCCTTCGGCTTTTAGTTCCTGAGCCAGCCGGTCCCCGTATTCGTCGTCGATGTTGATGACAGCAGTTCCACCAGGCACCATCATCCGAAACAGCTTGGCCTTGGCCTGGTAATAATGCTCCATGCTAGGGTGGAAATCCAGATGCTCCGGCGTCAGGTTGGTGAACATGGTCGTCTGGAAACGGCAGTAATCCACCCGGTGCAGCTCCAGGGCATGGCTTGAAACTTCCATCGCCACGTTGCGGACCCCTTTGCCCACCATCTGGTTGAAGGTGTTTTGCAGGCTGTAAGGCTCTGGCGTCGTGTTTTTTGGCTCCAATGTGACATCGGCAAAGCGGATGCCGTTGGTGCCGATGTAGCCGGTGCTTTCAGAAAATCCGGTCAATAGATGCTCCAGGATGTAAGCGGTGGTGGTCTTGCCATTGGTTCCCGTCACCCCGAATAAATTCATTTTCGTAGTGGGTTGGTCAAAAAACAGATGGGCAAGCCTTGGCAGCTCGATGTGGGTATTTTCAACCTGTATTTGCGGAATCGTAACATCCACCGGTCGCTGGCATACGATAGCGGCCGCCCCCGCTGCTTCCGCCGCTTTGGCAAAGTCATGCCCATCCACGGTATAGCCTTCGATGCAGACAAACAAATCCCCCGGCCCGACTTGGCGGTTGTCCACTTTGATGCCAGTAATTTCAATCCCTTCGTAGCCTTCAAATAATTCTTTAATATCCATTAAGCGACTTCCCCTTCACAAACCGGATAACCGGCCTTCTCAATTTTCACGGCAACCATTTCCCCGATGAGTGAATCGTCCCCTTTGAACTTCACTTTCACGTAGTTGCCGGCATGCCCCATTAAATAACCGTCCTTGGACTCCTCGACGATAACGTGGAGGGTTTTGCCTTCTTGGGTGCTGGCATAACCCTTGGCCAACTGCTCGCTTAGGGCGATTAGCTGGTTGACCCGCATGGATTTCACCACTTCCGGCACCTGGTTGTCCATTTTGGCGGCCGGTGTCCCGTTTCTCACGGAATACGGGAACACATGGAGTTCTGAGAAGCCAATACGAGTCAGGGCATCCACCGTGCTTGCAAACATTTCCTCGGTTTCACCTGGGAAGCCGACGATAATATCCGTGGTGATTGCCAAATCTTCAAACACTTCCCGCAATTCCTTGATTTTCGCTTCGTACTGCTCGATGGTATAATGGCGCTTCATGGCTTTTAGGATGGGGTCGGAACCCGCCTGGATTGGCATGTGCAGATGGTTGACGATTTTATCGGACATTTTCATAGCCTCGATGACATCCTCGTCCACTTGGGAAATCTCGATGGAAGAAATCCGGATCCGTTTCAGGCCTTCGACTTTGATGAGGTCCTTTAATAGCTTGCCGAAGCTGTAGTCTTCAAGGTCAGCCCCGTAGCCGGCGGTATGGATTCCTGTCAAGACCACTTCATGATGTCCGTTGGCAACCAGGTTCTTGACTTGTTCCAAGACGATTTTCGGGTCTTCGGAACGGATGGTCCCGCGGGCCCAGGGGATGATGCAGAACGTACAGAAATTGTTGCACCCTTCCTGGATTTTCAGTGTGGCCCGCTTGCGGTTTTCAAACTGGTTGACATGCAGGGTTTCGTACCCATCCACTTTGAACACGTTATGGATATGGGAAATGGGCTGACGCTCCTCTTGGTATTTTTGCACCAATTGGGGGATGGTGTCCCGCCCGTGGGTCCCTATGACGATGTCCACCCCTTCAATGTCCATGATTTCCTTTGGCTTGGTCTGTGCATAGCAGCCCATGACGCACATGACGGCTTCTGGGTTTTTGCGGATGGCCCGCCTAATGGTCTGGCGGCTTTTCTTATCGCCGGTGTTGGTCACGGTGCAGGTGTTGATGACATACACATCCGCCGCTTCCTTAAAATCTATTTTCTCATAGCCTTCCTTTTTGAAAAGCTCCCACACGGCTTCCGTTTCGTAATGGTTGACCTTGCAACCCAATGTATGAAATGCAACTGTTGGCATAAGTATCTTCTCCTTACAATCAAAAATAAATTTTTAAGTGGATGAATGCTATAACTCCACTTGGTAGGAAATGGCGCTTAAAAGGTACAAAGCGGCCGTTTCCGTCCGAAGGATACGGGGTCCCAGGGCACAGGGCAAAAAGCCGGCTGCCACTAGGTCAGACGCTTCCCCTTCGGAAATCCCGCCTTCGGGACCGACCAAAAGCAAAACCTTGCTATGGGGCGAAAGCCCGGCCAGGCTTTTTTTTAGTTGGGACATTTCCCCGGATTTGGCCGTTTCTTCAAAGGCGAATAATTTCAAGTCATACTCCTCTGCTTGTTTGAGCAATCCCGCAAAAGGCAGCACGTCATGGACGGCCGGGACTTTTTGGCGATGGGCCTGTTCAGCCGATTCCTTCACGATTTTTTGCCACCGTTCCAGCTTCTTGGCTGATTTTTTAGCATCCAGCTTGACGACGCTTCTCGCCATGGAAACCGGGATGAAGGCAGTTGCCCCGCATTCGGTCCCTTTTTGCAGGACTAGTTCCAACTTGTCCCCTTTGGGAAGCCCTTGGGCAATGGTGACCGGCACCGGCATTTCCGTCGAATTTTGAAGCGGGCTTATGATGTCAGCCACAACATCTGTCCCCAGCGTTTTCAGGGCAGCCAAAAAACAGGCGCCCCCTTCATCGCAGACGATGATCCGGTCACCAGAAGCTCCCCGCATGACCCGGGTGATGTGATGGGCATCGTCGCCTATGATGGTGGCCCTCCCAGAAGCAATCTGTTCATTCTTTAAAAAATAACGCTGCATTTATCCTACCTCGCTAACGATGGCTACCCAACCGTTTTCCCGGGCAATTTCCTTGACTAAAAAGCCATGGGCCTTCAAGGCAGCCACGACGCCTTCCTCTTCATGGGACACAATCCCCGAACAGATGAAAACCCCCTTAAGGACTTTTTTGACGTCGGGCAGCATGGAAATGATAATGGGCGCCAGGATGTTGGCCACCATCAGGTCCGGCTTGTCTTGCAGCGCCAGGACCCCATCGATTAAATTATTTTTCTCAATGATGATTTTTGGGCAATGGTTCAAGCCAACATTTTCCCGAGCCCGCACCACTGCCATGGCATCTAAATCCACCCCATAGACTGAGGCGGCCCCAAGCTTCGCAGCAGCAATGGCCAATATCCCAGAACCAGTCCCCACATCCACCACATGGGAAGTTTCATGGACATATTTTTCCAAAAGCCCCAGGCACAAACGGGTCGTTTCATGGGTCCCCGAGCCAAAAGCCATCCCGGGATCCATCAATATTTCAATGGCCTCAGGGTCGTCAGAAGGCATAAGCCAGCTGGGCTTCACCCAAAGCTTCGGGCTGATTTGGATGGGATGATAATCCTTTTTCCACGAATTGGCCCAGTCTTCCTCGTCCATTGTGGTTACCGCCAAAGCCCCGCCGCCTGCATCTTCAAGGTTCAAAAGCTTGGTGCGAACCCATTCAAGCTGGGCTTCGATGTCCTCGGTGACAGCTAAATAACCTTTGACGATAATGCTAGACTCAGGATAATCAGCCGGGTTCAGGCGGTTGATTTCCCCGAAATGGTCCTCACGGGTTTCATGGGGTACCTGGGAGTCCTCCAGGAGCACACCTTTTGAGCCCGCTTCTATAAAAATATCGCTCACCAAATCGTAAGCGCCATGGGTCGTTTGAAAACTCAGTTCAAGCCAATTCACTCGCATCACCTGTCTATCTAAAATTTGGGACCAATGTATCTAATAAATTCACCTCATTATACCATAAATCCCCGCCCCTTCACAATTCTTGCCGAAAATTGCTGCGGTTTTTCTGGCTTTTGAAAGCAAAATCATAGGATTTTCAGCGGATTTATGATAGAATTTAGGGTAATCAAGGAGGTCATCATTATGGCAGAACAATACCCTATCGGGAAAAACCGGGAAGAAAATTACAATTATATGGTGGCGACGGCCAAGGCCTTTATCCAGGGTGAGAAGAACCTGGTTGCCAACCTGTCCAACCTGTCTTCCATTATCAACCTGTACGTGGACACCATCAACTGGGCAGGGTTTTACCTGATGGAAGAAGGGGAACTGGTTCTTGGCCCATTCCAGGGGAAACCCGCCTGCATCCGCATCCCATTGGGCAAGGGCGTCTGCGGGACGGCGGCAGCCGAGGGGCGCACCATCATCGTGGAAGATGTCCA
>WRGF01000076.1 GCA_009787345.1 Turicibacter sp.
TGATAAAATGGCTCGATGGCGGGCTCGCTGTAATGGGAGCTGTCCGCCACGGCCCGAAAATTGGGTGCATATAGCCCCGCCACTTGGTCGATGTCATCGTAAATACTGCCGTCAACATCATGGGGAAGCCATACGGTAGCCCCCAGGATTTCCCCTTCATGGGATTTCGCCACATGGGAAATGCAGCCTTTGGCGTTCAGGTAAACTTTATAATAATCAGTGACGATTTGCAAGCGTTCTTCATCACTTGGCACCGTCCACTTGAAAAACACATCGTCATAATAGCCCGCTGCGATGAAAGCAGCTACGTCGCCGATTTCTTCAGGCTGTACTGGAATGATGGTTAAGGGTTTCATAAGCAAGCCGCCTTTCATTTTTGCATTCTTTTAATTGTACCGAATTTTGATGGGTTTTGTCAAATAAGAAGAGGGGTAATCTGCTAGACATTCTGGAATATAGTAATGGGGTGTGGTAAAATATACATAATGAAGAAAGGATGTGACCTGATGGCCAGCCCTAATCTTGAACAAAAATACACTTACGCGGATTATTTAACATGGGATGATAGTCGGAACTGGGAACTTATTGATGGGATTCCTTATGCCATGGCACCTGCCCCAACAACCTGTCACCAACAAATCATTCGGAAACTTCTGCTAAAAATCGGCAATTATTTGGAAGGCATGTCTTGCGAGATTTTCCATGCTCCCTTTGATGTCCGCTTAAATAGCGACGAAGAGGACAATACCGTTGTTCAGCCTGATTTAAGCATTATTTGCGATCCTTTAAAGATCGACGAAAAGGGATGCAAGGGAGCACCGGATTGGATTATAAAAATTCTGTCCCCTTCCACAACTAGGGTTGATCGCATCCTGAAATTAAACCAGTACCGGCATGCAGGGGTCAAGGAATACTGGATGGTTGACCCCATCAACTATTCCCTTGAAATCTGTCTGCTTGACAATGGACACTACCTCTTGAGTGGTTATACGGAGGAGGATACCGTCTCACCGGATTTATTCCCTAATTTAAGGATAGATTTAGGCGAAATTTTAGGCTATCTACCCTAGCAAAAAGGACCATTTCAGAAAGCAGACCCACTTTCTGAAATGGTCCTTTTATCGTAAAACATTGATTTATTGCTTTCATTTGCACTTTAACCTTTTGCGGAAAAATGTTTTACCTTTTTGCAACTGTCTCTTCAATCAGGCATTCATGGGTTTTAGAAGATTTGTCATAGTTGATTCCTACCAACAAAAGCTCCCCCTGATAATCCTTCAGTGCCCCGGCATAGTTTCGCTCCTTGATTTGGTCAATCCCGGATTGGGCGGATTTGTCCCACTTCAGTTCCACAATCATGGCGGGTTTACCCGCAAATTTTTTCCGCGGGATGAAAACCAAATCCGCAAAGCCTTTTCCGCTGGGAAACTCCCGCACGATGGTGTAATATTCCTGGGCGATGTAAAGGGCCAGTCTTAACACGCAGGCCAGCGAGTTCTCGTCATTGTATTGGATAATGGAAACATTTTTTTCATGGGCTTCTTGGATGGCTTCTGCTACCAGCCCTTCGTTTTTTTCAAAAATGGCATTCAACAGCTTTTCTGAATTTTGCAGGGTGGCTGACCACATGGGCCCAATCCAGGCTCTCGATGGCATTGATAAATTCCTGTTTGACTTCCTGATTGGGGGATGCGGGCTTTTTTGGTTTCCCCATCATAGGAAAGATAACCTAAATGGATGAGAAGGGTGATACTAAGCGATTCAATTTAGCAATCAAACCGCTTTTATCCACATAAATATTTGAATTTAGGCTCATCGTAAAATTTTCATTGCTCGGATTCAAATAATATCCCATCTAATCACCCTTCCTCGTTAGAACCATTATATCACTATTTTATCCAAAATAAACCCATAGCTCTCCGCCGATTCACGCAGTTTTTCCTGTCGGGCGCTTGCCCCGCCGTGGCCGGCTCCCATGTTGGTTTTCAAGAGCAAGGTGTTCTGGTCGGTTTTCAAATCCCGCAGGCGGGCCGTCCATTTGGCTGGTTCCCAGTAGCCGACACGGGGGTCGTTGATACCGGTGGTGATGTACATGTGGGGGTAATCCTGGGCGCGGACATTATCATATGGGCTGTACGAGCGCATATAATGGTAAGCCTTTTCCTCTTTCGGGTTGCCCCATTCATCCCACTCGCCGGTGGTCAGGGGAATGGTTTCGTCAAGCATGGTGGTCATGACATCGACGAATGGAACCGCTGGCACAATGACTTTGAAGCGGTCAGGCGCCATGTTGGCAACGGCACCCATTAATAGGCCGCCGGCGCTGCCGCCCCATCCCGCAAGTTGCTGGGCGCTTGTCAAGCCCGTTGCAATCAAGTGGTCAGCCACAGCAATATAGTCCGTAAACGTATTCATCTTGTGCTCCATCCGCCCGTTGTAGTACCAGGTCCGCCCAAGCTCCGAGCCGCCCCGCACCTGTGCCACCGCCATGACCACGCCTTTGTCCAAAATCGGGAGAGTGTAAGCGCTAAAATAAGGGTCGCTGCTAATGCCATAAGAGCCGTAAGCCTTCAAGATGAGAGGGGCCGTACCGTTTTCGAGTGCCCCTTTTTTGTAATGCAATAGGACGGGGATTTGGGCGCCGTCACCGGCAGTCACCCAAATCTGCTCTTGGACGTAGTTGCTTGGAATGTACTCGCCAGTGACCTCTTCCTTTTGGATAATGGATTTTTCCCCGGTGAGGGGGTACAGGCTATAAGTGGTGGTCGGGGTGATGAAGGACTCGTACTCCACTAAGATTTCCTTGGCATCATAGTCCTGGCCGGATACAAGCCCCACGGAATAGATGGGCTCGTCCCACGTTAGGGGAACCAACTGGTCATCCACTACTTTCCAGATTTGCTCCATGCCGCTTGTGCGTCCCGTGACAAACAGCTGCCCTTTGAATGGGTAAAGCCCTTCAAGAAAAAACTTTTCATCGTAGGGAATCCAGTCCGTTAGGTTGTCAAAGTCCCCTAGCCCGCAGTGTTGCAACTTGAAATTCAGGGCAGCTTCGTTGGTCAAAACCACCAAGCCGTCGCCATAATGCTCCAGTTGCAGTTCGACCCCGCGCTTTCGTTTGGCAAATAGCTTCGGGGCTTCCAACGGGTTTTTGGCGTCGATGATTTGGACTTCCGTGGTGGTGGTTGCCGACGAAACCACGAAGATGTAGTGGCCGCTTTGGGATTTGGAAAGGTATAAATTGAAGGTCGCATCCGGTTCCTCCACCAATAAAACATCTTCCGTTATAGGTGTGCCTAACCGGTGCCGCCATAACTTTTCCGGGCGCTGCATGTCGTCCACCGTGATGTAAAACAGATAGTCCCGATCTTCCGACCATTCGACGCTGCCATAAATGTAGACATTGGGGATGACACCTTCAAGTAGCCCGCCCGTTAGCAGGTCTTTCACATAAAGGGTGTAGATGTCGGTCCCTTCACGGTTTTCGGTGTATGCCAAATAACGGTGGTCGCTTGAAATTTTAAGCTGTGCCACGCTCAAGAACTCGTCCCCGCCAACCAATTCATTCAAATCCAGGATGATTTCCTCTTCTGCCGTTTCTAATGATGTACGGTTTTTAGCATATTTCCGGGCATAAATGGGGTAAGCCAGCTCTTTTTCCCGCCGTGAATAGTAAAAATACGGGCCGTTTTGGACAGGGACTTCCACCTCTTCCTTGGGAATCCGGGCAATCATCCCCTCGTAAATTTCCTCGACCTGGGCTTTGAGAGGCTCTATCATGAAGTCGTGATAAGCGTTTTCCGCCTCCAAATAGGCAATGACCTCGGGGATTTCCCGGTCTTTCATCCAGTAGTATTCGTCATAGCGGATGTCGTCGTGAAGCTCGAAACTCAGGGGTATTTTCTTCGCAATGGGTAGGTTCATGTTATCGCTCCTTAGGTAAAAACCATGGCTTTACAGCCATGCAGTATTATTTCCATTATACACCAAATTTAATGGGAAGCCGAAGAAATTCGTTCGACTTGATGGTAAAAATCATAAGGAGCAGAGCTTTGCTTTCAATTCCTCAACTTTTGGTGTTTTCCCATGTCGGAGCCGTTCTTCATGGACTTCCGGGTACGGAAGGCCTACAAGGAAAGCCAGTTCAATTTCTTTTTCCATGTAATAGGGAACAGATTTTAAAGTAACTTTTGGCTGTTGGCCGCCGATTTCTAGTAGGGCATAATCCGCATAACCTGGTTTGCCATAGTTCAAGCCGATGGAACCGGGGTTTAGGATGATTTTCCCATCATCGTAGTGTTCCAGCCTTTGTTTATGGGTGTGCCCAAATAAGGCAATGTCCACGTCAGTATCAAGCAACTGGCTTTTTAGTTCCTCCCTTGAAGCGTGGTGTAATTCCTTGCCTGAGTTTTTATGAGGGAGGTTGTGGCAAATAAGTATTTTCAAATAACCTAAGGAAAAAGCATGGCTCAACGGAAGGCTTTGCAGAAATTTTAAGTCTTTATCCTCCAACTCCCGATGCTGATACTGGGCCATCCTTGCCAGATAAATATTTTCCGCAGTGTTTTGAGGGCGGTCCTGAGCGGTAAGCAGCGTATCTTCCCAGTTGCCACGAAGGTACAAGGGATTTTCCAACGTTTGAAGGGAACTTAGCAGGTCCTTTCTCCCAGTGCCGGGCATGAGGAAATCACCTAAAATCCAGTGCTCCGCCGGTTGCTCGGTTTTCAAGTCGGCAAGCACGGCCTCGAGTGCCGTCACGTTCCCATGGATGTCCGATAAAATTGCTATTTTCACAAGGATTCTCCTCTCTGGAGCGAAAACAACCATCAAGATTTCATCCCGATGGTTGTTTTTTTATGCTCTCTCTTTCAGCATGAATTTATTGATTAAAATCAGGAACGTGGTGGTAAAGACCACATTGACAACGGCCATAGCCATTCCGACAGAAACGCTTCCTTGTTCAAATTCCCGCATGATGAAAGTTGCGACCACCAAAGTATTTGGCGGGGCGATAATGCTGGCGGTTACCAATTCACGAAACGCAATGATGAAGGTCATCATCCAACTTGCCAATATCCCACGAAATAATAACGGCAACGTAATACGGCGGAAAATATAGAAGGGGCGCCCGCCAAATACCCTGGCAGAAGCCATCAAGCTGTCGCTGATTTGGGAGTAGGACGACGTGACCGACTGTATCGTAAAGGGAAGGAACAAAGCGACATAAGCCACAATCAGTATCCAAATCGTGTTGTACAGTGGCAGGATATGATGGACGTTATTCCAAAATAGCATGATTCCAATGACAAAGACGATACTTGGCAACATATCCGGCAAAAGCCCTGAAATATTGATGGCCTTGGATTTCGTCCGGTGGATAATCGTCGCACACAAAACCCCTAAAATGGTCGTCAGGATAGCAGAAACGACACCTAGCATCAAGCTGTTTTGAAGTGCCTGGATCCCACGTGGGTTTGCCGTAAATAAATTGATGTAATGGCTGAAGGTGAAGTTTCCAGCCGCCATCCCGAAGCCCCGCAAATTAATGAGGGAGGTGACGACAACGGAGAAATAAGGGACACCGACGGTGATGGCTAAAAGGGCGACGACGTAAACCCATGCCAAAGCCAATTTCCAGCCTTTTAGGTCGATGAATTTTTGGCGGCTCCCCTTCCCTCCCACCAACTTGTAGCTTCGGCGGACGGCGATGTAGTTTTGCAAGAACCAGGCCATCAAGCAAATCCCAATCAAGACGGCGGAAAGGGCTGCTGATGTCCCGAAATCGAGGGGTGCCACGGTAGCATTGCGATGTATTTCCGTGACGAACACGTTGAACCCAATCCGGCGGCCAATGGTAGCTGGCGTCCCATATTCGGAAGCGGTCTTGACGAAAACAAGCAAGGCCCCGATAGCATAACTGCCTGTTACCAGCGGAAGCAATACTTTGCGAAGGCGATACCAAAACTTCCCACCGAAAATAGCTGCGCTTTCCTCAAGGCTCGGGCTTACATTTAGCAGTGCATTTTTAAGGATGGTGAGCATAAAGGGAAAAAGATGAAAGCTCATCACCATAGTCAGGCCGAAAAAGGAAAGGAACCCTTCGGACCATTCCCCTGTGGCGGGAAACATTTGTTGGAACAAGCCCCGACGCTGGGTAAACAAAATCCAGCCCATAGACGAAATAAAAGGCGGGGTCATGAAAGGTATCATTAAAACAATGTCAAGCCACTTGTATTTGGCAAAATGCGTCCTTGCCGTCAAATAAGCAAGGGGCAACGCCACCAAGGTAGACCCGGCGACCACTGCCACGCTTAGTTTCAGCGTATTGACAATCGTTTGGACATTTTGCGGGTTCATCAGTTTACCGATGGTTTCCATCAAGATAAAATCGCCGTTATGAAAAATCGCACGCCCAAAAAGCATCCCTAACGGTAAAAGGACTAAAATCGCAAGAATGAGGAACGTGGCAGCCCAAATGCCACGTCCCCCCCAATTTGCTTTTTGCTTGGCGGTTGGATTAACGGAAGAGTCCATTGAAAGTGCTGTTGATTTCTGAGGCATTATTCATCATCCAATCCCAATCTGTCGTTAATAAGTTGATTTCATCAACATTCGGGCGCAAGTCGCTCTTAATATCCGCACGTCCTGGAATCAAGAAAGAGTTGACCACAAGTTCCTGTGCCTCATCTGACATTAGGAAATTAACGAACGCTTCGGCTGCGTCAATGTTTTGGCTGCTCTGTAAAACCATTGCCGGGCGCGGGTTGATGACCGTCCCGCCAGCTGGGTAGTAAAAGTTTAGCGGCTCGCCTTGTGCGATGGCATTAAATATATTCCAATCCACACCTGACACTAAAATCCCGCGTTCG
>WRGF01000077.1 GCA_009787345.1 Turicibacter sp.
TTGTCTTTGATCATAAAAATCAGCCTCCTGTCTTGGTACCCTAATTATACCGTGACTGAAAGCTGGATTCTATTCGTGTTGTTATTTGACGCTTACTCATCCTGGACGAAAGTATGACCGCTCGCTGCTGGCACGGCTTGCGACAGGGCTTTACCTGGAAGAACATAGGAATGTCATCATTACCGGGCCGACGGGTGCCGGAAAGACCTACATTTCATGCGCTTTAGGCAATTCGGCCTGTCGTCAGGGGGAAAAAAAGTTCTTTACACCCGCCTCCCAGACTTATTGGCCGATTTAAATGACGGCAGGATTAAAGGAGACTTCAGGAAAGTGATGGACATGTATAAAAAAGTAGACTTGCTCATCCTTGACGAGTGGTTGTTTATGCCGGTGGAAGAATCAGAGGCCAGAGATCTGCTCGAATTGATGGAATACCGCTACGATAGGAACTCCACGGTCTTTCGTTCACAACCGCTTCCAGGGGGCTGGCATAAAAAGCTCAGGGAAGGAACGCTCGGCGAAGCCATCCTGGATCGGATTGTTCATAATTCCTATAAGTTGAATATCGAGGCCAAGGAATCCATGCGCAAAAGAAAAGGAATAGCCGAATAAAATTTGAGCCACCAATCAACATTTGCGAACTGCTGATTGGTGGCTCAGCCATGTCGGAACACTGGCTCACCACTACCGGAATGGTGGCTCAATCAGGCCGTATTATGCAATACCTACCAAAAATAGGAAGAATACCGAAATTGAATTATGATATTGTAGTAAAAAGGAAGAAATCCCTGAGATACTATTCCTCATTTTTCGGAACTCCTAAGCATACTCTCCAATGCATCTTTCCAATGCGGGATCTCAAACCCAATCCCTTTCGCTTTATCTAAACTCATGACAGAATATTGTGGACGCTTTGCCTTTTGAGGAAACTCTGCACTGGTGACTGCTGCAATTTCAATGGTTTCATTTTTTAAAATTTCTTTGGCAAAATCATACCAAGTACAAGAACCCTCATTAGAAAGGTGATAAATACCGTATTCGGCATTATTCTCCGTTAAGTGAACCATGAATTCAGCGAGAGTTCTCGTCCAGGTCGGTCTTCCGAACTGATCGCTAACAATCGTTAAGCGGGGATGACTCTTAGCAAGTTTTTGCATAGTAAAGACAAAGTTATGGCCATATTGACCAAACACCCAGCTTGTGCGAACGATATAGTACTTACTACACATTGACATGACGGTCTGTTCTCCCAAGCGCTTAGTACGCCCATATTCACTTTGAGGGTTAGTGACATCATCCGGCAAATACTCTCCATCTTTTTTAGTTCCGTCAAACACATAATCTGTTGAGATGTAAATGACGGTTGCCCCAATTTCTTCTGCTGCTTCGGCAATATGCTTAGTTCCCTCTACATTAATTTGAAAGTCCATTTCCTTTCCCTCATCTTCGGCCTTGTCTACAGCTGTATAGGCTGCCATATGAAAGATGATGGAGGGTTTGACTTCATTAAATTTTTTTTGAACACTTGCTTTATCGGTAATATCCATATCCGTACGATCTGTTGCAACATAAACAACTCCCCGTTCGTCTAAAAAATAGCGCACCTCTGTTCCTAATTGGCCGTTGGCTCCTGTTAATAATATCATTAAACTCATCCTTTCGTAAAAAGCGGAGTTGTCTAACTCCGCTTAGTTTTATTGTCCTTGTTTAGCGTAAAAAGCTTCAACCGATTCTTTCTCGGCCTTCCACCATTGTTCGTTTTCGGTATACCACTTGATGGTATCGGCAAGTCCGGCACGGAAGTTAGTGAACTTTGGTGTCCATCCCAGTTCGTCACGAAGTTTTGATGCGTCAATGGCATAACGTAGGTCGTGTCCCGGGCGATCGGTTACATGGTCGTAGGCATCTTTAGGCTGCCCCATCAAAGTTAGGATTTCCTCGATGACCGCTTTGTTGTTTTCCTCGCCGTCGGCACCGATTAGGTAAGTTTCGCCCATACGGCCATTTTCCAGAATCGCCCATACGGCACTGGAGTGGTCGTTGGTGTGGATCCAGTCCCGAACGTTTTTACCTTCCCCATACAGCTTGGGACGAATGCCAGACAGCACGTTGGTAATTTGACGGGGGATGAATTTTTCGATGTGTTGGAAAGGCCCATAATTGTTGGAGCAATTTGATATCGTAGCTTTCAAACCAAATGAACGGACCCAAGCACGAACCAAAAGATCGCTTCCCGCTTTCGTTGAGGAATAAGGACTTGACGGATTGTAAGGCGTTTCGGAAGTGAATTTCTCCCCTGGGCCTTCACCGTGTCCGGGCAAATCTTCCCGCAGTGGCAAGTCCCCATAAACCTCGTCGGTGGAAACATGATGGAAACGAATATTGTACTTGCGGGCCGCTTCGATTAAAACATAAGTTCCAATCAAGTTGGTGTGGATAAACGGGCTCGGATCATTCAGAGAGTTGTCGTTGTGGCTCTCCGCCGCATAATGGACGATGGCATCCGCATTTTTGGCCAGTTCGTCAACGAACGCTGCGTCTGCGATGTCACCCACCACTAATTTCACCCGGTCAGCAGGCAGGCTGTCGATGTTGGCACGGTTCCCCGCATAAGTTAATTTGTCCAGGACGGTTACGTGCACCTCCGGATGGTTATTGACTACATAATGGACGAAGTTAGAGCCGATGAAGCCGGCGCCTCCTGTTACGATGATATTTTTCATTTTAATCTACCTCCCGATTTTTACAAACAACTGTTAGTATTTTAGGTTCGTTTATAAGGAAAGCCTTCAATTATGCATTCATGTTTTTTTTCGTGTTTCTGGTAATTGACTCCCACTAATAAAATATTTCCTCTGTAATCCTCTAGAACACTGGAATAGTTTCGTTCTTTTATCTGGTGAATCGCCCCAGCTACTGTCTTATCCCATTTCAACTCCACAATCAGTGCTGGCTTATTAAGAAACCTTCCCCT
Source organism: Turicibacter sp. (assembly GCA_009787345.1). Taxonomy (GTDB): domain Bacteria; phylum Bacillota_I; class Bacilli_A; order MOL361; family Turicibacteraceae; genus WRGF01. Next base: position 2,975 of record WRGF01000077.1, read on the forward strand.
AGGAATAAATACTAAGTCTGCATATCCTTTTTACCACTAGGCATTTCGGGAATCACCGTATAATATTCAGATGCCGTGTAAAATGCGAGTTGCAGGACGCATGCCAGCGAATTTTCATCGTTATATTTTAAAACTGAGGTGTTTTTCTCGTGAATTTCCTGAAGATTCTTTGCTACGAAATCAGCATTTTTATTCCAGACTGCCTGTAGCAAATCGTCTGATTTTTGAACCGCTTGAGCGACCCCACTCCATTTTAGCACTTTAACAGCTGTCCCAAATTCCGCTCTGACTTCATTATTGGGGATACGAACCCGCTTGTAATCCGGGTCATAGCTTAAGTACCCTAAGTGGACAAGAAGTGTCAATACATCATCGGCATCGTTAAAAGTGGTCATATCATTAACAAAACTTTCTGGGTTAACCCTAACGGTCCCACCGCCCATCATATAAATGATTTTATCCCGAAGCCCATCAAAATTCAGCTGAATGTAGTTGGCCAAGGCTTCAAAAGTTTCCGTCTTGTTCCAATAATTTGCTATCCGGTTCAATAGGAGACACTCCGATACTGAAGTCGGATTATAGACGGGTGTCCCTTGTTCTGAAAAATAACCATTATACCATGTTCGAATATCATCCAACTTCATTTCATACTGCACGCAAAGATTCTTCACCTCATCATCAGTAAATCCAAAATACTCTGGAAAACGAAAGGGCGATGTCATGGAATCTTCACGGAACATATTTAGAACCGAATGGGTTCCATATTTTTTAATAGGCAAAATCCCTGTCATATAAGCAAGTGCCACATAAGACTGATCCTTTAACCACATCCTTAAAAAGTCTAAATAGATTTTTTGTGCATTCGTATCCTCTTTATATTCACGGAATAAACAATCCCATTCATCAATTAAAATCACAAACTTTCTGTGGCTATGCTGAAAAACGTCTTTCATTATTTGTAATAGGTTTTCAGGATTGAGCAGTTTAATCCCTGGATAAGCCAGCAAAAATTCTTCCCGTAAATAATCTGTTATTTGCTTGATCAATTCATCCACCGATGACGTTGCACTTAAAAATTCCTGGATATTTAAGACAAGGGTATCGTATTGATTTAAATGCTGTAAATAACTAGCTGAATTAGAAACTTCCAACTGGTCAAAAATTTTACTTGCATCCTGGCCATGACTGTAATAAGCAGCCAGCATTCTCATGGCCATACTTTTCCCAAAGCGGCGCGGGCGACTGACACAGATATATTTTTGCGTGGAAGAAAGTAGCCGATTCAATTTGATAATTAATCCACTCTTATCAACGTAAAGCTCCGACTCAAAGCTTTCCCTGAAACTTTCACTCCCCATATTCAAATACTGTCCCATTTAACCACCCTTCCTTAAATAATCAAAATCCTTTTCCTTATTATACCATAAAATCCTGAGGGATTGACAGAAGTTGCTCGACTAAACTCAGCCCTTGCCTCCTCGAGTTGGTGAAGTAAGTTGTAATAGGGATGGTGATTAAACTGATAAACGTTCCCGCAAAGACCAATTGTCAACTGGATGAATTTTTTTAGAAGATTGTTCATTTTATCTCTATTATTTATTGCAGCTCCCCATAAATAAATGGATTCTCATTCTCAAATTCAGAAAACGTTGGCAGTTTTGCATCTTTGTCGGAAGTAATGGCTTTTGCCAGGTCAATTGGCCAAGTGATTCCTAGTTCGGGTGAATTGAAGTTAATTCCTCCGTCAGCTGCTGAATTATAATAATTGTCGCATTTATATAGAAAATTCACATTTGGAGTCAACGTGACGAACCCATGGGCATATCCTTTTGGAACCAATAATTGCCGTTGGTTGTGCTCGGAGAGAATGTACCCTTCCCATTGCCCATAAGTTGGGGAGCCTTTTCGCATATCGACAATAACGTCAAGGACTGCCCCTGTTACCACTCGGATCAATTTAGTTTGGGCGGATTCGCCTTTTTGGAAGTGCAATCCGCGTAGGACTCCGGCTTGTGCGGATAAAGAATGATTATCCTGGACGAAGTCGATATCTATGCCTGCTTCTTTGAAGTCTTTCTCTGAATAGCTTTCCGTAAAAAATCCCCGGTGGTCGCCGAAGACAGCCGGTTCGATGATTTTCACATCTTGGAGTTTGGTTTTTGTTACTTTTAGTTTTGCCATTATTTTTCCCCCACAATCCGTAATAAGTATTGACCGTATTCATTTTTCTTTAATGGCTGTGCCAGTTCGATTACCTGTTCACGGGTGATGTAGCCCATTCGATAGGCGATTTCTTCGAGGTTTGCTACTTGGAGGTTCTGCATCCGCTGGACGGTTTCGATGAATTGGGCTGCTTCAAGCAAGGATTCGTGAGTTCCCGTATCCAACCATGCATAACCGCGTCCCATAACTTCTACGTTTAAGTCGCCACGTTCAAGGTATGCTTTGTTAATATCCGTGATTTCCAGTTCCCCACGAGGGGAAGGTTTGATGTTTTTGGCGATTTCAACAACGTCATTGTCGTAGAAGTATAACCCTGTCACCGCATAGTTAGACTTTGGAACTTTTGGTTTTTCCTCTATGGAAATGGCTCGCATATTTTCGTCAAACTCCACGACACCGAAACGCTCTGGGTCGTAGACATGGTAGCCAAATACGGTTGCCCCTTTTTCTAATGAGGCCGCATGTTGTAGCATTTTGCTCATACCAGTGCCGTAGTAAATGTTGTCGCCTAAGATAAGGGCTACGTGGTCGGAACCGATAAACTCCTCACCGATGATGAATGCTTGGGCTAGCCCATCTGGACTCGGTTGCTCCGCATAACTTAAGGATATGCCGAACTCGCTTCCGTCATGAAGCAATTCTTTAAAGCGGGGTAAATCCTGCGGGGTGGAGATGATTAAAATTTCTTTAATACCCGCTAACATCAGAACGGATAATGGATAGTAAATCATTGGTTTGTCATAAACTGGCATTAATTGTTTGCTTGTTGATCTTGTTAAGGGATAAAGGCGTGTGCCGCTACCTCCTGCTAGGATGATTCCTTTCATGTTGTTTCACTCCTTGTTTTTAATTTTATCACACAAAATTTTTGGAAATTGACAGTTTTATGAGTCATTGGAGATTTACATAGGGCATTTGGGTGCTCATCTTAGGACATTGAACATTTTTCTTAAGACATTTGGGTACGCTTCTTAGGACATTGGACTCTTTACTTAGGGCATTAAGGAGCTCTTCCTAGGACAATGGACACTTCACTTAGAGCATTAAGGACTCTTCTTAGGACATTAGAATTCTTCTTAGGACAATGAACACTTTACTTAGAGCATTAGGGAACTCTTCTTAGGGCATTGGACATTTTTCTTAAGACATTCGGGTACACTTCTTAGGACATTGGACATTTTAGTTAAATTATGGAATATTCTACTCAAAACAACGGTTTTTTCCTATGTTGAAGTGTTTTACCATGGAATTCCATTTTTATTCATTCTAAAATTTCGTACGATAAGCTTGTTCTTTATGTGTAGGAGCATCCGGAAAGCGTCTTTCAACTTTTCCTTGATCTACTAATGGTTTTAAAATATTTTTTCGAAGGTGAGACTTCTTCTTATTGGTAAGGCTTGCAATCTCATCTAAGGTTAAAAATTGGTTTCTACAAACCTTTAACACTGCTTCTTCTAGTTCCCTTGCTGGAACCTTTTGTTTGTGTTGTAAGTAAGCAACCTCTTTTCTCAGTGCTTCAAAGGTTAAAGGTTCGCTGGATGTCAAAGTTAGTTTGATAGAGGGATTAGGCAATGAATTTTCAGAATCTACTCCTCCTAAGCTGTATATCGCATTGCTTCCCCAGTCCTGAGGAGTAAAATTCCTTCGAGTTAATTACCTAAAATATCCACTTCCCTTAAGCGCTTTCGATTTGGCAAAATTATACGTGAACTTTTA
>WRGF01000078.1 GCA_009787345.1 Turicibacter sp.
GGCGGGGCATTTTCCAGCAAATCGGCCATAATCATCATGGAGGTGAGGGGCGTTTTCAGCTGGTGGGATATGTCGGCGAGGGTGTCCTTTAAAATGTCCCGCTCCTGCATGAGCACCTCGACTTGTTCCCGCTTGTAAGCCGAAAGGGTGTGGATGTCGTTTCGCAAAATGTGGAGGGCGCCTTCTTGATGGTCACGGATGTCCACATCCTCCCCCGCCAACAGCTTTTTCACGTCGACGGACAGGGATTCGATTTTTGATTTTCTAATCCACACGGTAACCAAGCCCCCTTATGGTTTGGATGTCCATGGCGCTCCCTAACTTGCCACGGAGCCGTTTGATGTAGACGCTCAACGTATTGTCCTCCACGAAATTGCCGGAAGCGTCCCAAAGATGGTCCAGAATCTGAGTGCGGGTCATGACCTTCCGCCTATTGGTTGCAAAGATTAATAGTAGCCGGTATTCCAATGCCGTTAGTTCCAGTAGCATTTCCCCCAAATAGACTTTTGCGCTTTCCGTATCAATCCGCACGGTCCCAACTTGAAGGAGGTTCGAGTCCCCATTCTTAAGTAAAATCCGCTTAATTCGCGCCAGGAGTTCCCGTAAGCGAAAAGGCTTGGTGATGTAGTCCTCGGCACCGTCCTCGAAGGCTTTCACGATGTTGCCCTCGTCGTCCACCACGGTCAAAAACAAGACATGCGTCCCCGTCCCCTGCAAGAATCCCTGGACTTCGGTGCCCAATCCGTCTGGCAGCTGCATGTCTAAAATCGCCAAATCGAAAGCGTTTTTCGAAACGTGCTGCTTGCTTTTTTCCACTGACTTAACGTGGGTTACGAGATAGCCTTCCTGTTCCAGGGCATAGATGAGCCCGCCTGCGATGAGTTGGTCATCCTCTAAGAGTAGGATTTTGTTTTTCATGGGTGTCCCCGCCTTTCTTTACTGCCATTATACCACTACTTTCAGCGGAGTGAAAGTAGTGGTATTGCTAAAAAAATCCCCGATATTTGGAAGCGTCCCTTGCAAGGAACCTTTCAAATATCGGGGAGAAAAAGCATATTACCACCAAAAAACATAACCCACCATTAGCAAGCCAACGACGATCCGGTACCAGCCGAAGGCTTTGAAGTCGTTGCGTTTGATGTAGTTCATGAGGAATTTGATGGCGAGGATGGATACGATGAAGGCGACCAGCGTCCCGGCTCCGAGGTAAATCCACTCAGCGCTGCTGAAATCCACGCCGATGGTGACAATCCGAAGCAGGCTAGCGCCGAGCATGACGGGAATCGCCAGGAAGAAGGTGAACTCCGCCGCGATGTAACGGGAAGCCCCAAGGAGCAGGCCGCCAATAATGGTCGCACCCGAACGGGAAGTCCCGGGAATCAGGGCGAGCAGCTGGAAAATCCCAATGAGGAAAGCGAAACGGTAAGTAATCTGGTTCAGGTCTGTAATGCGGGCCCGGCTGCCCTTGTTCTGATTTTCCACGATAATGAATAAAATCCCATAGCCAATCAGGGTAATAGCCACCGTCGTCGGATTGAAGAACATGGCATCAATTTCATCATCGAACAGAAGTCCGATGATGGCCGCCGGGATACAGGCAACTAAAATCTTGAACCAAAGCTGGAACTTGTCCACATCTGGCCGGAACTTCTCCCGCACCTTGAAAGGGAAAATCTTCTCCCAAAAAAGGAAAATAACCGCCAAAATACTCCCAAATTGAATGACCACTAGAAAAATCCTCCAGAAATCATCCCGCAAATTCGGTTGCAAGAACGCTTGCGCTAAAATCATATGCCCCGTACTGGACACAGGCAACCACTCGGTAATCCCCTGAATAATCCCAATCACAATCACTTTCAATAACTCAATAAGCTCCACAACGACACGCTCCTTCACATAATTACTCTAATTTTACCACAATCAAAAGGTATTTAAAACGTGCTTTTTGGCGAGATGCTAAATAATTTCCATTTTTTGAAAGGACTCGGATGGGTTTTTGGTATACTAATGGAAAGGAGGTCTTTATATGTACACGAAATCCGAACTTAACCAATATTTGAAAGGTCTTGGCATTAACCCCAAAGGCACTTTAAAGGTACACCTATCTTATAAATCCATCGGTGGGGTGGAAGGAGGACCCCAAGTTGTAGTGGATGCCTTAATGGAGTTTATGAAAGACGGGTTGCTGGTGCTTCCCGCCCATACTTGGGATAACGTGCGGGCGGGCAATCCTGTGATGGATGTGCTGTATACCCCAACCTGTGTCGGGGTGACAACAGAAATATTTCGCAAACAGCCTGGTATCCACCGTTCCTGGCATCCGACCCATTCCGTTGCCGCCGTGGGAGAGGGGGCCGAGGAATTTGTTGAAGGGGAACACCTGATTAACACCCCTTGTGGGAAGGGAGGAACTTATTATAAACTTTGGGAACGGGATGCTCAAATCCTGCTTATCGGGGTCAACTTCATGCGAAATACTTTTATCCACGGTATCGAAGAATGGGATGGTGCCGTCGGGATCCTTAATCCTGAATTTGCCGATTATTATATGATTACTCCTGATGGCAAGCGATGGCATACACCTCAGTATCGTCATTGTTCTCCTTTAGGTTCACGGACTTTTACGAAGTTAGAGCCCCAAGCCCTGCAAGAAGGAATCCTAACGTTAGGCCGTTTCGGTGATGCAACAACCCGCTTGATGTCTGCCCGCAAGTTGCGTGAGATGGTGGCACCGCTTTTGGCGGAGGATTCTGAGTATTTGGAGCGGTATTGATGAAAATAGGTCGAGTATTTATTTTCCTATGCTTTTTTATTTTAACTTGCATCTTCCAACTCTTTGGCATTGGTTTTTAGACCATTGACTAATTCCATTAATCTTAACATTTCAGTCCGTTCCCCTCCAAAGAGGGAAACTACGGAGCCAACACTCCTAAATGGATCTTCCATGAGCGCCTTATTATTTTCTACAAAACCATTTTTAACAACATAGTCCACTAGCATTCTGACAAAACGGATTTGATTGGCATTAAGCTTTTCTTCATTCAGGAAATCACTAAAAATTTCATTAGCCGCTTCTTTATCGAGCCCAACAAGTTGACGTACGAGCTGGTTGACAGGTTTATCACCGTAAGCGCGGATATAATCCTCATGACTCCCGAGCTGTTGCCAAAGGACGGTTTCCAAAGTTTCCAGATACTTTGGTGTGAGTTTACGGTTAGTCCTCAGTTTTTGAATTGCCAAATCATGCCGATGCTCATCCAAGTAACTAGCTACCTTTTTTTGTAATTTTGCAGATCATTAGGCCCTTCTAATCGTGGGCCATCTTCCCTGACTTCAAAATCATCGCTAAAATGGGTGAAATAGATTTTTTGATGCTTCTTTTCTAAGAACTTCAAAAGATATCGAAGGGCGATTCGAACATCTTCAAGTGCAAATAAGGTTGCTTTATCCCATATATTTAGCATAAGCTGAATCTTTTGCTCCCATGGTCTTAATAAACGGAAATACTTTGTTTTGAATGATTTCAAACATATTACCTGCTTCATAGTGCTTGAACTTGGACCAACGCATATCACTCTCTGGAAATAACGGCTCATGATCATATCCAAGCACAACTGAATTCTCTTCTTCAGCGATTTCAATATCATCCAAGCTTTTTATAAATAATAAGTAGGTAATCTGTTCAATCACTTCCAAAGGGTTAGTAATTCCACCCGTCCAAAATGTCTCCCAAATTCCATCAATTTTATTTTTTAATTGTCCTGTAATCATTAGTATCCTCCTCAGGAAAATCTCTTACACCTATTTTACCACGTTCCTAACCATATTTGGAAGGAAACACTTCATTTACCGAAAAACACGTACTACAGAAAAAAATAGCACCCCATCGCTGAGTTGCTATTTCAGGTAATACTCACTGCCATTATCCGTGCTTTCCATGAAGCCGTACTCTATTAGGGCTCTCCTTAAGGTGACGAAATCCGGGTAGATGGCTTTCAGGATGGCGTTGACTTCTTTTTCAGCATATTTCCGTCCGGCTTCAAATTGTTTGGCTAGTTCCATTAGGATGACGATTTTCTTTTTGTCCTTGCGTGGAAATGCTTTTAACTTTAGCGGCTCCAACGTTTCAAATACCGATACTTTGATAGCTTCCTGCTCATATTGTGTGATGTGATAGCGTCCATCAACTTGGACGGCGGTGTCGTGAATTTCGATTAACATGTCCCCACTCCCCATTTTTGTTTCCACTGCGGTTTCGTAAATGCCTAAGTAAAGTTTCGCCTGTTTCGCCCGCTCCCGAAAGGTGAATTTTTGGCTCCGGATGGTGGACTGGCTTACTCCCAGCTCCTTTGCAATGTCCTTATCGCTCATTCCTTGGCTCATGAGGCGAAAAATCTGAAGCTGATTTTCGGTCAACGTGTTGTATTTTGGTTGAATGGAAAGTAAATTTTCAAAGTGACTCCCGTGCTCCTGCATATGCTCCATGACAGCTTTTTTAGCTTGGAAGAATCGCCCGTTCATGGGAAAAATCTCTCCATCTTCGAAGGTCTTACCACATACAAGGCATTGATAGCTCTCAGCTTGTGCGTCATATTGGTAACCATTTTTTAGTTCTTCAACTGTGAGTGCTTCTAATTTCATGGCGACCCCTCCTTAGTAAAATTCCGAACCTGACAGCTTTTCCTGCCAGATTTCTTTTAAAACAGCTAGGTCTGCCTTGAATTCTTGGGTTGATTGACCGTTATCTTTTTCCAACGTTTCCAAAACCTCAAATTCAAATCCCTGACCTTTTTGAGCGTTCCAATCTTTTTGCAGTTTCATCTGGACACAGGTGTTGGTCCTCACTGCAAAATTAAAACGATTTTGAATCGCCCCGATGTTTGTATCCACATCCAAAAAGAGTTTTCCCGACTCTAAATTGCGTATGAGGTAAACCCCGCCGATAATGTCACGTTCCTTGTATTGAGCAGTAATTTCTTTTTTCGTCTGTTTCTCCATGATATAGCCCTCCTAAACGTTTGTAGTATATGTTTATGCTATCGATAAACATATGATAACCCATTCATAGGTGGCTTGCAAGTTGTTTGTGGACTTTTTTCGTATTTGTTGGTCATTTTACTGGCAAATAAATAATAACGTTGTCTATCGTTTTAATGAATAGTCCAAAAAAGGCTACCTTGAGATGGTGGTAGCCTTAATTGATTAAGCGTCTAGGAGAAGTCCTGAGAGTAGTTTCTTACAAAATTCTGCATATAAATCCTAGGACATTCCAACGGTGTCATTCAAAACGACGCACCCGAATCCTTCCAATGGTTTTCAGGTTCAGTCCACTAACAACGGACATGCTTTCGCTTGAAACCTAGCCGCCCTTTTTCCAAGTCTTTTTGGATATTTTCCCATGCATGCAAGATGGTGGGCTTTTTCTTTGGCTTTTGGATTTCTAACGGGCCCACCTCTTTGGCGATGGCAGTTGCTTCTTCTGACAGGGGTTTATAGGAAATCCCAACTGTGTAGAGGAAGTTATTCATGGCGACTTTTGTCCGCTCGGATGCCCCGTGGATTTCTTGATGGGCTTTTTCCAACAACTGACGGATTCTTTCAAGGTTAAATACTTCATCGGGAAGGTTGCCTAGCATCCAGCAATAGCAATTCCATCCCGCCGTTTGGCGGATTTCTTCCTCGCTATAAATCCATTTTTCTGCTACGGCTTGCCCGATGGGGGCTTCCGCTAAGGTAACCGATACTGCGAATTCAGCAATCATGTAGCCAGGTGCCTGGCCAATCCACCTTTCAAAGTCCGCTTCCGACATCCGGGCCGGTTCAGCAATCACTCCCGCAAAATACATGGCATCGTAATTTCCCGTAGCATAAAGTTGCTCCGCCAATTCCTGGTTCAGCTTCGTGCGTTTTAAAATCGGTTTCATCTTGCCTGTAGGCACCCCAAAAAGTGGCTCGTGTGCGCCTCGTCCCAAATAATTTTTCTTCTGGCGGTCGGTGCCAAGGGCCTCCAGCTCCGCCATCACTTCCATTGCGTTCATATTATCTCTCCCAGTAACCTGTATGATAGGTGACGATTCCCTTAACGTCCAAATTTTTAATTTTCTCCAATGATTTTTCAGCCAGGTCCATTTTGTCCATGTAGACGGGATTCGAGCCGATAAGTTCTCCATCCTGAATGTTCACTGCGTCACCGCCAATTAGGATACCGCTTTCCTCTAGTAGAATCGACATATGCCCAGGGGTATGGCCCGGCGTGTGGATAAATGCTAATCCGCCACTGATTGGAAGCGTTTCGCCATCGGTCACCGCTACATCAACAGGTGCTTTGGCGAAGGCAAAACCCGATTTTAAATAATGGTAAATCTCCTTCTGGCGATCAGTTAAATTTTCAAGATTTCCCTCTAACTTCGCCAACTTTGTCGGGATTTTAGTCCCGTCAATGTAAGGGATTTCCTCTTCTAAGGCCATCACCTTGGCATTAGGAGCCAATTTTAAAATCGCATTCAGGCTTCCAATATGGTCAAGGTCTTGGTGGGTTAGGATGATTTCTGTCAAGTTCTCAATGCTAAATCCCAAATCCGAAATCGCCTGGCTAAATTCTTCTGCCTGATTGGGAAATCCCGCGTCAAACAATACCAAATGGGCATCGTCCCAAGTCAAAACGGGATAAATCTTGTTGCCCGCTTCACCTATTTCAAGCATTTCTACATTATGTGCAAGTTTCATGTTGTCACCTCGATATAATTGTACCATGCCCTCGAAAAGAAAACCACTTTTCAAGTTCGTGAGGGAGTTAAAAAAACACAAAAGCCAAGAGGACGTTTTACCCTCTTGGCTTTTTACTAACTTTACGCTGGATTAAGTTCTAATTTATTCCCTTGCTTTGCACCATTGGCCTGCTCGATTTCAACGGTTCCCTCTGTTTCTAGGTTGTCGCCGTTGGCCCGTAGCCAAGTGGCA
>WRGF01000079.1 GCA_009787345.1 Turicibacter sp.
CAAAAAACAAATTGGAAATGATTGTGCTTTAGTTAGGAGAACTAAATCGAGGGGAATTTCCCCTAAAACTGGAAAGTTTACTCCTCAGAACTGGGATCGCCTCACCAAGCTCCATGAACCATTATGGCAGGGATTTAGATTTAGATTGAGTTCAAATTCCCTAACAAAAGAATGTCGGTTTTCCATCAAATTGGCACAAAAAATGTTTATACCTGTCCGCCCTTATGGTATGATAATATAGAAAAAGACTACGAGGCAATTTAAAGGAGCAATATACATGTCAGAAAAGTACACTTATTCGTTCGATTTGGTTGGTCGGACCATGACGTTTGAAATTGGGGAACTGGCCAAGCAGGCGAATGCTTCCGTGATGGTGCGTTATGGCGATACGGTGGTTTTATCCAATACGGTGGCTTCCAAGGAGCCGAAAGACTTAGACTTCTTCCCCCTTCAAATCGGGTACGAGGAAAAATTATATGCCATGGGGAAAGTCCCGGGAGGGTTCATCAAGCGTGAGGGGCGCCCGAGCGAGCATGCCATTTTATCCGGCCGCCTGATTGACCGCCCCATCCGCCCCTTGTTCCCGGATGGGTTCCGCAATGATGTCCAGGTGATCAATTACATCATGTCCGTGGACCATGATTATTCTCCGGAAATCGCTGCCATGATTGGTTCTTCACTGGCCTTGTCCATTTCCGACATCCCGTTCCAGGGGCCTATCGCTGGTGTCATCGTTGGGCGCATTGATGGGGAGTTCGTCATCAACCCGACCGTTGCCCAGTTGGAGCAATCGGATATCGACCTGACCGTTGCCGGGACGTTTGATGCCATCAACATGGTTGAAGCCGGTGCGAAGGAAGTGCCTGAGGCGGATATGCTTGAAGCCATTATGTTCGGGCACGAAGCCATCAAGGGAATCATCCAGTTCCAAGAAAGCATCGTCGCTGAAATCGGCAAGGAAAAAATGGCATTGAACTTGTATGAAATTGACGGGGATATCGAATCCCGTGTCCGTGGGCTTGCCGAAGCTGAATTGATGGCGGCCATCCAGGTGCAGGAAAAAGTTGCCCGCCAAACTGCCATTGACGGGGTGAAAGACCGTGTGGTCAGCCTTTACACCGAAGAAGCGGCTGATGATAAGGCGATGAAGCAGGTTAAAGAAATCCTTAATAAAATTGTCAAAGAAGAAGTCCGCCGCCTGATTACGGTGGAAAAAATCCGTCCGGATGGCCGTAAAGTGGATGAAGTCCGCCCATTGTCCTCACGGGTTGATTTGCTTCCTAGGACCCATGGTTCGGCGCTGTTTACCCGTGGGCAGACCCAGTCCTTATCCATTGCGACGCTGGGGGCTTTGAATGAGAACCAGATGCTTGATGGCCTTGAAGTCGAGGACACGAAGCATTTCATGCACCATTATAATTTCCCGCCGTTTTCCGTCGGTGAAACCGGCCGTTACGGGGCTCCGGGCCGCCGCGAGATTGGGCATGGTGCTTTAGGGGAGCGTGCCCTGCGCCAGGTTATCCCTGACGAGAAGGATTTCCCTTACACCATCCGGGTCGTTTCAGAAATCCTGGAGTCCAACGGTTCCACATCCCAAGCAGCCATTTGTGCGTCTACCATGGCGCTGATGGCGGCTGGGGTCCCAATCAAGGCGCCAGTTGCCGGGATTGCCATGGGCTTGGTGAAAAAAGGCGAGGATTACACGGTCCTTACCGACATCCAGGGCATGGAGGACCACCTGGGGGATATGGATTTCAAAGTGGCTGGGACTGCCAAGGGGATCACTGCCCTTCAGATGGACATCAAGATCGATGGGCTCAGCCGTGAGATTTTGGAAGAGGCTTTGGCACAGGCGAAAGTGGGGCGCATGCACATTTTGGAGCATATGCTAAGTACCATCTCCGCTCCTCGTACCGAACTGTCCAAGTTTGCCCCTAAAATCCGGATTATCAACATCAAGGTGGATAAAATCCGCGACGTTATCGGCCCTGGTGGGAAGCAGATCAACGAAATCATCGACAAAACTGGGGTCAAGATCGACATCGAGCAGGACGGTTCCGTTTACATTCTTCATGACGATACCGAATGCATCAACCAGGCAGTCGCCATGATCGAAGCCATCGTGCGTGAAGTGGAAATCGGGGAAACCTACCTCGGCAAAGTCGTGCGTATCGAAAAATTTGGTGCCTTCGTGGAGCTTTACCCAGGGCAGGACGGCCTGGTCCACATTTCCCAGCTGGCCCATGAGCGGGTTGCCAACACCGAAGACGTGGTCAAGCTTGGCGATGAAATCATGGTCAAGGTCACGGAAGTGGATGCCCGCGGCCGTGTGAACCTGTCCCGCAAGGCGCTTTTGTCAGAGCAAAAAGCACAATAATATACGATTTGCGAAGCCGGACTGTGATATCCGGCTTCTTTTTTGCAAAAAATGGCATAAAAGTCTCAAAAAAGGGAAAAATCATAAGAGCGCGTTGAAACTTTTTAAACGAGGTGTCTTTATGAAACGGATTATGATTGCGGTCAGTGCCATTGCCTGCTATTTGTTCATTGTGGTCGGCATCAACTTTTCCCATAGCGCCCATCCCGTGGCAACTTTAGGGTCGGAGGTGGCCTCACAACTTTTGGAGTATAGCGAAGCCCATTGCCAAGAGCCGCAAGAACCCCGTTTGGACCCGGTCTGGCGGTTTGTCCCAGGGCTGAAAGGGGTTGAGGTCGATTATGGCCTAACTTATGAAAACATCAATGCCGCAGGGGCTTTCGACAGGTCTTTGGTCGTCAAGCGAAGCATCCCTTACATTGGCGACCCACAAAAATTCAGGCACGAACCAGTCTTTAAGGGGAACGAGCACGGCGATTATGTCTCTCTCCTCATCAACGTAGCCTGGGGCGAGCAGGAACTCAACCAGATGATTGAAATCCTTGACCGCCTGGATGTCAAAGCCAACTTCTTTTTTGAGGGGAAATATGCTGAAAACCATTCCTATCAAGTGGCTAAGGTTTACAACCAGGGGCATGTGGTAGGCAACCATTCCTACTCCCATCCGAGGAATTGGGACAAGCTGACTTATGTAGGGTATGCTGACGAGCTGGCCCGTTCAAACGGGATTCTCACAGCGATTACTGGGCAGCCGACCCTTTATTTTACCCCTCCTGCCGGGCAATTCAATAAGGATGTCCTAAAAGCGGCCTATGACCAAGGCCTATACACCATTTTGTGGACAGCCGACACCCTTGACTGGAAGGGGGGGCAACCCCAGGACCTGGTGGGGCGCGTCAAGGAAAAACTTGAGCCAGGGGCGCTGATACGGCTTCATCCCAAGCCCCTTAGCGTTCTTGCCCTTGAACCCATCATTGAACTTTTGCGCGAAGAAGGCTATCAGTTTAAGACCATCCATGAAATTGTCTACGGGTCCCAGCAGGACTGCATCAATAATTGAATCTTTTCAACCGCTCGCCTGGCGAGCGGTTTTTGGCGTCTGGGGCAGTTTTTACTCACCACCCAAAGGCCCCTGTCATAAAATATGGTGTAAACAGAAAAAGGCAGGTGATTTTGGATGATTCTCATCATTACTAATGATAAAAGAATGAGTTATCTGGCAGGGGCCATCCGGGATTTTGGCATGGATTTGATTGAATATCATACAGATTCTGCTGATTTTGACTTAAATGCTTTAAAAGAAGTGGATTATTTGATCCTTCCTTTTGGCGGGATTGCCCCTGATGGCAAGATTGCCGCCACTAATCTTTACTTAACAGAAGCGGTCTTGGCAGCCCTTCCCAGGGACTGCGTCATTTTTACGCCCATCAAGTACCCAAAACTCCTGGAACTGGCCCGTGCAGTGCCAAGAATTGTGGAATGCATGTTCGATTATGACGAGGTCGCCATCTACAACTCAATCCCGACGGCGGAAGGCGTTATTTTCAACATTATCAAAAATACGGAAATTACCATCCACCAGGCAGATATCCTCGTCATTGGCGGTGGGCGCTGTGGGCAAACCATTGCCAGGGACCTGAAAGCACTTGGCGCCCGCGTCACGGTCACCTACCGCAAACGGGAAGACGAGGCAAGGCTTTTTGAAATGGTCGCCATCCCCCTTAATATCGAATATTTCATCGAGGATCTCCACCATTTTGATGTGATTGTCAATACCGTCCCATTCCTGGTACTGGATGAAAAAGCATTGGACCGAGTAAAAAAAGACGCTTACATCATCGATATCGCTTCAAAACCCGGAGGAACCCAGTTTGAATATGCCAAGTCCCTGGGCCTTAATGCTGAGCTTGCAGGTTCTTTACCAAGCATTGTCGCTCCCAAGACGGCAGCCTATTATTTGTTTAAGTTTATCAGTGCCTACATCGCAAAAAAGCAAAAGGGGAGATATCAATGAGCCCATATGACTGTCTATCCGATAGGCCGGTCGCTGGCTCTTATTCAGGGCTTTGCGGGCATGGTGAGGCCTTACTGGTTACAACATACATGAAAGAGGAAATAACAATGAGCAATGAAGCATTAAATACCGCAAAGGCGTTACCAGTCACTGCACGCCGAGGATGGCTGGGTGATTAATATGGAAATTGTGGTCATGAAATTCGGCGGGACTTCGGTTCGGGATGAAAGCACGAGAATCCATGTATTCAAACATGTCCGCCGGGAAGTTGCAGCCGGATACAAGGTTTTGGTAGTGGTCTCTGCCATGGGCCGTGCCGGCGAACCGTATGCAACGGATACATTAAAGGGCTTGATCGAGTACCATTCATCCAAAAAAGAAACGGACCGCTTACTGGCGTGCGGGGAAATCATTTCTTCTATCGTCATGTCGGACTTGTTCCAAAGCAATGGGTTGAAAAGCACTTCCGTTTCCCCCCAGGAGTTGGGGATAAAGACCGATGAAAATTACAACAATGCCAATATCCTGCATGTTGAGCCTGACCGGCTTCTGGAGCTCTTTGGCGGATATGACGTTTTAGTGGCACCTGGTTTTATCGGGGTTGCCCCAGATGGCAACATCACAACCCTTGGCAGGGGAGGCAGCGATACATCGGCAATTGCTTTAGGGAGTGCCCTAGGTGCCGTTTTCGTCGATATTTATTCCGATGTCGAGGGGGTCATGACAGCTGACCCGAAACTTGTGAAGGATGCCAGGTTGTTGAAAAAAATCAGCTACGATAATCTCATCCAGTTGGCTGCCAGAGGGGCGAAGGTCATCCATTTGAAGGCCATTGGGCTTGCTAAGCAAAAAAAGGTAAGCCTGCGCCTTCGGGGGACCATGGCCGAGCAAATTGGGACTTATGTGGTTGATGAAAGCGTCAACACCCTGAGCCTGGCCTACCAAAATGGCTACAGCCGGTATGACCTTGAAAATGTCATGCAACCTATTGAGCATCCGCTTTTGTCCCGCCAAGGGGGCGGCTGGTATGCGTCGGATATGGATGTGGAACAAGTGGAAGCCTATTTGGCTGACCAAGGCATTACATTTGCCCGGACCGAAAACTACGTGAAGGTAACCTGGTACAATCAGCAAAGAAATCCCATGGAAGTCACATTTTATGTAGAGGGTAACAAGCTGGTGGATACCATCAACTTCTTGCATTACAACTTAATTTAAGGGGGCATCACCTATGAGTGGCTTTGGACCTGTCATCACCGCTATGGCAACTCCTTTTGACGAATGCAACCAACTGAACATGGATAGCTTGAGAAAACTCGTCATCCATTTGGGGCGCCATGGATCAAGTGCGATTTTAGTCACGGGGACCACGGGAGAAGCCCCGGTCTTAAGTGCTACGGAAAAACTCAGGGTTTGGGAAACAGCCGTCGATTTTTCCGAGCCTGGCGTGTCCATCATTGCAGGGGTTGGCACCAACAACACGCGGACCACCCTTCATAGCATCAAAGTAGCGGAAGAAGCCGGGGTCCAGGGCCTTTTGATTGTTACCCCTTATTACAACTGCCCATCACAAGAAGGGCTTTTAGAGCATTTCAGGCAGGCGGCCCAGTCAACTGACTTGCCTATTTTACTGTATAATATCCCGTCTCGCACAGGCGTCAATCTGGAGTATGACACGCTAAGCCGCCTGATGGAAGAAAAAAACATCGTTGGCATCAAGGATGCGGGCGGTGATGTTAAAAGGATTTCCAAGCTAAAAGAAATTGCCCAACCTGGTTTTTCCATTTACACAGGGGACGATAAGATGTTCCTTGATACCTTAAAGGCCGGGGGCGACGGTGTGGTCAGCGTGGCCTCCCATGTGGTAGGGCAGCAGATGGCACGGATTTATCAAAATTTTCAGGAAGGCAAGCTAAAAGAAGCGGAAGAATTGGATAAAGCTTTAGCCCCAGTTTATAACCTGTTGGGCAATACCATGAACCCTGCCCCAATCAAAGGGTTATTGCGGCAGATGGGCATAGCAGTCGGCGGCCTGAGATTGCCACTGGTCCCTATGGAAGCCGAAGAAGCTGCCCTGCTTTACCACACCCTCAGCCACTTGCTTGACTCATAAAGGAAAGGGGGGGGCTGGCACTCAATAAATTTCAAACTTGAAATTTATTGAGTGCCAGCCCTTTTTTTGAGAATTTTTATCTTTTTGCAGGGAACCTCTAATAACTAGCAAAAAAAAATGGGTTCTAAAAAAGGAGGCCGCTGCTATTTCTCAACGAGCCGCAGCATCCTATTGATGTTCGAGGCGAATATGGCCGTGGCACCTTGTGTTTCCATGCCTAAAAGATCGGACGTTTAAGCCCGGTCTAAACCATACGAGTGTTTTATTTCTGCGTTCTTCGCTTCCACTTTATAGCGCTTTTTGATGGCTTCCCTGAAGTCATCCGTGCCCTGGAATGCCTCCTGTTTTTGGTGGGTGTGCGCTTTGATGGTCACCGAATAGGACTTCGTTTTGGCTCCGTCCCTGAAGCACTCCTGGCAAACATAGTGCCCCGCATCTTTGTTCTTCACGTTAAGGAGGTAATCGGCCTCCGCATCGATGATGGCTGCCGCAGTTTCCTTCTGGCAATTCAGCGCATCGGCTACGACAAGGGCTCCCTTC
>WRGF01000080.1 GCA_009787345.1 Turicibacter sp.
TCTTTGATCATAAAAATCAGCCTCCTGTCTTGGTACCCTAATTATACCGTGACTGAAAGCTGGATTCTATTCGTGTTGTTATTTGACGCTTACTTTTGGACGGTGCCAGGAGCATAGAACTCACGATGAAGTTAGAAAGGAGCCCCGCAAGGACTTATAGCAATGCCTGCCATTTCTGTGAATTATAGAAGAAAATCTGGCAAGTGGTATTTCCTAAATATGAATGAAGATTTAGCACGATAAAAAAGAAGGTGTCAAATATTATACCCGTCATGCCTTTATGCTGGCCCACGATAATAATTAAGAGGAGTTGCATACGGGTCATCTTTTTTGCCATAATAACGTTGTAGCAGAGGCTCTCCCCTTTGTTTTAACTTTTTCCTACACTTCCGCTTGCATGGCTCTCCCTGTGCAGGCGGACTTTTTTATTGATTTTGAAGATTACAGCAGTGTAACGTGGCTCCTGTTTTTGGGGAGCGTTTGTTATATAGAAAAAGCCAAGCACACTGGCTTGGCGGGTTGATAAATCCCTCATTTTCCCTTCGGATTGGCGGTTGTCTTTTTGACATGTTTCTAATTAGTTGTTTTTTGTTAACTACCCATTTACCTAACTTTTTACCTACCTAAGTTGGAATGAATAGTTGGATAATAATTTTAAGGAAGTTCTTGGAACGTTGGTATTATCATGTTTGGTTCATAGTTGGGTCTTTAGAAGTATGACTGGGTCACATAATAACTCAGGGGGGAAAGGGTCTGTTTCAGGTGTTCTTTTGGCATGGTTATCGCTCCTATTCTTTATATATTATTCCTTTTTGGCTACTTATAAATTTTTGTTTTTGATGGAAAATCCTTGAGGAAACTGGAGGTTTTTCAGCGGCCTCCCCATTATGGGCAATTTTTTATGGGTTCAATACATGTTCATAAAGGTAATGGGCAATCCCGCCTTCTTTATTACTAAGCGCATGGGCATCGGCAATCGCCTTCAACTCCTCAAGTGCATTCCCCATGGCAACACCAGTCCCTGCAAAGGTCAGCATTTCAATGTCATTATCCCCATCACCAAAAACGATGATGTCCTCCACATGAAATCCTAGCCGTTCAGCTAAAATAGCCAAAGCGGTTCCCTTGTTAATGTCATGCTTGAATACCTCGATGATATTTTGATACCCGTCGCTCCAGTTTCGGCAAGCCACAATATCGGAGAAATGTTCCCGAAGGTAGGACATGACCTGCTGTTCCCGTCCCGGTTTCGCTTGCAGGATGAAGCCACTGGGATTGCGGTCCAGCGTTTCTTGGAAATCCCCGTAAGTGATGGAATCCACCTCATCCATCCACATCCAAGAAGTCAGCGACTCATCACGCTTTAAAATATACAGATGGTCCTTGTATTCACACACCGCATTGACCAAATCCTCGCGTATCGGCGAATTGAAAATATCCATGGCCCGGTCCAGGGAAATCTGCTCAACCACCTCTTCGAAATTAGAATCGCCAGGTGCGTGCATATACGCTCCATTGAAGTTGATGATTGGGGTATCAAGCCCCAGTTCCCGGTAAAAATTAAGGGAGCCCCGAGCGGGCCGCCCCGTTGCAATCACAACAGAATGCCCGTCGTCCTTGGCTTTCATAAGGGCTCTTTTTGTTTCTGGATGGATGCTGGCATGGTCATGAAGCGCCGTCCCATCCAAGTCGATGACAATCAATTTTTTCTTTTTCATAGCCTCTGTCCTTTCAAAACATGTTCATATAAATAGTGGGCAATCCCGCCCTCTTGATGACCTAAAGTCACGGCATCGGCAACGGCTTTCAGTTCATCGCAGGCATTCCCCATGGCGACCCCAACCCCTGCATAGGCAAGCATTTCCACATCGTTGGTCCCGTCCCCAAAGACGATGATGTCCGCTACCGAAAATCCCAGTTTATCGGCAAGCCTTGCGATGGCAGTCGCCTTGCTGATGCCGCCTTTCCCGATTTCAAAAACCAGTTGCTCGCCCATTTGCCATTGGTAATAGCTGAACTCATCTGGGAAATTTTCCTTTAAATAGGCTTCCACTTCCGCTGCCTTCCCGGGTTCGATTTTCAGGATAAAACGGCAAAATCCCGGGTGCTCCGCTTCTTCCCATGGGCTGTAGGCAACCGAGTGGGCCCCTTCCAAGTTCATCCAAGCGGTAAACTCCGGGTCGGCCTTTCCTATATATAAGTGGTCCTTGAACTCGCACACCCCGTTCAAAAGGTACTGGCCGATGGGCGAATTGAAAATCTCAACCATTTTTTGTACGGACATATGCTCAACCCACTCCTCGAAATTGGAATCGTCAGGATGGTGGAGCTGCGACCCGTTAGTGTTGATGATGGGAGTGTCGAGGCCCAGCTCACGGTAAAAGTGGATGGATTCCCGAAGCGGCCGCCCCGTTGCAATGACCACCGCATGCCCGGCTTCCTTTGCATCAAGGAGTGCTTGTTTCGACAACGGGTTCATCGAAAATTCATCATGAAGAAGCGTCCCATCCAAATCCACCACAATCATTTTTTTCATAATGGATTGTATTGCCTTCATGACTTATTTTTCCTATCGGTTTCTGTGTGGCGGGCAAAGTATAGCGTTTGGTCAAATCTCCGTTCTGGACGTAATTTTTCAATCGAATCGTTGTCTATTATTCTTTCAAGTGATTCTTTCTTAACAGCTAAATTTTGCAATCTAGGTGTATTGACATAAGAACGCCACTTTGTTCCACTTATGGAAAACTCTTTGTCGGTTTGATTTCCATATGCCATTTGTCTATAAATGTCCTCTAGCCTAATTTTATTTGATTTACTTAACTCCCAAAGGCAACGGGCTAGACGGGCGGTAGAACGCATAGGACGGCTCATTTTTTTACTCTTATCCGTCATTGCTGAATCAATGAATAAACGTGAGAATGCGAAATTGCTCCAAATAACGATGTCAAAAGCGTCGTCACACAAAATAGGGGATTGACCCTCAGTTTTCCAAAGCGTTTGCATCAAAAGAGGACTTTGGTTTTTCCAATATCGTTTTTCAAAAACATTTAATGCTTGGCAAATCTTAGGAATATTATGGGTAACTTCGAAGTCATTATCCCACATTTGTATCCCGGCACAAACATTTTCAAAAATTTCTCGGATATTGTCTTTTTCAGTTGCTACGGAATCAAACATCCCAAGAGCACAATAAGAAGTCGTGGCAGACCTAATTACCATCTCCGCTCCCCATTCAGAAGGCGGTTTTTTAAAGGTAGTGGAGTCTGGCATAACCGTAAGCTTAATTTCTAGGGGTGACAAGAAATTACCCTCTAAATCTTTCACAACGAGGTCAATACCGTCAATCATATCGGTAGCGTACTTGTCATAAGGTTCAAACTTCGATTCGAAGGAGAAAAAAAGCTCTTCGAGTTTTTTTTGCCCAGAGTTGAAAACATCGGGAATGGATATTTCTTCCGAAACCACTTTAAGTTCATTGTCGACTGGCTTTAATGTTAAATAAATTGCTTTTTTCTTATGCTCAAGCATATAGGAGGCTAGCGAAGTTGGAAAACTAGAATTAAAACAATTCTTTCCCCAGTGCTCCTCGGAGCCTCTGTTTGAATTATATAGACCAAATAAACCTGTTTTCTTTAGCATGATAATCTCCCAATTCATTCCGACGTCAATTAATTGACGTCTTTTGTATACTGTGTTAAAATAATTATAGCATAATTCTGTCGAAAAGAGGGCTTAAAATGAAATTTAGGACGATTGATTTATTTGCTGGCTGTGGTGGTATGTCCACTGGCTTTACAGCTGCGGGATTCAATGTCGTTGCCGCTTATGAGTATTGGACTAAAGCAGCTGAAGTATATAGGAAAAATCTTAAGCATGAAGTTTATAACATGGATTTAAGCGAAGTGGAAGAAGCTGTGGAGCACATGCGCCAGTTTTCCCCTGAAGTAATCATTGGTGGACCGCCATGCCAGGATTTCTCTAGTGCAGGTAAGCGGGTGGAAAATGAAAGGGCTAGTTTAACTGAAGATTTCGCAACAATCATCAAAGAAATACATCCGATTGCATTTGTTATGGAAAATGTCGATAGAGCCAAAAATAGTGTGAGTTACTCAAAGGCACGCTCTCAATTTAAAGAATCGGGTTATGGACTCACAGAAATTGTATTAGACTCAAGCTTGTGTGGGGCTCCACAAAAAAGGAAACGTTTTTTTTGCATAGGGGTTTTAGGTGAAGAAGATGGTTTCCTCGAGGGGCTCCTACAAGAGAACTTATCTTCTAAACGCATGACGATGAGGGAGTATTTTGGGGAAAAATTGAATTTGGATTACTATTACAGGCATCCACGAAACTATAGTAGAAGAGGTGTTTTCTCAATGGATGAACCCTCCCCAACCATCCGTGGTGTCAATCGTCCTGTACCGAAAGGCTATCCTGGACACCCGAATGACCCCGTAAATAAAGTGGAAGACCTCAGGCCTTTGACAACGGTAGAGCGGGCAATGGTGCAAACCTTCCCTGATAATTATGTATGGGAAGGGACAAAAACGGATTTAGAACAAATGATTGGAAATGCGGTACCAGTCAACTTGGCAAAATATGTTGCAAAACATCTAGGAGGTTACTTGGATGAAAGAAGAGCTAGATACAGAGGGCTTGAAGAACTGGATTATGGAAACGAAGCGGTATAGCCCGCACTCCGCCCGTGATGTCTTGTCACGGTTAAAAAGATTAGATAAGTTGCTTTCTTTCTCTGATTTTCTGACTTTGGAAAAGTGTGCGTATTATTTAGTCGAGATTGAAAGGACTACTGAATTTAATGCGTTGTCTATCAGCGTTAAATCTCAGATGAGAAAAGCATGGAGATTTTACTGTGAATATAAGAGCGGGCTTTCCCAAATATAACAGGGGGAGCCTGTTTTATTTAGGATTATGAAAATATCTTTAATTTATTAGCGGATAGTTGACACGAGTGCTAATTCGTGATAATATACTATTAGCAGTCGGATATATCGAGTGCTAAAGAGGTTATCCACGAATGCAACACCTGAAATTTTCACATACTAATCACAAATAAAATAATGTACCTTCCGAGTGGGTTTGTCGGACGGTACTTAACGACGAGGTGAATTAACGATGAACGTAAACAAAATGACGGAAAAACTTCAACAGGGGCTTAACGATGCCCAAAACCTTGCGATGTCAAGCAACCATCAGGAAGTGGACACGCCTCATTTGTTCATGGCCTTCCTGAATGACCGTGAAGGGTTGGTGCCAAGGATCCTCTCACGTGCCGATTACAACACCGAAGAAATAAAAGCAAAAATCCAAGAAATGCTTAAGAAAAAACCACAGGTCAGCGGCGGCTCCCAAGCGTATATCAGCCAGGATTTGAACCGCGCCCTGTTAAAAGCCGATGACTACGCACGGGCATGGGGCGACAGTTACAATTCGGTGGAGCATGTGTTCCTCGGGATGCTTGAGCCCACGTCCTATGATATGAAGCAGCTGGTGAAGGAACTGGCCATCGATAAGGAAAAAATGAAGGAAATCATCTCAAATATAAGGGGGAACTCCAAAGTGATGACTCAAAATCCAGAAGCGACTTACGAAGTGTTGGAAAAATACGGGCGCGACCTTGTGGAAGATGTCCGCTCAGGAAAAATCGACCCTGTGATTGGCCGTGACGAGGAAATCCGCCGTGCCATCCGTATCTTATCCCGCAAAACGAAGAATAACCCGGTGCTGATTGGTGAGCCAGGGGTTGGTAAAACTGCCATCGTGGAAGGGCTTGCCCAACGCATTGTCCGCCAGGATGTGCCGGAATCCCTAAAAGATAAAACGATTTTTGAGCTGGATATGGCCGCCCTGGTGGCCGGTGCTAAATACCGCGGTGAGTTCGAGGAACGGCTGAAAGCGGTCCTCAATGAAGTGAAAGCCAGCGAAGGAAGGATTATCCTATTCATCGACGAAATCCATACCATCGTCGGTGCCGGCAAAGCGGATGGAGCCATGGATGCAGGGAACTTGCTAAAACCCATGCTTGCCCGTGGGGAACTTCACTGCATCGGGGCAACGACCTTGAAAGAACACCGTGAATACATCGAAAAAGACCCAGCATTGGAGCGCCGTTTCCAAAAAGTCCAGGTCAACGAACCGACGGTTGAGGATACCATCTCCATTTTGCGTGGGCTAAAAGAGCGTTTCGAGGTCCATCACCGCGTCAGCATTTCAGACCGTGCCATCGTGGCGGCAGCAAGCTTATCCGACCGCTACATTACCGACCGTTTCTTGCCAGATAAAGCCATCGACCTCATTGATGAGGCTTGCGCCACTATCCGTACCGAAATCGACTCCTTGCCAGAGGAACTGGACCGCATTGCCCGCCGGGTGACCCAGCTTGAAATCGAGGAAGCGGCACTGCGCAAGGAAAATGACGACAACAGCAAATCCCGCCTGGAATCGTTGCAAGAGGAACTGGCGAATTTGAAGGATGAAATGAATGTCCTGAAAATGCAGTGGGAAAAAGAAAAGCAGGCCATCCATGGGGTTGCCGACCTGAAAAAAGAACTGGAAATCGCCCGCCGCCAGCTTGAAGAAGCCCAAGGAACAGGCCAATACGAAAAAGCCGCTGAGCTTCAATACGGAACCATCCCAGGGCTTGAACGCCAAATCGCCGAAGTGGAAAACGTGCAACAAGAGGATAGTTCCGAAAAGCGCCTCCTTCGTGAAAATGTCACCGAAGAGGAAATTGCGGAAATCATCGCCCGTTGGACAGGGATTCCGGTTTCCAAACTGGTTCAAGGGGAACGTGAAAAACTCCTTAGCTTAAAAACTGACTTAATGAAGCGGGTTGCCGGGCAAGAAGGTGCCATCGACTTGGTAGGGGATGCCATTATCCGTGCCCGTGCCGGAATTAAAGACCCTCAGCGCCCGATAGGTTCCTTCCTGTTCTTAGGCCCAACCGGGGTCGGGAAAACCGAAATCGCCAAAGCCCTTGCGGAATTCTTATTCGATTCCGAAGAACACATCGTCCGTATCGACATGTCTGAATACATGGAAAAACACGCCGTTTCAAGACTTGTCGGAGCCCCTCCAGGCTATGTGGGTTATGAAGAAGGCGGCCAGTTGACGGAAGCTATCCGCCGCAAGCCATATTCCATCGTGTTATTGGATGAAATCGAAAAAGCCCACCCGGATGTATTTAATATCTTGCTTCAAATCCTGGATGATGGA
>WRGF01000081.1 GCA_009787345.1 Turicibacter sp.
AAGATTAAGAGCATTGCAGTGAAGTGGAGCTTCATGGCATTTTTACTGGCAGGGTCCCCGCCCTTCCGTAGGAAGGTATCCTCCTTTGGTGGGCTATAAGGATGGGCGGAAAAAGACCGCAAATTCGGGTGAATTGGAGTTATTAGAGGTGCCCTTGATTTCATCTTTTCCTAATTATACCATTCGATAGGCGAATTGTCTAACCCATCGTATACTTTTATAAAGCCTTCCAAAAGGGGGCTTTTCATTCCCTGTCAACCATGATAAAATTAACTGACTAATTCTTAGGGGTGACTACTTTGGCAAAAGATATACGAAACGTGTTAGGGATGGCTTCCAACTTTCAGGGGGCAACATCCTCGGTGTTGGATTTTTTAGAGGCTTCCGAAAAGTTGGAAAAGAATATCCAGGAGTTGGGAGGCAAACAGGTATGCTTCATTATTTATAGCAAGTCCCATTGGCATGGCCAGGGGGAAATTCCCCTTGAAGCGTTAGAACCAGTTTATCATCTGGAGTTTCCCTCTAAGCTTTACCCAAGTGAAGGTGCCCATCCTACCACTCTTCAACAAGCATTGGAACTCTTTTTAGTTAGGGCTGGAATACAATAAAAAAACCTTGGGATCTGGCTCCCATCCCAGATTCCAAGGTTTTTTCAAACGAAAGGCAACGGCTAACAAGTGACACCCTGCCCAATGTTAAGTTTTATCTCCACCATGAGTATATCACATCTTCATGTAATCCTTGTGTAAAAAGTGTGAATATAATTAATGTTTACACAAAATCGAGGAAAAAAAGCTTCCCCAATGGAAGAGGGTTGCTTCCATTGGGGACACGTTATTTGCCCAGCCGTTCAGTTGCTTCCCAAATCCGTTCTTCTTGGCGCATGTTATCGGCTTGGATTGTAGCGATGACCATCCGGCTATGGCTGTTTCCGATGGCGTTATAATGGGCGATTTTTTTGTTGTTCTTAGCAATTCTTTTCTCTGCGGACGCCTTGATTCTTTCCCACATTTGCATACTTCGATACCCCTTCCCCAAACATCCTAGATATTCCAAAACAGTGCTTGGATATTTAACTTGAGTGGGTTTTGTGTCATTATATGCGGGTTTTATGGGAATTAGAACAGATTCCAAAATCAAAGAATAAGGACTATCCGCGCATTTCATCCAAGGTGCACTGAAGATAAAAAGTATCTTCTTTCATCCCTTGGATGGTGTCCATGTTCAGATCGAGGTGGCTGCCTTTTTGATGGGCTTCGCTAAGTTCTTCCAGGTCACAATACATCTCGGCATATGCCCGCTCTAAAATATCCAATTCACCTTCGCTCCATGGATACGTGGTCACCTGATAGTTATGGAGCAGGTCGTCCAAATTGTTGTTAAGCCTTGATTTCAGGGCGATTACACCTTCCAAGAACGTAGACGCACGATGCTGCCAATCCAGGTTATGGTCACGAAAGGCGCAGACGATATCAAGCTTGCTGTTTTCCACAAGGGCATCAAGGCAACGTAGGGTTAAATTCCAATCCATTCCCTGCTTAATTTTTGGGGAGTTCATAATTTGTCCTCATTTTCTTTAGACTTAATTGCCTTATTATGGACAACCAACCCCATTCCTAAACAATAAAATGGCAGAATGAAGCTTTAAGGTTCATCCGGCCATTTTTTTAGGGTACCTCTATTAACTCGCTTTGTTCCTATGGTACTCACTTCGTGACCTTCCTCAGAACAAGAAAACCGTAAGAGCCTTGCCCGCATTTGCGAGGTTTTTTCGTCCAGCCGAGGAAGTGAAAATGCTTCTACGGCGCTCACGACCTTGCGCTCCTCGGCGCAATAAAGATTAAGAGCATTGCAGTGAAGTGGAGCTTCATGGCATTTTTGAAGACATTGGATGGGCGGAAAAAGACCGCAAATTCGGGTGAATTGGAGTTATTAGAGGTGCCCTTTAGTTAGTTGGCGGAAGCAACACAGGTGGCGGTGCCGCATCGCCACTGCCTAGGCTGCTCCAATAAAATTGGGGGATTTCCCCGCGAAGGACACTTGAAATCAAAGGAATCTGCGTCCGTATGGGCTCCACCTGCGAGCGAAATGGCAATGCCACCTGAATGTCGCTGGTGACCCATAAATTAACCGTCAAAACTGCGTTGTTAATACCGTAAGGCTCGATTTGAATCTCCACATCGGTATCCACGTTGCCCATCATGCGGGTGCGGACTGGAAAGCGTGGCCCCCATTCATGTAAGAGGGTCATGTTGAACGCAGCCGCCCAAGGAACCTCAAACAACACCCCATTTTGGGCACTTTCCGTCTGAAAGGATTCAAGCCCCAAGGCAGTCAGGTCGCCTTTTTGAACATGTTGCAAGATATCCACGATTTCCCGGGAAATATTAGCCCGGTACTGGTTGATGCGCATTTGATTGACGACCGTATCGCCGCTGTCGGTGATGGTAATAAAGCCCATGGGATCCTCCCCACCCATATCGCTGCGGATAATCCCCTCGTTGATGGCGGCAGTCGCTATGTTCACCACCTGATTGGATGCAAAATTCATGACCACCGCATACATATTGTGATACATGAACGACAGGACGCTCCAAAGCCCCCAGCAAACCACGGCTAAAACCAATAAACGCTTAAGCCCCTTTGTTTCAAATTTTATGCTTTTGCGCCCCCTTGATTTGAAAAGTGGCCGATAGGGGCGAACCCTTCGTTTCGGTCTCCGTCTTCTTTTAGCCATTGCCCCCACATCCTTTCCCTTATTTAATTCTAGGTTAAAAGGTGGGAAAATATGTTAACTATTGGTACTTTGCTGTCAAGGCAGCCTTGAAATCCGTTGCTCCGAGTTCCATCTTAAAAATAGGCACGAGTAAAATCAGTGCAAGGACAGTAGCAAAAACCACATATGTCGGCATGGAAGCGGTGGCATCTCCTAATATCACGGCTGAAAACAAGGTGGGAAACGCAAGGGTTACCAAACCGATACAGCCCCTAACCGTTCCCAAAATTTCAGTTGGACGGCTTGATATAAAAAGCTGCTGATACGGATGGAAAACACTGAAGCTGAGAATACGGCCAAAAGCAGTACCCCAATGCCTAACCAGAAGTTGCCGAAATACTGGATTAAAATAAAGGCTGCGACCGAGGCAGTTGCCATTGAAAAGGATTGTGCCGTCCCCATCCACTAGCAGTATTTCGGCCCTAACATTCCTGCTAAAGTGCCGACGACAAGGAAGAGCGCCTTGATGAAGGTCACTGAAAACCCATAGTCCACCACTTGAATGTGGGCGTTTTCCGCTAGGTGAATCATCATGATGGGCGATGGCGTCATGAACAGGCTATTCATCACCCCCGCCAGGATAAAAAGTTACGGACCGCCTTATTGATTCCAATCCCCTGTTCCATATCCTCGTCGTTTAGCATAAATTTCAAAAAGGCATTTTCACAGAATCCATGAAGCTGCTGAACAGGTCGCTGAGACCAGTCAAAATCCCGATGGCAAGCATAGCTCCCGTGGAGTTGGAAGTCTTGATGAGGAGGCCGATGGCAATAAAAATCACGCCCTGGACGAGCCCCGACTGGATAAACCGCTTCGTTCGCTTCTTCGTCCCATCCGCCATTTACACCTATGCCGGCATGTACTGGGATGGGGGAATCGACGGCCTTGTCAGCTTCTTTTACTAAGGAAGCGAGTCGAAGCTGACACCGGACTTAGAAAACCAATTGATTGACACCATTGAAAACAAGCCACCAAAGAACTGCGGGTTTGAGGTCGAGAGCAATTGGACGGAGTCTCTTATTCCTACTTAGGGGAAGCATCATTCCGTCAAGCTTTTGTGGGCATTGGATGATGAAAGCGGTGAAACCTTTTGCATACAGGAGGATCGGTTCCCGGCGGTTGAGTGCCAAAAATCCCTACGGGTGCTCCTTGGGAAACACCCTGGGGAAAAACTGGTGGCCGTTTTGGACAATGCCCGAAACCACCACTCCGAATTCCTCAAGTCATTCTTGGCAAAAAACTGCCAGTTCCTGAAACTTGTTTTTCTGCCTACCTACAGCCCGGACCTGAACACGATTGAGGAAATCTAGAAATGGGTCAAGGAAACTGCCGTCAAACACTTTTTTAAACACATCAACAAGCACCCGGAAGTAGCGTGGAATTGTCTTTGCCTTCAATTTTAAATTTGCCGCGGTGTCAAAATCAATTGTGGCGACCCATTAAAAATTGAAGGATGGGAATCACAAACCTTACGTTCCAATTAGCGGAGGGCGTTAGCATGATTACCGTAAAAAGCCCTACAAAAAGAATATCCTGGACGTAAGAAAAGCCGTCTGATGGTCAAGGAGGAGGAATGCCCTATTTTAAAAGCAAAGGGGTTTAGAGAAGAGGGAATCGCGATTATAAAAGAAACTTGGTTAGAAAAAATGGATCTTATCTCACTGAAAAGGCTTGCCAAATTAATGAAACAACAAGGGTTACGTCCCTAATGAAATCAGTCTATTCGCCCGTCAGATAAAACATGGCATCAATCATTGCAACCTCTTCATCTTCAACCGGTGGGGAGGTTTTTTGTTCATCTCCCAATTTATACAATTTCCCACAGGGCTTTCGCTACCCAACCCCATCAAGGTTTGGTATAATTGTACTAAATAAAAACGATTACCAATCAAGTCTGGAGGGGCAACATCATGTCAAGAGTACCACTAAAACGAAAGTCAGAAGCCAATGAGTACCTGAAGAAAATGCTGGACTATTACGGCTTAAAAACCGTCGACAAACGCCAAGAAGGCGGCTCCCTATGGGTCTTGGGCGACAGGGACATCAACACCTACATGGAAATATTCAAGCAATACGGCATCCGTTTTGATTTTTTAGGCAATCGTAGCCGGGAAACCGGGTTCAAAGATGCTTGGCGCCTCGACAGCAAGGACATGGCCATGACCAAATTTATGCAGTTGAAAAAAGACGCCCAGCATTATAACATCGAAATCGACTGGCAACCCGAAAAAGTGGTCAGCATGGCAGACTTAAAATTGCCCCCTGTTAAACCAACAAATACTTTCCAAACCACGACGGCAACTACTGCTACTTCCCCCTCATTATTTGAAAAGGCATCGAAGCTAAAAGCCCCTGTAACTGTTGGAATCCCATCCGGGTCTTTCCTTGGCTTCATCGAGCACATCTGCCCAGAGGCTTCCATGAATGCCAAAAACATGGAAAACCTGATTTACGTTGACCCTGCCAGTGCACAAGTGAAAGGGCGTACTTTTGCGGAATCCATTGTCAGCTTTTTTAGGATGAGGCCAATCCATGAATGAAAACGTACAATTAATTACAAGCAACTTAATCCATCAGCTGGAAAAAGCTACGAATGGGGCAGAATCCATTTATATCCTAACCTCTTTCGTCATGAAATCTGGAGTAGATGTTTTGCGTCCCTTGTTGGAACTGGCTATCCAGTCAAATATAGAAATAAAAATTTGTACGGGAGATTATTTATACATTACCCAGCCAGATGCCTTGGAAAAACTTTTTCAAATTAGTCCCGAGTTGGAAATCCGTATGTATCGAAGCGGTGGGAAATCCTTTCACCCCAAAGCCTACCTTTTTGAAGGGAAAAGCGGTGACGGGATCATGATTGTCGGCTCTTCCAATATGTCACGTTCTGCTCTGGGAAGCGGGGTAGAGTGGAACTTAATGGTGCGGGAGCACGTGGGACCGGTAGCTTTTGGGGATGCAATATCTGAATTCCTCAACGTCCATTACCATGAGTCAACTTTTCCAGTTAATGCAGAAACCATCAAACAATACCGCCAAGAATATGATAGCTTTCATATTCGCCATGCAGATTTGGCAACCACTTGGAGCGAGCGGGAAGAAATTGACTTGATGATGCCCTCCAAAACTGAGCCAATGCCTGAACTATTCGTTGCGGAAGAAGAAGGCAGTTATCAGTTGGAAATTTCACCGAGGTTTGCTCAAATCCCTGCCTTAGAACAATTAGAAAATACTTTGGAAGAAGGCTATAACAAAGCCATGGTCGTTATGGCAACAGGGCTTGGAAAAACCTACTTGGCAGGATTTTTTGCGAAGAAATTCAAACGGATTTTATTTATCGCCCATTTAGAGGAAATCCTTGTCCAAGCCCAGAAATCTTTTCGGTTGGTGATAAAGGATAAAAGTTCTGGTATTTACAATGGTCGAATGAAAGAGGGGGAAGCAGATGTCGTATTTGCTTCCATTCAAACCTTAAGCCGGAAGCGTCATTTAGAAAACTTTGCTCTAAACGATTTTGACTTGATTATCGTTGATGAGTTCCATCATGCGTCCGCCAACACTTACCAAAAAGTATTGGAATACTTTAAGCCCCAATTTTTGCTTGGGATAACCGCTACCCCCGACCGCAATGATTTCAGGGACATTTATTCCATCTGTGACGGAAATGTTGCTTATCGAATTGATTTCCTAGAAGCCATACAACGGGGATGGCTATCACCTTTTGAGTATTTCGGGGTTCATGACGATACGGACTATTCCCAAATACGCTGGATAGGCAACCGATATGACGCAGAAGAATTAGCACAAGTCCAACTCAAAGAAGATTTGGCATTTAAAATATTGAAGGCATGGGAAAAACACAAAAAAACAAGGACGATTGTTTTTTGCTCCAGTATCCGCCAAGCCACTTTCCTATCGAGGTTTTTCAGTGAAAATGGATACCGGACTGTAGCACTCCATTCCCAATCCCGTGACATTTCCAGAGATACTGCCATTTCCGATTTGGGAGATGGAAATTTGGATGCTATTTTCACCGTCGATTTGCTGAATGAGGGTGTGGATATCCCTAC
Organism: Turicibacter sp.; assembly: GCA_009787345.1. Taxonomy (GTDB): domain Bacteria; phylum Bacillota_I; class Bacilli_A; order MOL361; family Turicibacteraceae; genus WRGF01. The sequence continues at coordinate 6,847 of WRGF01000081.1, forward strand.
GGTAGATACCTTGTTATTTGTTCGCCCAACGGAGTCGCTGACTATTTTTACCCAACAAATCGGACGTGGGCTAAGGCTTCATCAATCGAAAGAAAAATGCGTCGTCATTGACTTGATTGCCAATTACCGGAATGCCGATATAAAAATGGGGCTTCTGAATGTTAGCACATTGGCATTAGGGAAAAAAACAGGGCAGCCACTATTGCTTCCCGGAGGAATAACCATAAACTTCGAATTGAAGGCAAGGCAACTTCTGGAAGAACTCCTGAAAAAAGCGATGCCCCGAAAGGAAAAGCTTCGCCACAGTTATGAAGTGGTCAAATTAGAATTGGGACGCAGGCCGACCTATCTGGAACTTCATAAAATGGGAACGGAAGATTCCAAAGCCATCAAACAGGAATTTAAGTCTTACCCTGCTTTCTTAGCTTGGCTTGGTGAATTAAACGATTATGAAAAGCAAGTATTTTTGAAGTATGAAGCGTGGTTTAAGGAAGTAGAATCCACTGGGATGAACAAAAGCTATAAAATGATTGTTTTGGAATATATGCTAAAAAAATCTCCCTCTCATTGGTTTGAAGCCGTTTCCCCTCAGTCCTGAGGAGTAAAATTCCTTCGAGTTAATTACCTAAAATATCCACTTCCCTTAAGCGCTTTCGATTTGGCAAAATTATACGTGAACTTTT
>WRGF01000082.1 GCA_009787345.1 Turicibacter sp.
TTCCTAAGCTAGCCACTACAGCCACCCGAAAGGGTGGTTTCTTCATGGCTTGTTATAAGGCTATGCTCATCTGCCCCGATTCATGCGCCCCGATGCGTTCCAAAGCCAATCGGTGGTATTCGGCATCCTTTTCGAAGCCGATGAAGTTGCGCCCCGTGTTCAGGCACGCCACCGCGGTCGTCCCGCTCCCCATGCAGTTGTCAAGGACGGTGTCCCCTTCCCGCGTGTACGTCTTGATGAGGTACTCAAACAGCGCCACAGGCTTTTGCGTCGGGTGGATGGTGGTTTTCTCCGACGGGAAATAAAGCTGGGTCGTGGGGTAGCGCTTGCCATCGCTTTCCGTCACCACACCTTTATAAACACCGTAGTTATCGCTTTGCCCACCATTGCGTTTTGCTTTATATGGCGCCCCCACCGAAAACTGCGGGAAATAATCCGGCGGCTTTTGGTAGAATGCTAAAATATTCTCGTGTTTTTGAAGCGGCATTTTTTTAGCGTTCAAAAATCCCGTGGCCTTCGACTTCACCCAAATCCATTCGTATTTCAGCATGTCCAGATTGGAAGCCCCTAATACCTTGTCAAAAGGCGTCTTGGCAAACAGCAAAATTGCCCCGTTGGGCTTCACGATCCGCTTGTAATGCCACCATAGCACACCCAAATCCAATGGTGTGTCCCACTTGTTTTTCGTCATCCCGTAAGGCAAATCGCAAAGCACCATGTCAATGCTATTATCCGGTATTTTGGACATGCCCATCAAGCAGCATTCATTGTAAATGTGGTTCGGTTTTAGCATAGGTTTCCCCCTTCAAAAAAGTTTTTGTCATTAGCTTTATTATATCATTTTTTGCGCTTTTATGACAGGTTCATGGCGGATAATGATGAGGGTTTTAGCCTATATTCCCCAAAAGCGCTTGAACTATCTTATAAGATAGTGTATAATAAAGGTATAGGAAGGAGGGAGCAAAATGCCAGAAATATCAAAATTCTACGGAATCCGAATCACCATGTATTACGACGAACACAACCCGCCCCATATCCATGCCGAATACTCTGGGAAAAAAGCAGTCTTCGACTTGGATGGCGACCCGATGCAAGGTTTCATCCCCAAATCCCAAAAACGGCAAGTGCAGGCCTGGATTTCAATCCATATGGACGAACTCTACGAAAACTGGGAAATCGGCCAACGTGGGGAAAAATTCAAAAAAATTGATCCGCTTAAATAAATAAGGCCCCTTTGCCGGGGCTTTATTTTAAGGAGGTATTTCCATGAGAGAAGTCTTATCAGCAACTTACTTGGGCGGGCACCGCCTTTTGCTTGAATTTGACAACCATGAAAAAAGGGTTTATGACCGGGAAGAATTCGGCTTTAAAGGCGTCTTTAAATTTTTGGAGGACGAAGGGAACTTCCAACAGGTCCAAATCGTCAGGGGTGCATTGACCTGGTTCCAGCCGGATGATATGGAAATCGACCTATGTCCTGACTCCACTTATGACCGAAGCACACCCATCCGGGAGGGGGCACTGTGACCATCCAAGACTTTATGACCCCTACCGAAGCCTGCCACCGCTGGCAAATAAAACCCGCCGCCCTCCGCTGGCATTTGCAAAACGAATTGAAAATGGAACCCTACATCTCCAAGGGCTGGGTGAAATCCTTCCTCAAGCCAACGGGCGAACGGAAGGAATGGATCGTAAGCACTTGGCTGATGCGGGAGCTGTATGGAGGTGAGCCGGAAAAATAAAAAAAAAGCACGCTTTCCCGTTTGGGAGTGCGTGCTTTTCCAAATTCAAAATAAAATACTAACGAACTAAGCCAGATGACAATCTGCATCTCTTTAGACCTATCGGATGCCGCGGTTGGGTGTTTTGCGCTCAGTGGTTCATTTTTTACACTTGATTTCCTCGCCAGCTATCTCCTCCTCTTGAGCAGGTGTCAAGAGCGCACCATTTGCGTAGTCATATTCAGCAAAAGAGTTAACAACGGGAAAAGCTTCATAATCGTAATTTTCTTCCCCCACCAATTCTAACTTTAAAAGCTCATCTTTTTTAGGGGTTTCATCATTTAAAAATAAATAATGAAGCCGTTGCGAATGATAGAGGTATTTTAATAAGTCCATATTCCCCATTTTTTGTGTCATAATTCCTTTGATTTCCTTCATGGAAACCTTGCTGAAAAACCATTTATCCCGTCCATCCTCTAACTCTTCGATCATGTAATTTAAATAGAACTCATCTTCGGGTGATTTGGAAATAAAATAAAGGGGGATGTCGTAATAGTCAAAAATATGGATAATTTCCAACTTTCCCAACTCCTCATAACTCCTAATGTTCATTTTCCCAATCCTCCTTCCTTTGGAATCGCTCTAATAATTTGGCGCTATTAAAGAGCCACAGGTTCAAGTGCTCTCTTTGTGTTTTGTCATTTTTCCAATCCATTATATCCCTTCCAGCTAAATATCGCAAGGAGAATGCCAAAAAAAGCACCCCTTCGCCAAAAGAGGTGCTTTAAATCTATCCTGGAATCACGAGCATTTGCCCCGGGTTGATGTTGCTGTTGGTCAGGCCGTTGGCCGCCTTCAGTTTGTTCACGCTGACCCCGAACCTTTGGGACAGGTTCCAAAGCGTATCGCCTGAAACGACCGTGTGGGTGCGCTGGTTGCCCACCCGCAAGACTTGCCCCACACGGATCAGGTTGGCGTTTTGGATGTTGTTCCAGGCCTGCAGGTTGGCCACCGTCACGCCGAAGCGTTGGGCGATGACGGACAGGCTTTCCCCTGCACGGACGGTGTGGGTGCCCCCTGCGACGGGGGTTGGGGCTTGCACCGCCAGGGCATTGGCCCATACGCTGCGTGGCATGTTTCGCCCCGGGCAAGCGGTGGCCTGTCCCGGGATGTGCCCATGGCCCCTGACCCGCTCGATGGGGATGCCCCGGCGGGTGGCGATGTCCCGAATCAGCGCCTTGAGCGCCTTTTTCTGCTTCGCCGTCGGCCGCTGGTGCTCGAAATTCCCATTCAAAGCAATGTGGATCGCCGTAGCATTCTCCACCCCAGCGCCCCAAGACCTGGAACGCTCATCCGTGAACTGGTAAATAGCCCCATTCTTGCGGATCAAATAATGGTAGCCGTCCCGTGCCCACCGCTTGGAATTTCGGAAAAAGTTGCGGTACTGCAAAAGCGAAAGGCTCGACGTGGTGTGGTGGACGATGATCTGGGTCATGGCATTGTCATTGCCATGGTGCTGTGCGTGTGCCCTGTTGATTTGAATGGCCATTATAGGTCCCCTCCTTTTGGGGTGCATTCGAAGTAAGAATTACTGGTGGGCGGGGACGGGGCTTCCATGACCTCCCGGTAAATCTGGTCCATGTGGCCGTTTCCGCCCAGTTCCTTGTAGGATTTGTACATGGCATCCATGTTCTCCTTGTCGGCGTGGCAGCAGCACCCCGCCTTTCGAACCTCTTTGGCGATGAAGTGCATGTTGTAGCGCAGAAGGTCGCGGGTGCCATGGTTGTAGTGGGCCTGGGCCAGCCGTTGCTCCTCGATGCTGATTTTCTGGGCTTTGATGAAACCTTGGATGGTGCGGTAGACCGCTGTGAGGATTCCGGTCACCAGGGCCAGGATGTAATAGACCAGTTGGGCCTGGATGTGGTAGATCAGGTTCATTTGAAAGCCCCTCCTTTTTTCTTCTTATACGGGTATTTTTCCTTATGCCCCGTCTGCGGGCGCTCAATTCGGACCCTTGCGCTCATGGGGGCAGGTGTCGTGGCCAGGCGCTCCAGCACGGCCTGGCGGTGGAGCCTTTTTCGCTCCGTGGCGTATTCCTCGTTGCCCATGGCATCCGTTGGCACGACCACGCAGGTCACCAGGATTTCATTTTCCCGTTCGATGGGAAGCCCCGTGATGACCGCTTCCGTTTCCTGGTCAAACTCCGGGACGGGTTCGTGGGTGATGGGTTTGTAGTTTTCTTGGGGTGCGGGGGATTCATTCAAACGGCCGTCGATGATGCGTCCAAACTTACCTGTTGACATAATTTCACGCTCCTATCGTGCCGGGAGATGGCCCTTTTGGCCTTCTTCACGGTCACGCTATTTTTGAAAAATCAAAACATTAAAACCGTGGAGGGGAGACCCCTCCTACTCCTCCCCAGGGCTGCGCCCTAAAGAGCTTTTTTAAGAAGGCGGGCACCGATGCTGGCGCTCGTGTACCCGGACGAATTGCTCAGATGCCACGCCGACACCCCCGAAAAGGACACGCCAGAGAGAGAGCCACCAAAACGAGCCACCCTAGCGACTGCTGCTTGCCAGTATTGGTCAGCATAAAAAGTGGAGGCACTTGCACCCGTGGTCAGGGTTGGGAATTCTGCGACATTCAATGCGGTGTTCCAGTGGATCCGGTTGTCGAAGCCCATTTCGCGGGTGTATCCGTTATTTGGCGCGTTGACGTAGTTTAGGGGGCGGTAAGGCGGTGCGAACAAGTTGGAGGCGTAGCGATCCTGGTTGAAGGCAATCCATGATTGATGGTCGTTGGTGTTTACGCCGTCCACCCAATCCCAGATGTCACCGTAAAAACTTTCCACCCCTCGGTAGGACATAGGTTGGCGGTTGTTGTTGTCGCCCGGCTGCCCGCTGGAAGCCAAAATATCGCGGCTGAAGCCGTTTCGCCAAGGGGCGTGCTGTAAGACGTTGCCCATGGAAATATTGACCGGGTCGCCGTCGAAATGCACCGGCACCCTCCCCATTTCATCCGGCTGCCCAATTTCCGTCACCGTCCGCGGCCCCTGAGTAACGGTGGTGTTCCACGTCGTTGTCCCGATGGCGATCGGATCGCCCACCCGGTAATGGTTGGCCGCCGCCGTGGAAACGGTGATAAAGTTTTGCGGAAGCAATGCGTCCAATACGGCGGCATCCGCCGTGCTTTGCCGGCCGCCTGTCCAACCCGGCATGATGGCCTGTGCATCCAGGTTGGCAAACTCGATGAGGAAAAGGGTCCTCAGCACATCCACCCCGTGGATGTCCAAAATCCCGTAGCCCCTCGACTGTAAAACCCCGTTATTGGCCCTCGCATCGTTTCGGAAAGCAACGATGGAGCGCGATGACGTCGGGAACATATCAGGCAGGGAGCACAACCGCCCCCCGATGGTCGTCCCCTTATACTTGGCGATGTCCACGTAGGGGAGCTCTTCCACTACCCGGTCATCATTGTCAAAATCCGCAAAACAGGCGGGAAGGGAAAAGCCGTTGTAACGGGTCTTGGACACTTCCCAGCTGCGGTGGTTCGCCCCGTCCCGCTTCCTGATGTAAAATTTCGGGATCCGGATGAACACGTTCCCCAGTTCGTCGGCGACTTCCCCGATTTCCCCGAAAATGGAAGCTCTGTCAAAATCATTGCGAACGGCCTGCCCCCCTACGCCTGTTTCGGCGACGAGGCCCACTGCGTCGTGGGTGCGTACCATGGCCGGGTCCGCCCCCTTGTTCCAACGCACGCCAAAAATGGCATCGTCCCGGCGAAGGTCCCTCATGCGGTGGTGCCTAAGCTCCCCCACTATCCCTAAGTCCGAAGCATGGATTTCGGCGATTTCGGAGCGCAGTTCCACCACCGCCTCATGGGCCCGCTCCGCACGCTGCAAAGTTCCCTGATGGGCCAATAACAACTGGTTGGTGATTGTTGGTGCCCCGATTCGATTTGCTGGAGCGCCTGATTGTGGCGGCTTGCCAGAACCGGGCCGATGGCATCCACCTGGCGCACCACCTCGTCATGCAAGTCAGAAAACGTCTGCACAAAATACCCCGCCATCCCCTCCGGCAACGGCTGGTGGGCAAAGGCCTGGGTCATCTCGAACGTAAAGCGCCCCGCCGTGGCGCTGGCCCCGTTGTTGTAATGCAGGCTCAATTCCCCAAGCACATGGGCGCGCCCACCGTTTGGCGGCTGCAAGAAACTGGTGGGCACCAAGAACTTCACCGTCCCGCCCCCTGCGTCCACAATGTCAGCATTCACATGCACCTGATGGCTGGCCGCCACCGTAGACCCCGGATGCTGCACAAACATTGCCTTCACCCATACGTGCGAAATCCCGCCCAGGGGGACCACAGCCCCCTGCTCATCCTTCAACTCGAAATAAATCTCCGCCGTGCCGATGTCATTGGTGAAATAATTCGTATTCGTGTCAAATGTCTGATGGTTCGGCCCCACCACCAAAGGGAATATGCTAGACTTGACCATAAGTTTCCTCCCCCTTTACTAACTGGCTGTACAAAAGCTCGAACACCTCAGCGTCCTTGCCCTCCAGCTCTTTTTCGTAATCCTGCAAAACCGATCCGATGATTTGAAGCGACTTCTGCAAGTTTCCACCTTCGATGACGAAAGGCTCCGCCTCAAAGGCCACCAGCTCCTCCATAGGCGCGCCCTCAAGGGCCTTCGCCTCTTCCTGGAGCTCCTTGAATTTCTTGGCCAACAACTTGCATATCCGTGTCCGGTGGACGGATTTCACCCCGCCGATGGACATGCCGTAAAGCAGGTCGTGTGCATATAAAACCTCCCGGTTTTTAATTTCCAATTTCATGTTTTCCCTCCTGTTCTAGGTTTGGCTCAGCGCTTTTACTTGCATTCTCAAACACTCATTCTGTTGCGACAATTCCTGGATGGCCAGTACGCAATTCCACAGCACCTTCGTCAAATCCACCCCCAGGTTCTGCTCCCCAGGGGATTGGATGCTTGCGTTTTCCTCGGCGATGGCACCCAGCACCCGCTCGCTGGATTTCAGGCAGCTGGAGCGGTTTCGGGCGGTGACCCTCCCTTCCTCGGGATGGTACAGGTAGGAAAACTCCGACACCTTCACCTGCTCAATCAGGGAGAGCCCCGTCCCCACGGTGCCTGCAGGCACCGCTTCGATGTCCGCCTTCATCTCTTGGGTCGAATGCTGGTGGAAGCCGTAGCTCCACACCGTCCCGCCCACGTTGTTGGCATTTCGCCAGACGTTCAGGTACCCCTGGACGGAGAACGACTGCCACTCCTGCCCGAACTCGGCCACCACCACCCGGTTGGTGTTTCGAAACTGCACCCGGTGCTCCCCGGCGCTTGCCGTCCCTGTCCCAGACCCCGCCGTCATCCACGTGTTCCAGTCACCGGCAGAGCGTCGGTGGGTCGTCAGGGAAAAGCACTGCTCATTGGTGGCGGCCCCTGAAAGCATCCGCCGGTGCATCCGAAACCCGTCTGGATTGAAGGTGGCCGTGGCCAGGTTGTTCCAGTCGTTGAACCGAAGCTCCGTATTGGTCAGGATGAAGCTGTCCCGCACCTGGGAACCCCCGCCCTGGCTTTGCCTTCCCACCAACCGGTGGTTGGACGCCTGGATCAGGATGGCGTTGTTGGTGCTTCCACCCGCCGGGTGGATGTTTAGATTGGAAGCCACCATGGTGCCCCCGGTAATCCGGCTGGCAGACATGGTGCCCGCCGTAATCATCCCCGCCGTGATGGCACCTGCGGCGAGTCGGTCGGCGGTGATGGTCCCCGCCTGGATCCTCGCCCCGTTCATGGTGCCTGCGGTCATCACATT
>WRGF01000083.1 GCA_009787345.1 Turicibacter sp.
TAAAACCTTTCCTGAAAAAATACATGACCAGCCCAACCCATATCCACATCCAGCCCAAGCAGCAAACAGCGGTCAAGGTTGAACATGTCCTTTACCCAACCCGCCACCGCGACCGCATAGACATCGTGGGAAAAATCCTGCGGGCCATCAACCCTTACTTGGCGGTCATCTTCGTCAATACGAAAACGAAAGCTTCTGAAGTTGCAGCAGCCCTGACAAGCAAAGGCCTGAAAGTCGGGCAAATCCATGGCGATTTGCCGCCCCGTACCCGCCGCCAGATGATGCAGCGGGTCAGGAACCTTGAATTCCAATACATTGTGGCCACGGATATCGCCGCCAGGGGGATTGACATCGAAGGGGTTTCCCATGTCATCAACCTGGAACTTCCCAATGACCTGGAATTTTACATCCACCGGGTAGGGCGAACTGCCCGCGCAAGCCTTGGTGGGATGGCAATTACTTTATACGACACTGGGGAAGAACACTTGCTGGCTGAACTGGAAGGCCGTGGAATTTCTTTTGCGTACAAAGAGCTAAAAGATGGCACCCTTGTTGAAGCAGGTGGGCGAAACCGCCGTGCCGGACGTGAAAAAACAGTCAATGAAGTTGACCAGATTGCTTTTTCAAAGGTCAGGAAACCGAAAAAAGTAACACCAGGCTATAAAAAGAAAATGCAGTCGCAAATGAACCGCATCAAGCAGCAGGAGCGGCGCAAACGAAAATAAAAAGGGGGAACTGCCATGTTGAAACTCGGATCCCATGTCGGGATGTCAGGAAAAAAAATGTTATTGGGGGCTGCTGAGGAAGCCCATTCGTATGGTGCCAATACCATGATGATCTATACCGGGGCACCTCAAAATACACGGCGCAAGCCAATTGAAGAATTAAATATCGAAGCCGGGACAGAGGCCCTGAAAAAATACGGGATCAGCGACATCGTCGTCCATGCCCCATACATCATCAACCTGGGCAATACGACCAAGCCGGAAACCTTCCAGCTAGGTGTTGAATTCTTGGCCAAGGAAATTGAACGTTCAGCAGCCCTTGGCGGCACGACCATCGTCTTGCACCCAGGTGCCCATGTAGGCGCCGGCGTTGATGCAGGGCTTGCCAAGATAGTGGAAGGGCTCAACGAAGTGCTGACTGCCGCTACGCCAATTACCATTGCTCTTGAAACCATGGCCGGGAAAGGGACAGAGCTTGGACGCAATTTCCAGGAACTATCCTATATCATGGAGCATACCCGCCACAATGAAAAACTGCGCGTCTGCTTCGATACCTGCCATACCCATGATGCCGGCTATGACATCGTCGGGGACTTTGAAGGGGTCATGAAAGAATTTGACCGCTACATTGGCAAGCAAAACATATCGGTGTTTCACGTCAATGATAGTAAAAACATAGCAGGGGCCCGCAAGGACCGCCACGAAAACTTCGGCTTTGGGAATATTGGCTTTGAAGCGCTAAACGGCATTGTCCACCACCCCGATTTTGCTAACGTCCCCAAAATACTGGAAACGCCTTACGTGGAAGTACCTGGGAAAAAGGATAAAATAGCGCCTTATAAAGAAGAAATTGCCATGATAAAGTCCCAAATTTTCGACCCGCAGATGAAAGAAAAAATGGAAGTTTTATATGGGGAAATTTCTTAATTCGGGTTTTTGCCCAAAATGTATAAAAAATAGGGAGTCGCACATTATAATTACGGTTAAAAATTAGTTTCGCTCCCGAATTTCGACTAATTCCATGAAATTTCCAAATTTCACGTAAATGAAAACGTTTAAAATGGGAAAATCTTGAAAAAATTTTCAGAAACCCCTTGTCAATAACTTGTAACTTAAGTGGTTTCAAGTTATAATTAGTTTCATTAACGCAAGGTTTCCTGAAAAACGGCCCATAGCTTCGGAATGTTCCGTAGCGATGATGGGCCGCACAAACAAAAAAATTCGGGTTATAACCAGACTCACGGCATGTTTTGTGCTTACAGTTCCTAGGAGGAAAAATAATGTCGGCTAAGAATTTGAAAAAGCTTACCCTGCTATTAAGCTTGGCTTTCGTGGCCATTCTGTCATTAGTAGCTTGCGGCACAACAGGTTCCACAGGCGGAAGCGACCAAAATACACTTACAGTAGCGGTCCAGGGGAATCCCGGGAACCCATTTGACCCTCATAACTCAAACGACTCTGCTACAAGCCTTTTGAACGTGCAGATGTTTGAAACTTTGGTGTTCCAGACTGAAGACCTGGAAATCGTGCCGATGCTTGCTGAATCTTTCGAGCAGATTGACGATGTAACATGGGAATTTGTCATCCGTGACGATGTCTTCTTCCATAATGGCGAAAAACTGACAGTTGAAGATGTGGCTTTTTCATTAGACCGCGGGAGCACATCCAACCTAGTAGCAGAAATCCTTGGGATGATCCAAGAAGTTCAGGTCATCGACGAGCACACTGTCCACATCATTACCGAGTATCCATTTGCCCCATTGCTTAACCACTTGGCCCACCCGGCTGCATCCATTGTCAACAAAATGGATGTTGAGGAAGTCGAAGCTGCAGGGGGTGTTTATGGATTGGACAATCCTGTTGGGACAGGCCCATTTGTCTTTGAATCCTTCTCCAGCGGTGACCGCACGGTCTTCAGCAGGAATGAAAACTATTGGGGCGAGGCTCCGGTATTTGAGGAACTGGTTGTCCGTACCATCACAGACGGCTCAACCCGCGCCATGGCTTTAGAAACCGGTGAAATCGATATTTCACTTGATGTTGTCCCGGCAGAAGTTTCCCGTATGGATTCCAATCCAGATGTTGAACTTTTAAGAAGGGCCAACCTTTCCACAAACTACATCGGTTTCAATACGCAAAATGAATATCTTTCCGATGTCCGTATCCGCCAGGCAATCAGCTATGCTGTTGATACAGAGGCCATCGTAACGCATATCATGGAAAACATCGGGATACCTGCGCAGGGGCCAATCGGGCCTAATGTCTGGGGCTTCAATGAAAACCTTCATCAGTACGATGTTGACTTTGACCGTGCCCGTGAATTGATGGCTGAAGCCGGATACCCTGATGGCGGGTTCTCCCTTAGCTTATGGGCCAACAGCGAAACTCAGGCCCGCATCGACATTGCTACCAACGTGGCACGTGTCCTTGAAGACGAACTGGGAATCAATGTCACCATCAACCAGGTGGCTTGGTCGGAATATCTGATCGCTACTGAAAATGGGGAAGCTGACATGTTCATCCTAGGCTGGGGAACCATTACAGGGGATGCGGATTATGGACTATGGTCCTTATTCCACTCTTCATCACCAGCAGGGGCAGGCAACCGCTCATTCTATAGCAACCCAGAAGTTGACCGCCTGCTTGAATTAGGGCGCTCTACGAGTGGTGACGAGCGGCTTCAGGCATACCTTGATGTTCAAGAAATTATCGTTGAAGATGCCCCATGGGTTTTCATCAACAATGGCGAGGTTATTGCTGGTACTTTGCTAAGTGTGCAGGGATTTGTCCTTAACCCGACAAATGCCCACCGTTTTTCAAACGTACATTTTGAATAGCTAGTAGTGCTAGGGGCCTGTGCTCCTAGCATTATCTACTATAAATAACGACAATGGGAAGAAAGGATAGATATTATGCATAAGTATATTTTGAAACGGCTGCTTGCATTAATTCCGGTTATGTTGGGAGTATCTTTAATCATCTTTACAATGATGTATTTTACGCCTGGTGACCCAGCGGCTATGATGCTAGGGGAATCCGCCCCGCCTGAACAACGTGAGGCTCTTCGTGAGGAACTGGGCTTGAATGACCCATTTTGGATCCAATATGGAAACTGGTTACGGGGGATTGTCCTTGAAGGCGATATCGGGACTTCATACACTACCCGCCGCGATGTGGCGGACGAGATTATGGACCGTTTCCCGGCAACCCTTCAGTTAGCAGTTTCCGGAGTTGTGGTGGCAGTCGTCCTAGGGGTGCCGATTGGTATTATTTCTGCGACCAGGCAGTATTCGATTTTCGACAATGTTTCCATGTTTGTTGCACTCTTAGGGGTTTCCATGCCGAACTTCTGGATGGCAATGCTATTAATCCTTTTATTTGCCGTAAACCTTCAATGGCTTCCGTCATCGGGGCTCAACCATGGATTTCGCTCCCTCATCTTGCCAGCGATAACCCTAGGGACAGGGGCAGCAGCAATCATTGCCCGTATGACACGTTCTTCGATGCTTGAAGTTATCCGCCAAGATTATATCAGGACTGCCCGTGCAAAGGGGCAAGTGGAATCAAAAGTTACCAACGTCCATGCTTTGAAAAATGCTTTGATCCCGATCATCACTGTTATCGGGCTTCAGTTCGGCGGGCTTTTAGGTGGTGCCGTGCTGACTGAAACCGTATTCTCCATTCCCGGTGTAGGCCGCTTGATGGTTGAGTCCATCGGGCAGCGAAACTTCCCTGTTGTTCAGGGCGGGGTATTATTTATTGCTATTACTTTCTCATTGGTAAACTTGCTGGTGGATATCCTTTATGCTTTCGTAGACCCACGCATCAAGTCCCAATATAAATAGTAAAAAAAGGAGGAAACGACTATGTCAAGCGCAAACCTAAGCAAACAAGCAGTGGCCCTGCCAACGGCACCTATGAAAAAACGCAGTCCATGGGTAGCTGCCTGGAAAAGTTTAAGGCGAAATAAAGCCGCTATGATCGGTTTATTCGTTATAGTTTTATTGATTATCACAGCCATTTTCGCAGAACAGATTGCCCCTTTCGGGTACGATGATCAAAACCTGGTCAATCGCCTGCAACCGCCAAGTGCTGAGCATATTTTTGGCACCGATAATTTTGGGCGCGACATTTTTAGCCGTATTGTCTACGGCTCCCGCGTTTCCCTTCAAGTAGGGTTCATTGCAGTAGGCATCGGTGCTATTGCCGGGGGTGCTTTAGGCGCAATCGCAGGATTTTATGGCCGTCACGCAGATAATATCATCATGCGTATCATGGATATCTTATTGGCGATTCCCGGTATTTTATTGGCGATTTCCATCGTTGCATCGCTAGGCCCGGGCTTAACCAATGTCATGATTGCCGTAGGTATTGGTGCAATCCCGGGTTATGCCCGCATCGTCCGCGCCTCAGTCCTTATAGTCCGTGACCAGGAATTCGTTGAAGCTGCCCGTTCGGTGGGGACAAGCGATTTTCGTATCGTTATGAAACACATCATCCCGAACTCGCTGGCACCGATTATCGTCCAGGCGACATTAGGGGTTGCCGGTGCCATTTTATCGGCTGCCGGCCTTAGCTTTATCGGATTGGGGATTCAGCCACCGGCACCGGAATGGGGGGCAATGCTTTCTGAAGGGCGCCAGTTCTTAAGGGACAACCCTCATGTTACCACATTCCCAGGACTAGCGATCATGGTCGTAATATTCGCGCTGAACTTATTTGGGGACGGCCTGCGTGACGCCCTTGATCCACGTTTAAAACAATAGGATAAGGAGTGTGTGAAATGAGTGCTGAAAAATTATTAGAAATCAAAGACTTATGTATTCATTATATAACCGAAGATGGTACTGTAAAGGCCGTTGACGGGATGAACCTGGAAGTAGGCAAGGGTGAAACTTTGGGGCTTGTTGGTGAAACAGGTGCCGGTAAAACCACAACTGCACTGGGAATCATGAACTTGATCCCAGCCCCTCCAGGGAAAATCCTTCAGGGGGAAGTCATCTTCGAAGGTGAAGACCTGTTAAAGAAAAAAGCAGCAGATATCAGAAAAATCCGCGGGAATAAAATCTCTATGATTTTCCAGGACCCGATGACGGCTTTGAACCCGGTTATGACCGTTGGGGAGCAGATCATGGAAGTTGTCCAACTTCATAAAAAGGTAAGTAAAGCGGAAGCCATTAAACATACCCAGGATATGCTTGAATTAGTAGGTATCCCAGGGGCACGTTGGGTAGATTATCCTCACCAGTTTTCTGGTGGTATGAAACAACGGGTAGTTATCGCCATGGCTTTGGCATGTGACCCGACCCTTTTAATTGCTGATGAGCCGACTACTGCATTGGATGTTACGATCCAGGCGCAGGTTTTAGATTTGATGAAACGCCTTAAGGATGAGCTTAACACGTCCATGATCATGATTACCCATGACCTTGGGATTGTTGCTGAGGTTTGTGACAAAGTTGCCATCATGTATGCGGGGAACGTGGTAGAGTATACCAATAAGGAAAACCTTTACCGGACGCCAAGACACCCTTATACCGTGGGGCTTTTCAACTCTATTCCATCCCCAGATTCCGATGAGGACCGTTTAAAGCCAATCGAAGGCTTGATGCCGGACCCAACCAATTTACCTAGCGGTTGCCCATTCCATCCACGTTGCCCGAATGCGACTGAAAAATGTGCCCGCGTCATCCCGACCCCAATCGAAGTAACGCCAGGCCACTTTGTTAAATGCCTGGAGTATGCTCCTGGCGGATTACACTAAGGTAAAGAAGGAGGAGAAACCATGGCAGAGAAATTAATTGAAGTTAAAAACCTGAAGAAATATTTCAATACAAATAAAGGTTTGTTGCATGCCATCGATGATGTGAATTTTTACATCAATAAGGGCGAAACTTTAGGGCTTGTTGGTGAATCCGGTTGCGGAAAATCAACAACCGGCCGGGTGCTTCTTCGCTTATTGGAAGCTACTGAAGGGGAAGTCCTATTTGAAGGAAAGGATATTAACAAACTATCCAAAAAAGAAATGCGTGAAATGCGCAAGCAGATGCAAATCGTATTCCAGGATCCTTATGCTTCCTTAAATCCAAGGATGACCGTTTCTGAAATCATAGCTGAGCCATTGATCGTCAACAAAGTTCATTCATCTAAGGGAGAGATGAACAACAAAGTTGCCGAACTGATGGAAATTGTTGGTTTGGCTCCCCGTTTAGCTTATGCTTACCCACATGAACTTGATGGTGGGCGCCGTCAGCGTATCGGGATTGCCCGTGCCTTGGCACTAAACCCTAAATTCATCGTTCAGGATGAACCTGTTTCGGCACTTGACGTTTCCATCCAGGCCCAAATCCTAAACTTAATGGCAGATCTTCAAGAAAAATTTGACTTGACCTACCTATTCATTTCCCATGATTTGAGCGTAGTTAAGCACGTTTCTGACCGCATTGCCGTTATGTACCTTGGAAAAATCGTTGAGTTGACAGATTACAAAACCATCTTCAACAATCCACTTCACCCTTATACCCAAGCCTTATTGTCGGCGATACCAATCCCTTCAATCGACGTGGAGAAAAAGGACCGCATTATCCTCGAAGGGGACGTACCATCGCCAATCAATCCACCAAAAGGTTGCCGTTTCTACGGGCGGTGCCGCCACCGCCAAGATATTTGTAAACAAGAAGCCCCAGAACTTAAGGAAATGGGCAAAGAGCATTTCGTTGCTTGCCACTTTGCTGGAGAACTTTAAAATATGAAAGTCCCCAACGGGAAATTTCTGTTGGGGACTTTGTAAGCGTCAAATAACAACACGAATAGAATCCAGCTTTCAGTCACGGTATAATTAGGGTACCAAGACAGGAGGCTGATTTTTATGATCAAAGAC
>WRGF01000084.1 GCA_009787345.1 Turicibacter sp.
GACAGCTTCTTGCCTGGACTAAGCTCAAAGTTGATAAACGATTTATTAACCCACGAAATTTAACTAGAGTTTACACTTTAAACAACTTTTGGAAATTTTATCCAGACTTTTATTTCACCCTGACTCATGGATGGGAAATACCTATAAGCCCTTTCCAAGCAAGGAAATTTTCAGCATAAATCCCTGATTCGCCCTTTGGACTGGCGGTGAAGCGAGGGATAACCATGAATGAAAAAGTCAAGAAAGAGAACAAGCAGATTGGCACGTATTATGTGGAAACGCTGAAAAGCGGGAAGAAGTCTTATAAGAAGCAGCTGAAGCTTGGCGTTGATTCCATGACGGGCAAGGAAATCATTACGACGGTGAGTGCCGATAGTTTTGAGAACCTGAAATTAAAGGTTGAGCGAAGGAAGCGGGAGTTTTTGGACAATGGGGGGACGCTTAAACGGCAATCGGACCCGACGACGTTTGAGGAGGTTGCCACGATGTGGTTTGAGGTCTATACGCTGGAGGTCAAGTACAATACCCAGCGGGCCACCAATTCCCATTTGGAAACTTACTTAAAACCTGTTTTCGGCCAGTTCCTGATCCAAAAGATTACCCCTGCCATGATTCAAAAGCAAGTGAATGAATGGGCGCAAAATGCCCGCTTGCCGAAGGATGGGAAATACAGGAGCCGAGGGAATACAAAGAATTACGACCGAAACCTGGTTTATTTGAAAATGATTTTTGATTTTGCCGTTGGGATGGGTTTGATGACGGCAAACCCCGCTGAAAAGACGAAACTGCCAAGGCTTTGCAAGGATGAACGGCAGGAAGAAAAAATCAAGCATTACACGAAGGCAGAAGTCACCCTTATGCTTGATGGGATGAAGGACCTGATTCCTTCTGCGGTTGCCACTGGCGAATACCGATTCCATGCGATGATGGCATACCTACGGTTGCTCCTTTTTTCAGGGGTGCGTGCTAGTGAGGCATTGGCACTCACCTGGAATGACATCAATCAAAAGGAGAAATCCCTCCATGTGACTAAAACACTGAATGGCAGACATGAAGTGGAAGCCTCTACCAAGACCCAAAGCGGTGAACGTGCCATCCCACTCGATGATGAGACGTTAAAGGCGATGAGGGACTGGAAGGTGCAACAGGGGAAGTATTGCCTAAAAATAGGACAGCCCATGTCGTCCCACCCCTTTTATACGTTGGAAGGCTCTGGCTATTTGACCCCTGATTATGTACGCTCCTTCCTTAAGCGGTTCTGCAAACACCTGAAAATCCCTTACCTTGGCATCCACTGCTTCAGGCATACCCATGCCAGCATGCTTCTAAACGCAGGGGTCGGATACAAAGAAATTTCAGAACGGCTCGGGCATAAGGACATTTCCGTCACAATGAACGTCTACAGCCACCTTTCCCCCGAAAAACAAAAGCCAGTCGCCACCGTCTTAGCCCGTTTTTTATCCAGTTAGGCAAAACGGTAGGTGAAAGCCTTTAAGGGCATTTAGGGAAAAGACTTAAATAGTCTAAAAGACACTAAAATAGCTAAAAAGGAGCGATAACCATGTCAAAAGAGCACTTAAAACAAACACTTTCACCACTGAGTTATTATGTGACCCAGGAAAATGGAACCGAAGCCCCGTACACCAACGAGTTTGACGAGCATTTTGAGGAAGGGCTTTATGTGGATATTGTCAGTGGCGACCCGCTTTTTACCAGCAAGGACAAATATAACAGCGGTTGCGGCTGGCCCGCCTTTACGAAACCTGTCCAAAAGGAAGCGGTCGCCTATACCCAGGACGTTACCCATGGGATGGTGCGTACCGAAGTCAGGAGCTCTGGGGCGGATAGCCACTTGGGACATGTTTTTCCCGATGGGCCACCGGAACTTGGGGGGCTGCGCTATTGCATAAATTCGGCCGCTTTAAGGTTCATTCCCATCAGTGAACTAAAAGAGCAGGGATACGAAGCGTATTTGAAATTATTCTAGCCCATACGAAACCTATGCATCGTCATATCCTATAAAGAGAGCGAATAGCACTCACTACATCAAGGAGTTAGGATATGCCGAACGTCATTTCATTGCAGCAATTAAAACAACTAACAGATGCCCATGTACGTATAATCGATATCAGGCAATCGGCAGTATATAAACGCAATATTTGGTTTGAAACTGAAAACATTCCCTATGAAAAATTGCTACTGCACCCAGATTATTACATCTGCCCTCACGAGACCATCTATTTGATTTGCGAGTTTGGAAGCGACAGCCTTCGGGCCGCCAGGATTTTGGAGATGCAGGGCTACGATGTCATTTCAGTCAGGCAAGGCTACAGCGGCTTAACAAGCTGTTGCCAGTGCCGGCGGGGATGGAAGTAGATACCTATTGCGTTATATGCCCTTCAAACAAATAAAAATGCGCCCGCTAACCCTGCGGACGCATTTTTATGATGGAATCGATGGCTTTGACGGCTTCGGACATCCCAACGGTGATGTTGCTGATTTTCCCTTCGTAATGGCAGGCATCCCCAACGGCAAATACCCCAAAAAGGCTTGACTCCTGAAAGGTTGACACTGCGATTTGATTCTTATGCAACTGGATGCCCCATTCTTTTTGCGGGCCGGCATTGGGCGCGAAGCCATATAAGACGATGACGGCGTCCACCCCAAGTTCAAGCAAGCCCTCAGGGTTGACAGGTTCCAAAACCAAATGGGAAACCATCCCCATGTTTCCAACCAAGTCCCTAAGCAAATAAGGCGTATAAACGGACACCGCTGAGTTTTTCAGCCGCGCCACACTGGATGGATGGGCCCGAAAAGCCTCCCGCCGGTGGATGAGTATCACTTGTTTGCATACCGGTTCAAGCATCAGCGCCCAGTCGATAGCTGAATCCCCTCCACCGAATACCGCAACTGCTTTTCCCCGAAAATGCTCAAGCTTGGGGATATGGTAATGGACGTTGGCGTACTGCCCTTTGTCCTGAATCAACTTTCGGGGGGCAAAAATCCCGTTGCCGGTGGCGATGATGACCCATTTGGAAACGTAAACCCCTTTAGAAGTTTCGATTTTAAAGGAGGAACTTGACTTTTCAAGGGTCAAGACGTATTCGCCTGTTGTTATTTTTGTAGGGGTTTCTTTCAGTTGGGCAAGCAGGCGGGACACATAATCCCGTGCGGGAATGCTAGAAAAAGTCGGGATATCGTAGATTGTTTTTTCAGGATAAAGAAGTTCCGGCTGCCCTCCAAGCTGGGGAGCCGCCTCGATAAGGTGGACGGCCAGCCCAAGGGAACTGGCATAGATAGCAGAATAAATGCCAACCGGTCCACCCCCGATAATGATTAAGTCATGCATACGATTCCCCTCCGTGTAGCTAGGCAATCCAAAAGGGGAAAGCGTCCTTTTGGATTGCCTGGGATGGCTTATCGTATAGTTTATGCGGGGGAATGAGTAAAAATGATTAAGAACGAACTATGGAAATGGCTCTTGTTAATATTATCCCTTATCACTCACCCATCTATATACTTATTTCAAACAGACTAATTTACCCTTGAACAACTGTAACCCTGACGCTGTAGATTACGTATAGTTTGTCTAAATGTTACCCCATGGTCCATCCGCTGTGAACCTGCATTTCTAGTCCAGTCAGTTGCTGTTAGCGACCTAATTCCAATCGGATTAAGTGGCCTAGTTACCCGAACCCGAAGATTATGATAACTCACTATTCTTATATTTGCGTTTTGAGAACAGTGAGCTATCTGATCTCTAGGACTGTCATAGAAAAAAAGTTCCCTAACGCCAATCCCAGTCCCTAATATTACAATGGAAATAATGCAAATAATAATTATTTTCTTCTTCATAATTTCTCCCATCAGTTATAAATTGTACGAACCGGATATTACGATATTTGTGAAATTATCGGTATTTCAAGCACATCAAAAACTACTTCGGACTGCTTAGAACCTGCAATTCGGCAATTTTGAAAAATCGCTTTATACCAACGCTCACTCACCTCATAATCCAATTTAATGCTCACGAGGTTCCCCACCATATCTTGGAAGTTAATATCATATCCTTCAAAATCAATTTCGAGGTTTCTTCGGTGAACATTCTGAAATTGAACATTTCTTCCACTGGCTCCGCCTCTAGCTACTCGTCGATTAGAAGAAAAGTCGTACTTCACATTCGAGCTAATAGGTCCCCTAACCAAATAAATATTTGAAGATTGGTTGTAAATTTCACGAACAATTTTACTTTTTGCCGCTACCAAACCTGCTTCATTCAAATTGAATCATCTCCTTTCGATAGAATTATTATTTAGGTCTTGGCTGTCAAGCCAAGACCTTAATTTAGTATACTAAATTCGATTTTTAGTTCGACAAAAAACCACTCAGTTCATTTCTAAAATGACGGTTCATCAATTCAAACATTTGCATTTCGAGCCGAAAATGGGTAGGTTTGAACAGTAAATCACGACTATACTTTAATGGAAAAATATGCTAAGATAAAAGGAACGGAGGTGAAATTAATGGCGATTCACTATACTTTGGAAGAAATTGCAAACCGGGTTGCTCCTATCGCACAACAATTTGGAGTTGAAAAATTGGCTTTATTTGGTTCTTATGCCCGTGGTGAAGAACACGAAGGGAGCGATTTGGACTTCTTGATAGAGCGGGGGAGCATTCAGGGATGGGAGTTTTTTGGACTGATGGAAACTTTGGAGGAGGAATTGGGCCTGCCTGTAGACGTTATGACCTATGAATCTCTATTTCACTCTCCGATTCGGGAAGCAATTAAAGATGAGGTGGTCTTGTATGAAAGGAAAGAATAGGATAATCCTAGGAAAAGTTAATCAGTACGCTTTTGAAATTCAAGCGACCATTGAACGATTTGACTTGAATTATGAAAAATTTGAGGCGGATTTTGTAGCTAGGAATGCCATTAGTATGTGTATTTTACAAATTGGGGAACTATCTAAAAGTTTAACAGAGGAATTTCGCCAAGAGTATGACAAAGCACCTTGGAAGAATATTATTTGGATGAGGAACCGTGCCGCCCACAAATACGGAGAAATGGACAAGCGGATTATTTGATATGTTGCATCCGAAAATATCCCTTTCCTGAAGGAATATTGTGAACAAATTTTAGTTGCTGCGAATGATTCCTTATAATGGTACTTCTTTTGTTGGAAGTGCCTTTTTGTTATGCTAAAAAAACTGCTAAAAAAAACCATGATTTGAAGATCCCTTGCAAGGAACCTTCAAATCATGGGGAAAAAAAGAGCATTAGTGCACAAAGCTGCTGTATAAAAATGCCACTAAAATGCCAAAGAGTGCCCCGAAGAAAGTTTCAGCGGGTTCGTGGCCAAGAAGTTCCTTGAAGCGTTTCGTGTATTTTTCGTCTTGGAATTGGGTGAGGTCACCGTTTTCAATCAGGTCATCAAGCATCATATTGAGCATGGAAGCGTGGGTCCCAGCATGGCGGCGCACACCCATGGCATCGTATATGACCACGCCCGCAACGACGAAGGCGATGGCAAAAAGCGGTGAATGGACACCCTCCACGATACCTATGGCTGTTGCAAGGGAGGACACAGTTGCGGAATGGGAACTTGGCATCCCACCGGTAGACAGGGCAAGCCTCGGATTCCATTTCCCCCTCATCAGGCGGTGGATGGGGATTTTCAAAAGCTGGGCGGAAATGTTGGCGATAAGTGCTGTCTCTAAGATATAATTAAACCACATCGGCGATAGTCTCCTAGCATGTCAAAATTTCAGTTACTCTCATTCTATCCCAAATGCGGTGAAATTACAAGATTTTCTTAAAACTATTCCAGAAGCTCATCCCCTTTGCGGTGGGCAATACGGCTGGCGGCCGCAGCGGCGATGGCACCTACGAGGTCGTCCATGAAGGTTTGGCAGGACTCACCGGTCTTTCCTTTTTTATCGATGGCCCCCAAGATGCCAGGCTTTAGTTTATCGATGTAGCCATAATTGGTAAAGCCGATGGAGCCGTACACATTTAAGATGGAAAATGCTAAGATCTCATCGATGCCGTAAAGGGAATAATCGGACTCAACCATTTCCTGGAGGACGTCGCCAAGCATTTTTTCCTCAGCCAGTTCGTCAAGGCGGATGCCAGTAAGGACCGCATTTTGGACTTCGCGTTTTTTCAGGACCGATTTCACATTCTCAAGACAGGTTTCTATTGTTAAATCTGGGAAATAAGGCGACTGCAAAAAGTGGGTAAGCCCTGCAATCTCTTCTAAAGTAACCCCCCGTTCTTCCATTTTTTGTGCAATGAGCTGATCTAGTTTTACGGTCATATGGATGTTCCTTTCTAATAAAAAGTGGAGCAGGCCCGTTTATGAAAGGATAAAAATTGTGCCTGGAATGGAAGCACAGCTGGGTGAATTTCCCAGAGGTGATTTCATGGAAGGTCAGTTTTTAGCCTGCAGTGGCTTGCGGAACTGGATTGGGACATTTCAAGTATGGAGTGTGCCGTCTAAGCATCTTAACTCATATTTCAAATATATGCGCATAGGCTTGTATAAATACTACATTAAGGATGATGCCTATGAAAGAGCTCTTGATTTTTTATTACCAGTTGCCTGTTACTTGGCTTGAAGCCCTGCCACACGCTTATTTCACCCAGATTGGCGACCGATTTATTTATATTATAGCTGTTGGGACGGAGAAGAATACGGTCTTTTTCCATTTGCTGAACCATTTGCAGTATAACATGAACCAGCGGCTGATCCTGACGAAAGATAACGAAACCACCATTTTGTTTGAAGGGCGTCACTTTTACGTCATCGATTCAGACAGGACGCTTCATAATCCCGTCAACGTTGGCAACCTCCACATGCCAATGGTTTCCCCTGAGCCTTATCCCGTCGCCCAACGTGCGAAAGAAAAATGGCTCGGGAAGCATCAGGCCCATGAAGAACAGCTGAACATCGCCCTGGAGCAAATGGATAATCCTAAACGCACCATTCTTTTTGACCTGGCCACTTACTACATCCACTTGACGGAACAAGCCTATACGTTCGTCAATGAGCTTTTGGACCGAAATTACAACGTTTCATTGTGCCATAGCCGCCTGACACCAAAAACACCGGAATATGAACTCTACTCTCCTGAAATGCTGACATTAGATAATAAATCCAGGGCTTACTGCGAGTACTTGCGCCATTTGTTTTTGGAAACGGAAAACCTGGATGCGATCCATGAGGCGATGCTTATCATCAACCATACGAACCCATTATCCACCGATGAGTGGTCGCTGCTTTATGCTCGCCTTTATTTCCCAGCCCATTTTTACGATGCCTTGTTTGACATCCGAAATGATAATTTAGTGGAAATTGACGCCGTGTATGACCAGGCGCTTGCTTATTCAAGGCTTTTATACCAGGTTCCCTACATCCTGACTGCCTACCAAGGGGCAACCCTTCGCGTGCCAGAATGGCTTCGGGAGGAAGTTTTCGCACAATAACCAAACAAGGGCACCTCTAATAACTCCAATTCACCCGAATTTGCGGTCTTTTTCCGCCCATCCTAATAGCCCACCAAAGGAGGATACCTTCCTACGGAAGGGCGGGGACCCTGCCAGTAAAAATGCCATGAAGCTCCACTTCACTGCAATGCTCT
The DNA here is from genome assembly GCA_009787345.1 of Turicibacter sp. Lineage (GTDB taxonomy): Bacteria > Bacillota_I > Bacilli_A > MOL361 > Turicibacteraceae > WRGF01. The sequence continues at coordinate 7,645 of WRGF01000084.1, forward strand.
TAATCTT
>WRGF01000085.1 GCA_009787345.1 Turicibacter sp.
GACACCTGCCAGCTGGGCCGTAGTGACCTGGACAGCCAAGTCGAAGGAGCCATCTGCCGCCGGTGCCGTATTGGCAAGCCATCCCCATCCGGATTCGGCCCCGCCAATGATGACATTGTCAACGGTGCCATTCAACACATGGCCCGCAAAGCGGATGGTATACAAATGGCCTTCTTCCATTTCCAGCCCACCTTCAAATAAAGGGGAACGGGTCAGGTCCACGGTGTGGTAAGAAGCCGAGCGGTTGGTGAACTGCAAGGCATTGCGTCCTTCATATTCCACTACCGTTACCGTCGGCTGTCCCGCACGTTGCAGGAATGGCGTCACATTGAACAGGGTTTCAGCATGGGGAAGCCCTGGCAAATCGTAACGTCCAACTTCCAATCCCTGGATGCCTTCATCCGCCACTAGGGAAAACAATGTCCCCGGCACCACTTCTGGAAGTTCCGGCTGGGCAACGACTGGGGGAACCCAGGTGTTGTCGACGCCATACCAAGTCACCACGATTTCATCAATAATGAAAGTATCCGTGTTGTTGGTCTGGATCCTGAACCCACGGATAAATTGCGGGTCTGCCATTTGGGCGGAAGCAATCTGTGCTGTAAAGTTAAAGTTCCCTGCCGCATCCGGCGCCGCATTGGCTGCCCAGTTCCATGGGGAGTCTGGACCTCCCAAGATGACCTGGGTTCCCGCAGAAACTACCCATTGGCCACTTAAAGGTGCTGGTGCCTCATAGCCGTATTCCTCCTCTGCTGGGATTTCATCTTCTATATTGCCATCCTGGGCATCGGGTGCCTGGTTATAAGTCCCCAGTACCCGTCCGCCAATCCGGATGGAGTAACGCTGACCTTCCACGAGGCCAAGGGCTTCCCGTTGGATATCTATCCCGTAATGGCTTGCGCCCCTGTCGCTGACTTGGATCGACCGTCCCCCATGAGGGTGTTCGACGATTTCCAATGCGGCATTTCCTGAACGGTTCAAATAAGCGGTGGCAACAACAGCGTCCCCCTGTGTGCCTACGGGCAGGTCCTGAACGGCCCCATCCGTCGCCAATGAATAAATTTCCTGGTCATCATGGGCTGCAAATGCCGTCAAGGACAAAGGCTGTGCGGCCATAGCAATAGATAAAACCGAAGCCGTGACTTTTTTCAAAAGACCAAGCTTCTTTTTCAAGTGCTGGAATTTCCGATTTTTCTTCATGGGTTTTCTCTCCTATCTTTTTCTCTTGCTTACAAAACCAATCCCCTATCACCGCCTTTTTCAGCAACCGCTTCTCCAGGAGAACGCTTTTATTTGTAACCGTTTTCTATAATTGGATTATACAATGCCAGTCCAATAACTGTCAACGAAATTAGTCCGACATTAGGAATTTACTGAAAAAATTGGTATATAACCCCGTTTTTGTTAGCTTTTATCGACTTCTTCCGACAATTCCCGCTTTTATCCCCTGCAAAAAAAGCAGCCATCCCCCTTGGGAAACCGGAGGCGGCTGCTGTTTTATAACTGTTATTCAATGACCATTCGGGTAATAACTGGTTGGTCGGCAGGTGCCACGGCACCGTTTTGACCGGCTGTTGCGGCTTCAACAATTGCGTCTACGACCTCTATGCCTTCGATGACCCGGCCAAAAGCGGCATAGTCGCCATCCAGGAATGCCCCTGTCTGGTGCATGATGAAGAACTGGGAACTGGCGCTGTCCATGCTGACCATGTTTCGTGCCATGGAAATGGTGCCCCGTTCATGGAGCAACGGGTTGTCGTGCCCATTGGCCGAAAATTCCCCGACGATGTTTTCGCCGCTGCCGCCAGTCCCGTTGCCATCGGGGTCGCCCCCTTGGATCATGAAGCCGTCAATAATCCGGTGGAAAGTCAGGCCGTCGTAAAAGCCGCTTTCGACCAATCCAAGGAAATTAGCAACCGTTTCCGGCGCATACTCGGGATAAAGCTCCAAGGTGATGTCCCCGAAACCCGCCACTTCCATGCGGACGACGGGACGGTCCCCTGTGCTCCCCGCTCCTGTATCCTCGGTGTTCCCGCAGGCCCCCAGCCAAAACGCCGCCGCCAACATCGCAATTATTCTGAATTTTCTCATGTGATTGCCTCCTGTATCAAAAATAATTCCACCTTAATTATTAGCACATTTGGCGGGAAATATCCATTAAAACCGTGGAAGTCGGGTGAAAAAGATGCTTTCCAATAATGGGGCGGTATGGTATGATAAAAGAAAATTTCCATCAAAAGGAGGGCAAGGTTTTCCCACTTGCACAACAAACATGAAACTTCACCTACATCTTATCATCAATTCCAGCTCTGGCGGCGGCAGTGGCTGGGTGTTGGGCGGGCAGCTTATCCAGCTGCTGAAGGAAAAAGAAGTGGGCTATACGGCCTATTTCACTGAAAAAGCCGGGGACGAATTCGGGTTTGCCCGGGATTTGGCGAAAAACAGCTTATTGGACTTTGACCTGGGGGCTGCTTATGAGGATTTCCCGCTATTGGTAGTTCTTGGCGGTGATGGGACCCTGAGCCATGTGGTGGATGCCCTTTCAGGTTTCCCCGACATCCCCATCGCCTACATCCCGGCAGGCAGCGGCAACGATTTTTCCAGGGCGGCAGGGACATTTTCTTGGGATCTGCTAACTGCCCTTGAGGCTATTTTGAACGCAGGTTCACCGGCGCGCCTTAACGTGTTGACAGCCAGGGACATGGGGGGAGCATGGGAAAAAACCTTGGTCAACAGCCTTGGCATCGGGATCGACGGCGCCGTCATCAACCAGATGGAAAAATCCCCGTTGAAAAAAACCATGAACTGGGTCGGCCTTGGAAGCCTTTCCTATCCGTTCACCGTCCTCCATGTGCTATTTTCGCAAAAGCCCTTCCAAGTGGAGGTGAAAACCGGGAATGGCATTCAAATCATCGAAGATGTGTTTTTAGCAACCACCACCAATCATCCGTTCTTTGGGGGTGGGATCCAAATTGCCCCGGGTGCGGATTTGCTTGCGGATGGGTTGGATCTGGTCATCATCCAGAAAAAAAGTTGGTGGGGCCTGGTGGGCATCGTGCGGGCGTTGCTTTTAGGGAAGCATTTGGCACATCCCCACGTCCACCACGTCCGGGGCAGCCAACTTGAAATCCAGGTCGGCTCCCCCCAGTATGCCCAGGCGGATGGCGAACCCCTCGGTCAAAAACCCTTTCACATCGGATTCCAGCAGCAGTCCCGCTATTTTTGGCTTGGGGAGTTGCATAATTAGAAAGCTTGGCACATAAATTTGAGAGGTAGGGCACGTCCCTAACAATGTGTTCGAGGGGGTTTTTCCATGAGTTTCAAGGAAATCAAATTGGGTGCCAAAACGGCGCTTAATGGCAAGCGCAAGTCGTCCGTGGGTGCCTTTGCCATCTATTTTGCCATCGCCCTTGGGGTGGGTGCTTTTGGCGGGCTGCTAATTTCACCCTTTACTTTTAACGTGGCTTATCCGTCCCTGCTTTTTTCGGGAATCGTTAAAATCCCAGCGCTTATCAGCCTGTTCGCGTTGATTCCTTTAGCGGTGGGGCTCACTTGGCTGCATTTGGACATTTATGACAAAAAAGCGGTCCGGGCTGGCGACATTTTCGATGGCTATGCCCCTTATTGGAAAGTAGTCGGGACAACGCTATTGGTGATGGTCTATACTTACCTTTGGACCTTGCTCCTTATCGTGCCGGGTATCATCAAAGCGTATTCCTATTCCCAAACGCTGCGGCTGTTAAAAGACCGACCCGAGCTGTCTGCCAATGAGGCCATTACCGAAAGCCGCCGCCTGATGGACGGGAAGAAATGGAACTATTTCCTGTTCCACCTGTCCTTTATCGGCTGGTTCGTCCCATCCATCGTCGCTTACGCTGCTGCCATTTTCCTATTAATTGCCGGATTCATTGGCTCGGGGATTTTCTTCCTAGTGGTTTTCTCCCTGTATGGCATCTACTTGTACTTCCACTTTTACCCTTACTACTACACCGCCGATGCTGGGTTCTACCGCGAGTTAACAAAGGGATACTCTGACAAAGACCCGGCACAGTAGCCCTCTATGGGTGGTGGCAAAAGGCCCGCACATGCCGCAAAAGATAGTTTTGTGAAAGGCCTAATAAGCGATGAAAAACAAGGGAATGGACAGCCAGTAGGCCAAGGCAATGATTACCACGAAATGAAGCGGATATATCCAGTAAAAAAAGTACTTCATTTTAGGTCCCCGCTGCCCTTGGTAGCAAAAAAGGAGCATCATGGCCACCAAATTACCGATGCCCATGGCAATTCGGTAAAAAAAACTTAGGCCAAAGCCTTCAAACTGGCCACCCGCCATTTCAATGGCGATGGTAAATGCATCGCTAAAAAACAAAAACGACAGGAAGATGGGCCAAAACCGGCGCCATCTTTCTTTTTTGATGATGCGAAACAGTACAATTATGAGGATACCCATGAAGGAAAATTGAACGAACAGGCTGATGGCCAGCAATGGCAAAAACCAAAGCCAAAGCACCGGCTTTTGCCTGGCTCCCTCCAGGCAGCGGACTGCCAGCAAACCAAGGGCGATGGTAAATAAAATATTGTATTGGACGAGGGCGGGCGTCCCCAGGGCAAAAGCGAAGGGTACTTGCGCCAGCAAGGCAAATACCAAAAGCCTGGCGATGTACTTTTTGAAATTTGACGTGTATTTATACCCTTCCGAAACGAAATACGCCAAGAGGGGGAATGTCAACCCGCCTGCAATGTGCAGGGGGATTTGGGCGCTTAGGGGAATGATGTCCCGAAACACCATGGCACCGTGTTGGATGACCATTCCCACGATAGCAATCATTTTCAAAGCATATGCACTCAATCCGTTCTTTTTCATCATTTATCTCCATTTCTCCATCTATTTTTAGCTTACATCGCATTATACCATACCATTCCCTCTTTTCATTGTGTAAATTATGTGTAATTCGCAAGATTTTTCTGATGTGGAGTTGGAAGATTTTTAGCATCGTCCTTTCTTTTTTCGGCGATTCAGGTTACAATTAAGGGGTGGAATCAGGCACGGGTTTTTATGGCCTGTTGACAAGGCGGATGCTATTTTAAGCACATCCGTGCAAACAGGCTTGCCATACATTGTTCCGAGGAGGGTTTTTTTATGATAAAATTAGTAGCCGCCGATATGGATGGCACGTTGCTGAACTCGAAGAAAGAATTGTCGGACAAGTTGTTCCCCACCATTGACAGGCTCCACCAAAAACGGGTGAAGTTTGCCGTTGCCAGTGGCCGCCAGTACTATAACCTTCTTGAAATCTATGAAAGCCTCAAGGATGAAATGATTTTCATTGCCGAAAACGGGGCGATTGTCTTTGATGAAGGGAGAAACATTTTCTATGACCAGATGGAAACTTCGGATGTCCTTGAGATGATGGACATTATTAGCAAAATCCCAAATGCGTTTCCGATTTTGTGTGGCCTGGAGTCCGCTTACATCGATGAAAACAATGGCGGCCCCCAGTTTGAGGCCAATGCGGATATGTACTATGCCCGTTGCCAGCGGGTATCGGATTTGAAAGCGGTCGTCAACCAGGATGCCATCTGCAAGATTGCTATTTACACCCCACACAACAGCGAGCAAAACATTTATCCCTTCCTTGAAAAATTTTATGAACACTTCAAGGTGGTGGTGTCTGCCGGGGAGTGGGTGGATATTATGAACAAGACGGTCAATAAGGGCCATGCCATTAAAATGATCCAGGAGAAGTATGGGATTTCTTATGACGAAACCATGGCGTTCGGCGATTATTTGAACGATTATGAAATGATGGAGTCGTGCCACTACAGCTATGCCATGGCCAATGGGCACCCGGATGTGCTGGAAGTCGCTAATTTTAAGGCTCCCTCCAATGATGAGGACGGGGTTGTGGTGGTATTGGAGGAGTTTCTTCAACGACTATAGCAAAATTTTATTTCGCTATAGTCGGGGGGAAAGGGCGCTTCGCTACTTTCAAACAGCAATTTTGGCGAGGCGGGCGGTAACTGATTTATCAAATCAAAAAAACAGATACGGCTATCAAGCCCTATCTGTTTTTATAATTTCATTCTAGAACGCTTGGGACGCTCCCCTTTGGAAAGTGCCAGTTGTTTCTCCCATGTACGCTCCACTTGGTATTTGAAGAATTCCTTCAACGGTTGGATTTCGCCTATTTCATCGAATACTTCCAACGCTTCGTAATAAAACTGCTTGTTTTCTTCGTAAATGATCAGGGGCGGGTGGTCATGAAGCATGAGGAAATAATTAAGGAGTGTCCTCCCTACCCTTCCGTTCCCATCTGCAAAGGGATGGATATTTTCGAAAGCCGCATGGAAATAGGCCGCAGCCGTGAGGGCATTCCCTGGTGTTATTTTTCCAACAAACCCAGAGAGTTCCAGCATTAATTCCTCCAAATCCTCCGCTACATGTTCAGCGCTGCTCCCGACTTCATGACGGCCCGTAATGTAATCGCCCTTCTTGAATTCTCCGGGGCGCTCGCCATTTTCGATGTAGCGCCTCTCGTCATAAGTCCCTTCCGTCAGCACCCGATGGACTTCTTTGATTAATTGCAAGGACAAAGGTGTTCGATTTTGCAAATGGGCGAGCAAGAACTCATAACAAATTTTTTGGTTTTGGGTTTCAAAAAGAGTCCGGGGACTGCCGCTAAAATTTATGACTTTGCCATGCTCAAACACTTCACGCGTGTCATGGTAAGTAATGGCTTCGTTTTCAATTTTCCCCGAATGGTAGGCGAACAGGATTTTAAAGTTTCCCAAGTATTTCTCGTAATCGGAAATGCTTTCAATCGAAAATGCTTGCCACATGCTGATGATTTCCTCGTACATCCTTGCCACCTCGCTTTCCTTTATTGTAGCACAACTTAAGTGGTTTTTAACACCAAATATAAAAATTCCGCCCCAAAAGGCGGAATTTTTATATTTGACTTCCCTAAACAAAGTTCCGTAAAAACCCTGCTAGGAATACGGAGCCGATGGTGATGGTGACGAAACCGGCAACGAGCATCATAGGCATGTATTTGTCTTCCAAATATTTGGCTTCTTCTGGGTCGTTGGTGATGGCCCGGATGGATTCCTTGGTGAGCTGGTAGTTGAGGGGAAATCCTAGGAGGCAGTTGAGCCCCAGTGCAACTGCCAGGCGCCAGTCCAGTTTCAGGATTTTGGCAGCCAGGATGCAGAAGATGAAAATCCCAGCAATTCCAAGTGCCAACAATCCAAGGACCGGGGCGGCGACTTCGGCGATTTCAGTGAAGGTTGTTGTCGCCAAGACGCCAAAGGCGCTAAAAATAACCAAAATCAGGATAATCCCCGAGCTCATGGCTTTATCCAAGACCCCTTTTGGGATCCAGCCAAGGCCAGAAAATAAAATCCCATAAAGAAGCCCCCACACCGCCTGGGAAATGGCAAATGCCCCTAAAACCTCCCGGGTCAGCTGGGCTGTGGCAAAGGATAAAATCCCGATGGCTGCGGTGATTGCCAGTAAAATGGCGGTTGTCTGGTAAGCTTCTGGGAATTTTTCTTTCGTTTCCAAGGCTAATGCCTGGTTTTTCCCTGATGCGCCCCCATTTTGAAGGTCGGCCCGCATGGCTTTTTTCAGCATGACCGGGGTCAGGATAAAGCCTGGGAAGGATTGGAACGCCAGGATCAAAGCGGCGATGACGACCAAATAAGCATTGCCCGCCTCGTATGCCGCCGCCTGCATTTCC
>WRGF01000086.1 GCA_009787345.1 Turicibacter sp.
AATTCCTTTAGGAAGGCGGCTGCCATAATGGCTCCCGGCTTTCCGAGTGGGGCATTGTTCAAATCGGCGGACACGCTGTTTCGGAGTGCTTTTGCGTCCCGTGGGTGCAGTGGCATTTGCCATAATTGCTCGTGGGTCTCAAAAGATGCGGCTTCAAGTTGCGTCATAAACTCCTCATCGTTAGTAAAAGCACCGGTGATATCGCTTCCCAGGGCGACAATAATGGCCCCTATAAGGGTTGCCAAGTTAATAATTCGGCTGGCTCCGTACTCGTTGGCAAGTGCCAGGGCATCGGCCAAAATCAAGCGGCCTTCAGCATCGGTATTGGTCACTTCCACCGTTTTTTTGCCCATCATGGTAATGACATCGCCTGGCTTGATGGCATCGGCGCTGACCATGTTGTCCGTGGATGGGACAATCAGCAATAAGTTGACTGGCAGTTTCAGGCGGACGGCGGCTTCGAAGGCTCCGATAGCGCTTGCGGCACCGCCCATGTCCCCTTGCATCCCATTCATCGCCGTGCGTGGCTTCAATGTATAGCCCCCTGTATCGAAGGTAAGCCCTTTCCCGACTAAAGCAGTGACATTTTCGAACGTGTCTGTTCCCTGATATTTCACCACAATCATTTTTGGCACTTCCGTGGAGCCGCGGTTCACCCCTAAAAGCCCTCCCATTTTCATCTCTTCCATCTCTGGCTTGTCAATAATCCGGCATTCCAAGTCAAATTCCTTAGCGAATTTCGCTACTTCGTCTGCTAGTGCCGTCGGCGTCAAGTAGTTCCCCGGTAAGTTGACCAAAGCCCGCGCGCGGTTGGTAGCCTCGGCCAGAATGCTCCCTTTTTTGATGGCCTCATCCAAATCTGCATCAGCTGCAATGGTGAATGCGACGGAATCCTGCTTTTTTCCTTCGGTTTTTAGGATGCCAGTTTGAAAGGTAGCCAATCCGTTAGCCTCGGCTGCTAGTTTCCCTAATGTCGGGAGGTCATCCCCGAAAGTTTCCAGCAACAGGGTTCCATTATTTTTAACCTTTTTTGAGATTTTTCCGATGACGTTACGGAACTTCTCTAAGTCAAATTCCTCTGATTTTCCAAGCCCTACCACATAAAGGAGAGGGCTTTCCAACTTTTTAAGGGTCGATATAATCGTTACTTCCCCATATTTTGAATCCGCTACATCGGAAAGTTTGACCCCTAATGCCGCTTCAATGACCGAAGCCTGCCCAGCAGCCTTATCCGCAAACAAACCCACAATGAGATTGCCCGCCTCTGTCGTAATATCCACCAGTTTTTTAGAATGAATCATATGCGTACCGCCTTTCGGATTTTCTTTAATTATAGCACATTTGTCGATTATTGCCACTTTTTAAAAAAACAACCCACGGAGAATGTGGGTTGCGTTTTGGCTATCTGATAAACGGTCGCTGAGTCCTTCCTGGAGCTGGGTCGCCATTTCGGACGAGTACGATTTCGATAGCTTCTAACCTTAGGCCTCGCCCTTCCGTTCCAGCGGATGCGCCGTTTCGGGCCCAGTCAAGCCATCCGTGATTTTGGACATGGACACGGTAGTAGACATCGTACTGTCTTGCCATTTCGCCTGTTAAACGGATTTGAATGCCTTCGAGGCGGCGGCTTTGACCAGAAGTACCGCTTATTGCGTTATTCCTGCGCCATCCCTGCCAACCAATATCTTGAACGTGAGTGCGGTATTCAATCCCACCACTTACACTTTGGTTGCTAAGGTTAATACGGATTCCTTCCAAACGCAAGCCTTGACCACTGGTTCCGCTTAATTGCCCGCTGCTTCTTGTAGCTTGCCAACCAACATTTTGGATGTGGGTTGAATAGTTGACAAAGGTCCTTACTTCGCTAAACGGCCTTCTCGTTGCACCTGGGGGTTGCCCCCCTCTCGGAACAAGTACAACTTGGAAGGATTCTAAGCGCAGGCTTTGTCCAGCCGTACCGGCACTTGCCCCATTGGAAGCCCAGTCCAACCAACCGAATCGTTCAGCATGAACCCGGTAAAAGACATCAAAATGATTTGCAAGTTCTCCTGTCAGCCTAATTTGAATGGCTTCTACACGGCGGTGTTGGCCGCTTGTCCCGCTCAATGCCCCATTGGAAGCCCAGTTTTGCCAACCGATGTCTTGAACATGGGAGCGGTACTGGATTCCGCCTGAGAGATTGGAGTCGACTGTCATGTTAATGGCTTCCATACGAAGAGATTGGCCTGTTGTCCCACTATTTCCCCCATTGGATACCCATGACAGCCACCCCCGGTTTTGGACGTGGGAACGGTAAGAAACCGTAGCTGTCGGAGCCGCTGGAGGTGGTGTAACTACTGTTTGTCCCGGCTGAGGGGCAGCTTGCCCCGGCATATTATTAAACACTGGAATGCTAAAAACAAAGCTATTGTTCATAACGCCAATGGCATTATAGCCATTCCTTACGGAGCGCCCTTCTGTTAATGGGGCTTCAATGTGCTGCATGAATTGCTGCAACCAAGGCCTTTGCCTAACGGCTACGTCAAACTTTTGGAAATAAAGGGTGTTTTGTCCACGGCGGATCCATTCCGAAAGGCGATATGCCCCTCCAGATAATGCTAAATCCCTTGTGGTCCAACCTTCCTCCCTTGCACGGGTCAATCCAGCACGGATAATGGCATCGGCTTGCCCGCCGGCACCGGCTGTTGCCCCGAAGTTGAAGTAGTTAAATAGGTTTTGAAAACCAGGGAAGTTTCCTGAAATCAAGCCGGAGGTTCCCCCAACCCCTTGCTCCAGGCGAACCCGGCTCGCTAAGTGGAATGGGCTAACGTTAAGTGACCTTCCAATGTCGAAGAAGGCTTGAGCATAGCTCCTCCCATTTGCCAATCGGTTCCCTGTCGGGCTTGACGTGTGCATGAAAGTCCCGTTCAAGACGGCATTAGTTCCGGCAACGGTGTGGGCTGAACTGTTGAATCCTAGCAATTCAAATTGAAAAACGTCTTGCTCGTTCAAGAAATTCCGGGGATCTAAAAAGTGTCGGACGGCGGCTTCGGAGGCTTGGTACCATCTGTGGGTCCCTGCCGTATTCACTTCTACCAACTGGTTCGTCCGCCAAGAAGCCGGCCTATTTTGCGAGACCGCATTCCTCGGGAAAACCATCTGCGCGGCAACCGCTTGATTCCAATCCTGTTCCGTGTTATGAGGAACAAATGTCCAGTTTGGACGGGCGTTGATCATCGCTTGAATAAAAGGGCGGTAGCTTGCAGGGAACGCATTCAAATTGGTAGCATTCCTTGCAGCAGCTTGCCTTGCCCGTGGGTTGACGCGTACCCTTTCCCCGAAAATATTGAAGGAATTACCCGCCAACCATTGCAAGAATCCCTCATGATTGGTGATAAAGTTGCTTCCGTGGATGTATCCGGAATGAATGCTATCTCCTGCTTCATATGAAATAAGGTACCAGATTTGCTCCCCATCCACCGCAATGCCTTCCAGGCTTACCCAAGTACCAAAAGGAAGGGTATTAACGACACTTGATCCTGTGTGGGGCTCTGACCAAATGGAAATATGGGCTTCATCGGAAGATGGGTTCAGGATTCCGCCAATGAAACCGTTGTTTAAGACTCCGCTGAAGCTTGTACGTAAATGTTCCCATGGGTCTTCGATTGCGGGTTCTTCCTCTTCTTCATGGTCCTCTTCGTCAGTTGCATATTCTTCTTCAGAGTTATCATATGTTTCCTCAAACTCTGTGTTTTCTTCTTCATCTAACAGTACCGCCTCTTCTTCGGTTACGTCGGATTCTTCCTCGTAAACTCCCTCTGAAGAATCGTCTGCTTCGCTAAAAAAGTCTTCAGTTACGTCAATGTAATCTTCAGACGGTAAATCATTTATAGGGTTTTCCTGTTCGCCATAGGCAATCGCCAATAAGCCCCCTACGTTGATTTGGCTGAACATCAATGAAAATGCCAGCAAAATCTTGAAAAACTTTTGCATGTGTATGCCTCCCCATTATTCTTGGTTTTTAGTTGAATATTGTTAAAATCAATCAAATTATACCATGAAAAAAGGCGGAAGATTTGCACCCTCAAGCCTTTATACAGTTTTAACACATTTTTCAAGTATATCACCTCCAGGCGGAGACGTTCAAGCCTTGTCCTTCAAAATAATCTAATATGCCCTGGTATATCGCCTCGGCAAAAAGCTGTTGATAGTGTGGGGAATTTAAAATCGCCAAATCCTGGGAGTTGCTCATGAAGCCTAGCTCGACTAAGATAGCTGGCATGGAGTTCTGGCGAAGGACACCGAAATTTCCATGGCGGGCACGCCGGTCAATCATCCCAACATCGTTCACTTTGCGGCTTTGGACTGCCCTCGCTAAATCCCTGCTGCGGTTCGTGTGGGGATTATGGTTCCCTGCAACCAGGCTATTATTAAAATAAAACGTTTCCGCCCCCCTGGCATTTAAATTGGTTGCTGCATTGGCATGGATACTTAAAAATATATCCTGATCCGAACGTTGGTTATTTCTCGAAAAGTCAGCCCTTGCCCAGACGGATTGGTTAGCCGTCAAGCCCCCCCATTGGGATGTAATGCCCGGAGCTACGTTGGTTGTACGGGTCATTAGCGTATCCAGTCCAGAACGGCTACGGGTAATATTGTTTAGGCGGGTGCTGACTGAAAGGACAATGTGGCTCTCAAAAATGTTCCCGGCACCCACTGCCCCCGGGTCGCTTCCACCGTGGCCTGGGTCGATGATGATCCGTGGCATTTGGAATTGCTGGAATGCCACGGCATTAGTAGTTGGACCATTTGTTCCGTGTGGCACCAAGCGGACTTCGATGGCTTCTAACCTAAAAGAGAATCCCGCTGTCCCTGCCGGCTGACCATTACGAGCCCATCCTAACCACCCAAAGTTTTGGGCATGGACACGGTAATAAACATTGAAGTGATTTGCAATATCTCCAGTTAAACGGATTTCAATGGCTTCTAGCCTTCTAGCTTGCCCAGAAGTCCCACTAAGTCCACCATTCCTAGTCCATCCTTGCCAACCAATGTCTTGAATATGTGTGCGATACTCGATACCACCACTTAAAGTACCACCTTCGACGTTAATCCGAATTCCTTCCAAACGCAACCCTTGACCAGTCGTTCCGCTTAAGGCACCATTTCTTCTAGCATCCTGCCATCCTACGTTTTCAATATGAGTTGAGTAAGAAATAGCCGGCGGAGCTTCCCTAAAACGATTGTCCCTTGTTCCTGGTGAGGGTTGCCCGATAGGAACTAGACGGACTTCCATGGCCTCGGCCCTATACGCATGACCGGCTGACCCGGCGCTTTCTCCATTTCGTGCCCAACCGAGCCAACCGAAATTTTGCACATGAACCCGATAGTAAATATTGTAGTGATTTGCAATTTCACCGGTTAACCTAACTTGAATGGCTTCAACACGGCGCAATTGACCACTCGTACCACTTAACGCTCCGTTAGACACCCAACCTTGCCAGCCTATGTCTTGAACGTGGCTACGGTACTCAATCCCACCTGAAAGATGGGAGTCAATTTCAATATTAATAGCTTCCATCCGAAGCGCCTGACCATTAGTCCCCATTGCCTGTCCGTTGCTAACCCAACCTTGCCAACCTATGTTTTGAACATGGGCACGGTACCTAACAGTCGATGCGGATGCAGAAATGAGGTTTTGATCGTTGGACCAGAGCATCCCCCCAAGTAATGTGAAAGCCAAAATTAAAACTAATTTCAACCCCAATTTCATTTTTTGTATCATGCTAAAACATCCTCCCAGTTGTTATTTAAAATATCTGTCAAATTTTAGCATGACTTGCAAAAACGCCCTATCGTATTTTGTCGTTTTTTAATAAAAAATACAAAAATTATACAATCGAAGTGAATAAATCGAAATTATGTTAATTCTAATTGGCTCATAAATCCACCAGACAACGAAACAATTTTAGGCTTTCTTGAAATACACTGTACTAGGCCTAAATTCTCTAATTCATCTAAAACTCTCGAAATTCGTGTTTTAGCAACATCCAGCCCATGAATGCTTTTCAGATCTTTTAGGGAAATCCCCTCATCAATATAACCAAAAATAGAGCTTTGGCCTACAATAAATAAAATTTCAAGCATTTCTGGCATCATTTCAGTCATCTCGTCTAAAACATTTCTTAATTTATTTAGTTGGACCTCTTTCATTGCAAGTTCAGTTAAGATATTTTCTTGCGCAACACCAATAATTTTTAAAAAGGAATCACAAAACATCGTAAGATCGCCTTTATTAAGGGGATTATTTGCTTGTTCGAAACCTTCGTAGTAAACTTCCTTTATTTTATTTGTCGCATATGAGAGCGTCAACGCCGTCAAAGTGTCAAGTTCATGCTTTAAGTATAAACTACTCAAGTAGCGCGAAACCCTACCATTTCCATCGTAAAAGGGGTGGATAAATCCGAAGTAATAGTGTACTATAGCAATCTTATAGAGCATTGGTGTTTCAAATTCATTCAGAAAAAACAACATTTCAGAGAGTTTGGATTGGATTTTTTCTTCAGAAAATGAATTAGAATGAATAACTCTTCCAGTACCACTTGCTGCAAGTACATCTACAGGTTCTTTTCTAAAAAATGCCCCGTCTAAGGTGTTTCTTCCCGTAACTTCTTCCGCTACTATTTCATTGTATAGTTTTCTTATGTCACCCGCTTTCGTTATCGGCAGAAAGCTATCCGATGATAACAAGATGGAATAGGAGTGAACCAGACTAGAAAATCTAACTCTTTTTCCAGTCACTTCATTAGCTTCAAGTGCTTCTGCTATTTGTTTCCTTGAGCTGCGAACCCCTTCAATTGCATTCGTGCTAACTAGCTCTTCTTTCAATTTTGACTCGATATACTGCCTAATTGCTACTGTTGGCAAGGAAAATCTTCGCAATTCTATTTCTTTACTGTTCTTGAGAATTTCTTCATACTTTAACATAAGCCTGTTGTGGATAACATAAAAGCATTGAAATTCTTCAGACGACTTAAATGGCTTGATTCGCAATGGCAGCTTCACGGTTCCATATCCTTCAAATCGTTTCAAAAATTCTTCCTCATATTTCGAAGGATTCTTATAAAATATTTTAGATAATAGTTCATACATGTTAAAAACCTCCTTGAAAACCATTCATATTCATTTGATTTTAACACAAACAATCAAATATGGCAATTTTTTTAACGATAGAATGAACAGTCGAACAAATAAAATCAGATATTTGCATTTATTAAACAATAGATACAAATATCTGATTTTTATTATTTATAATTTATGACAAATAGTTTTTCTATCTCAACGGCAATTTAGCTTTAGACCAGCTTCAGGGATTTACTCGAAGCGTATCTCCATGATTTAAAACCGCCATAATAACTTTAACAAGAATTCCTCAAAAATGGGACCGACAGGTCTGCGCCCTTGCCAATCCCAATCAAACCAACTGAACCCGACGACTATTCCCTGACACGAGGTTCATCTTATTATGGGGGTGACGAGCAATGCTGAATCAGGAAACCCTCAATAAGCTCCATGAACTGCGGCTGTCACACATGGCAGAGGATATAAGGCTTCAGTTGATGAACTAGGAATTTGACAACCTTACATTTGAAGAGCGCATCGGGCTCTTGGTGGACTTAGAATGGGCACGCAAGAAAAACAGGAAGCTGAAACTGCTGTTGTCCAAGGCAAAGTTGCCGGATTCAAATGCTTGCCCGGAGGGGATTGACCATCATCCTGGTAAGCGTCAAATAACAACACGGTAAGCGTCAAATAACAACACGGCTTTAACCCTTCCCGGTTCCCATGGTATAATTGCCGTATCAAAGTTTATGTAACGCAAAAAGCCCCGGTCGGG
>WRGF01000087.1 GCA_009787345.1 Turicibacter sp.
CTTCTAAACTTTACGCTAGAAAAGTCTAAAATTCCTTAAAACAACATAATTTTTCATTTTATTACCAAAATATTCCCTTCATAAATCCGCCGTGACCCTCACCTAAGTGGTGCTGCGACCGGGAATGCAGTAAACCCTTATCCGTGATGGCCCTAAAGCCAGACACCCGCCAAAATGGGTGTTTTTTTCGTAAAAAAGGAGACAAACCCCTTAAATCCCGAACATCTTCCTCTAAGTGACGTGGAATAAATATCAAAATTTAAACGAATTGGCAATTTTTGTGGGAATTAGCTTTTCATTTTACTTGAAAATTGGTATAGTTAGCATAAACTATTTTTATATAGGGGGGGAAAAACGATGGGGAAAAAGCTATGGATTGTAGACCTCGGAGGAAGCGGGGACTATACCAGCATACAGGAGGCGCTTGATGCGGCATCCCAGACTGCTGGAGGTGTCATCATTTTGGTCAAAGAGGGGATTTATTTTGAAAACCTGACCGTTAAAAAGGCGGACTTGACATTAGTGGGCGAGCCTGGCAAAAACGTCAGCGTAGTGAACGACGGCAGCAACGGGAGTGCAGAGCCAGCTGCCCTTTTAGTGGAAGGTGACGGTTTCAGTGCTGAGAACCTGATTTTTGTCAGCTCTGCTGAAGGGGAAGGGGCCTGTTCCAAAGCTGTGGCGGCATATATCCGTGCGGACCGGGTACAATTCCACCATTGCGGGTTTTTAGGGCATCAGGACACGGTGGTGGCCACGGGGGGATTTTTACAGGAACTTCCTAAAAACACCCCTCAGTCCATGAGCCGCCAATATTTCCGCTGTTGTTATTTTGAAGGCAGCGGCAATGTGCTGGCAGGCAATGCCACGGCTTTGTTTGAATGCTGCAAGCTACATTCTTTGAATCCTACATTAGAAGCTGTTGGCTGCGTTGCGAAAACGGCTGCCCCGCTGGGCGCGGATAGGGGATTTACCTTTAAAAGCTGCCTCTTCACAGGGGACGGGCCAAAACAAGCCACTTATTTAGGGAGCGGCTTCAGCTCCTCCTTCATGGATTGCTGGATGGGGGGGCACATCCATCCGGAAGTATCCGAGCAAATGGTCAAGGAGTGCTGGGTACTGGATGGGGATGGACAGTTAAGCGACCGCCCATGGGGATTAACACATAGTAAAGGGACTCTGTTAGACGCTACCCTTGAAGGTGTTTTTGGCGACGCCAGCTGGTGCGTTGGAAGAGGGGGCAACGTATCAAGCAGTACAAAAGCGTCATAAACAAGGGAAGGGAGGGCGTCAAGCCATGAAAGACAACATGTTGGAATTCATCAAAAAAGTCCAGGCTATTTCCCAAACGGGTTTAACCTACTTAACTGACCCTTATGCCCTTGAAAATTACGCCGAGCTTAAGGAAGCCAGCGTCCGGATGCTGGAATCTTATACGGGCATTCCGTTCCCGGAATCGGATTTGTATAGGGACTATTCCTATCCAACCCCTCAGCCAGCAGTGAGAGCGCTGGTTGTCCAAGATGGGAAGTTATTGATGGTCCAGGAAAAACTAAGCGGCCGCTGGTCGTTGCCTGGTGGCTGGTGCGATGTTGATTTGGCACCGGCAGCCAATGCAGCCAAAGAGGTCTGGGAAGAATCAGGGTATGAGGTAGCCTGCGACCGCCTTTTGGGTGTCTTTGACCGTCGCAATTACATCGAAAAATCCCTTTATGATGTGTACTGCCTTTATTTTTCAGCCCATATCACTGGAGGGGCTGCACGCCCAAACCATGAAACAACAGCAGTTGGCTGGTTTGCCATTGATGGGCTCCCGCCACTGTCACGGAAAAATTCCCTGGAGGAAATCCAAAAGGCTTATGAGGTTTACACGCAAAAGCTGGATGCCTATTTTGAATAGGATATAAAAAATGAGCGCCCATAAAGCCGGGTGCTCATTTTTTGATGGAATTATTTGCTGACGATAACAGCGTCCACCAACCCGTACTCAACAGCTTGCTGGGCATCCAGGTAGTTGTCGCGTTCGGTATCGCGGGCGATGGTTTCCAAGTCCTGGCCTGTATTCTCAGCTAGGATTTGGTTAAGCTTTTCCCTTGTTTTTAAGATTTGGCGGGCAGCAATTTCAATTTCAGTCGCCTGCCCACGGGCTCCCCCAAGGGGTTGGTGGATCATCACTTCCGCATTGGGAAGGACAAAACGCTTGCCTTTGGCTCCGGCACTTAATAGGAAAGCCCCCATGGAGGCAGCCATTCCCATGCAGATGGTGGAAACATCAGGCTTGATGTAATTCATGGTATCGAAGATGGCCATCCCGGCAGTGATCAAACCGCCTGGGGAGTTGATGTATAAGTGGATGTCTTTTTCCGGGTCATCCGCTGCCAAAAACAACAGCTGAGAAACGATGATATTGGCAGAAATGTCATTTACTTCGCCATTTAGCATGATGATGCGGTCTTTGAGAAGGCGGGAATAAATGTCATAGGCACGTTCGCCGCCGGATGTTTGTTCAATAACTGTAGGTACTAAGTAGCTCATAGGGACACCTCTTTCTGGGCTTATTGGTTGTCTAAGGAAATATTGACCGGGCGGGTGACAACAGAGTCAACCAACCCGTAAGAAACGGCTTCGTTGGCATCCATGTAATTGTCCCGGTCCGTATCGCGGGCAATCGTTTCAAGGTCTTGCCCGGTGTTGTTGGACAAAATCTGGTTCAACTTCTCGCGGGTTTTTAAAATGTGGCGGGCGGCAATCTCAATTTCAGTTGCCTGCCCACGGGCTCCCCCAAGCGGTTGGTGGATCATCACTTCAGCATTTGGCAAAACGTAGCGTTTGCCTTTTTCACCGGCTGAAAGCAAGAATGCCCCCATGGAAGCAGCCATCCCCATGCAAATAGTGGAAACATTGGGCTTGATGTAGTTCATCGTGTCGTAAATGGCCATCCCCGCCGACACGGAACCTCCTGGGGAGTTGATGTAAAGATGGATGTCCTTGTCTGGATCATCGGCTGCCAAAAACAACATCTGGGAAACGATGATGTTGGCCATGTGGTCGTTGATTTCCCCGCTTAACATGATGATGCGGTCTTTTAGAAGGCGGGAGTAAATGTCGTAGGCACGCTCGCCTCCCGAAGTTTGCTCAATAACTGTTGGTACTAAATAACTCATAGGACACCTCTTTCTCGAATAATAAGTTTATACCGTATTTTACCATATCTCAACTGAAAAAAATAGTCGTTCTTGGCGACAGGAGCTTAATTACGGTGGGTATAAGACATCCTATTCAGTTGACCGGGCTAATATTGCATTTTTTTTGTCGAAGAGGGGGAATTTTAAGGTACCTTCCAAAAAATGCAACCAGAAAGCACTTACACGTTAAAAAGATGTTTTTATGGCTTGATTATCATTCCAAAAATTGTTAGAATAAATATGTCTTGTTTTTCCCATACTGTATTCGTTGTAAAAAATGCAGAATGTGGAAAGACGCACCAGATTTATAATTCTAGGAGGAATCTTACATGGCAATCAATGTAGCAATCAACGGATTCGGGCGCATCGGGCGTTTAGCTTTACGTTTAATGGTTCAAAACCCTGAGTTCAACGTAGTAGCAATCAATGACTTGACTGATGCGAAAACTTTAGCTCACCTATTCAAATATGATTCAGCCCAAGGGCGTTTCAATGGTGAAATCGAAGTTAAAGAAGGAGCTTTCGTAGTTAACGGGAAAGAAATCAAAGTTACTGCTGAACGCAACCCTGAATTACTTCCATGGGGAGAGTTAAACGTAGACGTCGTATTAGAATGTACAGGATTCTTCACTTCCCAAGAAGCTGCTGGCAAGCACTTGACTGCCGGAGCTAAAAAAGTTGTTATCTCCGCTCCTGCAACTGGGGACATCAAAACTGTTGTATTCAACACTAACCACAATATCTTAGACGGGTCTGAAACAGTAGTATCGGGTGCTTCTTGTACAACTAACTGTTTAGCTCCAATGGCTAAAGTATTAAACGATAAATTCGGGATCCAAAAAGGATTCATGACTACAATCCATGCTTACACTAACGACCAAAATACATTAGATGCTCCTCACAACAAAGGTGACCTTCGCCGTGCACGTGCAGCTGCCGCATCTATCATCCCTAACTCCACTGGTGCTGCAAAAGCTATCGGCCTAGTTATCCCTGAATTAAAAGGAAAATTAGACGGAGGGGCACAACGTGTACCTACAATCACTGGTTCAATCACTGAATTAGTAGCTACATTAGACAAAAAGACTTCTGTTGAAGAAATCAACGCTGCAATGAAAGCTGCTGCTAACGAATCTTTCGGATACACTGAAGATGAAATCGTTTCTGTTGATATCATCGGTTCTTCTTTCGGATCTTTATTCGATGGAACTCAAACACGTGTTATGGAAGTCAACGGCGAGCAATTAATCAAAGTTGCTGCTTGGTATGACAATGAAATGTCTTACACTAACCAATTAATCCGTACTTTAGGATACTTCGCTTCTTTAATCAAATAATTTAGTGACAACCAGAAAAACAGCCACCGCTTGGGTCAAACGGTGGCTTTTTTCTTGTGCAAATATGCGACAAATTTCGGCAAATAAGAGGGGAAAAGGACAAATACTGCCCAAAAATCAGATTATTTGTTAATAAATGTTAATAAATCCATAAAAAATTCCAAAACTATCGAAAAAAATGCCTAATTATGGTATAATGAAAAGGATTAAAGCAACTTTGGATTTGTTTCTAAGGGATTTTCACCGGAAACGGAAAATTTTTCTTGAATGTGGGGGCGCAAATGTTACAATAAAGTATAAGTAACTGCTTCAACTTGCGGGCACCTCTAATAACTCCAAATCACCCATCTTTGCGGTCTTTTTCCGCCATTCCGTCGTCAGTAAACATGCCATGAAGTTCCACTTCACCACATGTTCACTTCCTCGGACTGACGAAAAAATTCTCGCAAATCTGGACAAAGCGAGTTAATAGAGGTACCCTTGCGTTTCAAAAAATGGGAGGGTAAGCATGATTAGCAAAATACAAAATTGGTTATTGGTTTCGGGGCTGGTGTTAGCTGCTTCGGGAGGGCGACTGTCAAGCCCCGTTACTGCACAGGCATGTGGTACGGAAGCGGAGTGCCTACAAGTACTGGCATCGGCCAATGAAGAATTGTCAAGCCTTTGGGCAACGGACCAGGAATATGAAGGCCAAATTACGGACGTCATGGGACAAATCGAAACGATACAGGCTGAGGTCAACCAGTTAGAGGATGAAATTGATGTCCTCTTAGGAGAAATAAGCGAGCGGGAGACGGCAATCCAGTCGGTTGAAGATGACATTGCGGTTAAAGAATTAAGCATTGGTGAAGCAGAAGAAGAATTGGAACGCATCAACGGGCAAATCATCGAATTGGGCGACCTGATTGGAAGCCGCATGGAGTCGGTGCAGCGCAACCGGTTTACCCATGTGTGGCTGGAGATTTTAACCCAGTCCTCGGATTTACTGACCCTGATCAGGAATTTCACGATGATGTCAAATATTTTGGAACACGACGCTAGGATCATGCAGGAGCTCAGCGATCTGCTAAGCTTGCAGCAAGAGGTACTGGATTATCTGGAAATGCAACGGGAGGAGTTAACACAGTCCCAACGGGATTTAGTTAACCAACGCCTCGCCTTAATGGCCCAATTGGATATTAAGGAAAGCAGACAGGAGCGATTGAATGAAAATCGTGCTTACCTGGCTGAAAAACAACGCTATTTAGGGGCGCGCCGCGAAGGATTGAGGCAGCAGATGGCGGCACATGAAGAAGCAGCTAGTTATGCGAACCTTCAAATCGCCCATTTCAACCAGCTTCAAGGAGTGCCCGCACCGGAATCAACCGGAGTTAGCCAACCAGCATCTGTTGCAGCAAATACGGTCAGCGGTGGCGGTCACTTCATAATCCCGATGGAGCGGGGGCATGTATCTTGTGAATGGGGGAATAGCTGTTATTTTGGTCACCGTGGGATTGACCTTGCCAACTTCAATGACACGTCAACAAGGATTTTTGCAGCTGCTGATGGCGTAGTTTCTGTTTCGGGCTGGCACTGGGCTTATGGGAACCACGTGATGATTACCCATAACATCAACGGGCAGATGTACACGACGGTATACGCCCACATGCATCAGGCACCCACAGTAGGTGTGGGGCAATTCGTTGCACAAGGGACAGTCCTAGGTACCATGGGCAATACCGGAAACTCATTCGGAGCCCATCTTCACTTTGAAATCCACCGCGGGGCTTGGAATTATCCCACGGCTTTAAATCCAAGGGACTTTATCCACTTCCCAAGATCTTGGTAATTGAAAAAAGGCTTGTCTTCACACACAATGTGAAAGCAAGCCTTTTATTTGGATTGGCGGGGTTTGGGGAACATTTGCAAATGTTCATTTTTCCTAAGTATTACCTTAACAAAACCTAAAAGAAATACAAGGGAAGTGAGCACAAGGAAAATCCCCGCCAAATTCCGCTCCCCTTTCGTCACACGGTCAAGCAAGTCACCAAGTATCCGCTGCATGATGGGAATCGGCAGGATGGTAATGGCCATAGTAAGCGCCGTCGCCTTTCCGACCATGTCAGCAGGTGCATTTCGCTGGATGGCAGCCATCTTGATAATATTGAAAACCGTAAAAATGGTCATCGTCAAGAAAAGCCCTAGTGTGAAAAAGTAAAACCTTAATTCATTGCTGATTTGCCATCTGTCAAGCATGGATATCCCGATAGGGAGGCTAAATATCGCAGAAATAAACGTCCAATGGATGATGTATTTTGGCTGTAAGTAGGGCTTCATCTTCTGATGGTTGGCCAAGAGGGCACCGAACAAAGCGGAAATAGCTGTAATCGCCTGAGCAGCCCCGAACTGGATTTCACTAACGCCCAGCACTACCCGTCCCACATAAGGAAATGCGACGGTCAAAACAGAGAAAAAGGCCATGGCGATGATCCCAACCGTTAAAGCAAGGTCGAAAAGGGCAGCATCGGTTTTCCAAATATAGATCCATCCGGATTTCAAATCGGAACCAATGGCTTGCAATACACCCCCAGAAAATCCTTTATCCGTGTCGGGTAATTTTAAGCAAAAGTTGGAAAGGGCGGACAAAATGTACAGGCCAGCCACACCGATAACCAGGTTATGGATACCAATCAGCCCAAACAGGAGACCCCCCAGTGCCGGGGCAGAAAAACGGGACAATGCTTTCACCGACTGGGCAGCGCTATTTGCTTTGACAATGTCCTCCTTATTCACAATAGAAGGGATGATGGCTGACACAATGGGGAAGTAGATGGTGGTCAAGGTAATCATAATCGTCAGGATAAACCCGATTAAAAAAATAGTTTCCCTCCCTAATAATAAGGCGGTAGCCAACACCGTCGCCAAAATGGCCTTGATTGTATCGGCAATCATCATCAGCCGTTTTTTCGGCAAGCGGTCTGCCAAAATCCCGCCAATGGGACCGAATATGATAGTTGGGATAAAGCTGATGGAAATAATGGTGGAGAAAATAGTGGCGGAACCGGTCAAATCTAAAATATGAAGGGCCGTGGCAAAGTTCAGGATGCCACTGCAAAGCAGGCCGATAATCTGGGTGAAAAGAGTAATGCGGAAATTCAAGCTTTTCATATAAGTTCTCTCCCGTACAAATCACACCCTCCCAAAACCGGAGGGTGTGATTTATGAAATAAATCAAACGAGGTTCCTCCACGAGATGAACTTCTCAAGGGTACCTCTAATAACTCCAATTCACTCGTATGAGCGGTCTTTTTCCGCCCACCCTTCGTCAGTGAAAATGCCATGAACGCTCCGGTTCACTGCATTTTCACTTCCTTGGCTGGACGAAAAAATCCTCACTCATACGAGCAAAGCGAGTT
>WRGF01000088.1 GCA_009787345.1 Turicibacter sp.
TTTGCCTGGTATTCATGCTTATTCCCCTTTAGTGTGGCACCTTCTTTGATCAGTTCATCAACATGCTCTTTTGTCGATTGCACAAGGTTGGCAAGATACATGTTCGCATAGAAGTCCTGCTTCACTGTCCGTGGCGTTCTCCCTGTGAATGACTCCAGCTCCAGTTGGTTTTTGATGAGGTTATATTTCGTCTCTATGGGCCACCGCATAAAGTAAAGCGCCTTGAATTCAGATTTTCCAAACTGGTTCCCTGCCAGATTGGTGAGCATCACTTCGGTTTTCCCTGTGTCCAATTCGAGCTTGATGGCCCTCGTCTTGAAAACCGCATCACCAAATTTAAGCTGGATATAAAAATCTGATTTGTCCGTGGCACCTATCTCGGCATTAAATCGGCGCTTAACGCGCATCAGGTACTTGAATCCGTTTTGTTCCAGGTAAGCGAGCAACTCCGCGCTTGGATAGCCCCGGTCAAAAATAATCAGGTCTTTTCTTCCTTGGAACTTCTTGAATTTTTCCAAGTGTCCCAAGGCAAATTTTCTTTCCCCATGGTCATGAGCGCCAATAGCAGCATCAACAATATACCCCGTCAGGACATCGCACAAAATCGAAACAGACGCCTTGCAGTTGTCCCGCCTCTGATTGGCCCGAATTCGGCGGTATTCTCAACTGTTTTTTCCAAAAAGACTTCCGTTCCATCAATGGAGAATACCCGAAACCCCTTAAAACGAGTCAGGGATTCGTCGCCAGTAAGTATAATTCGGACGGCATCCTCAAAAATATGGCGGAATCCCTCTCATTTTATTTTGTTCCTCGCCTTGGAAAAGGCTTGTTTGGAAACCGTGCCAACCAAGCCCGACACCTCAAAAAAATTATTAATTTCAATTTGTAGTGATTTTGTCATAAAACTAAGCATCAAATGAAAACAACGCACAAAAGTCAACTGCCTTTCCCGGGTGAAGTACCTTTCGGATTCCCTCGTGGCCGATTTGAAGGCCTCGGTATACAATATACCATTTGTGCTCATAATAATCGTAGATGTATTAAATTTCTTTATGTAATAATCTCCTCCCAAAAAGACCTTTACTTCAATTATGGAGGAAAAACAATAAATAATCAAACGATCATTTTAAGATATCCCTTTCTTTTGCCTAAGTTGACGACATTGAGATTATTTCCGAAAAGGCGAGATAGAATCTGAGACTATTGATGTCCTTTTCATCATCGACGAAGCCCGGCACCTGAAAGGCATCGTCCACTTGCGGGATTTGATACTTAACAAGGAGGACATGCTGGTCTCCCAAATCATGAAAAAGAAAGTCATCAAAGCCAGCACCGACGACGACCAGGAACTTGTCGCCCATAAATTCAAGACTTACGACTTGCTGGCAATGCCCGTTGTGGACAAAGAGGACCGCCTCGTAGGGGTCATCACCATCGATGACATCATGGATATCATCGAGCAGGAAAATACCGAAGATTTCCATAAAATGGCCGCCATGGAGCCCAACGAGGAAGCCTATTTAAAAACAAGCGTATGGACTTTAGCAAAAAAACGGATTACCTGGCTTTTGGTATTAATGCTATCTGCCACAATTACTGGTAATATAATTGAAGGCGCCGAACACGTGCTGGCCTCTGTCGCGATTCTTGCCAGTTTCATTCTCATGCTCATGGATACGGGAGGAAATTCTGGTTCCCAGTCCTCAGCCATGGTCATCCGGGAACTTGCGTTGGGCGGGGTATCCACCCGTGATTATCTAAAAGTCTTGTTCAAAGAGTTCCGGACCGGGTTGCTCACCTCATCGGTGCTCATCGCCGTCAACTTTATCAGGATGCTGTTTTTTACCCAGGCAACCCTTCCGGTCATTTTCACCGTGTCCATCACCCTTGGGGTCACAGTGGTCGTTTCCAACGTGACAGGCGGCTTGTTGCCACTCATAGCAAAAGCCTTCAAGCTAGACCCCGCCGTCATGGCAGGCCCGCTCATTACCACAGTGGTGGATACTGTTGCCCTGATTTTTTACTTCATGACCGCCCGTGCCATCCTCGGCATATGAAAGAGCCAACCCACAAAAGGAGTGTCAAAAAACGACACTCCTTTTGCGGGTTGGCGGATAAAGAGCATAACTACAGTGAAAGAAAGTGAAAGTCAGTACAATAGCAATAGTAAAGTAGCAAAATAATTTCAAAAGCGGTTTAGCTAGAGAGGGACAGGTTTCTATTTGTGTTAATTCCGGCACGTTTAACCAATAATCAGAGTTCAATAGTATCAAAATATGATAAAATTCAAAATAAAATTACAAACTTTTTGTACAATCATCGATACCGGAGCATGTTACAATGTCCGTGTAGTGAGAATAAGCATGAAAGGAATGAGTAACGATGGAAAATGTAACTTTTGATTTGGATTTACCTACAAGTGTTGATACAAATGATTTTCAGTCGCAACCCAATTATCTTCAAGATCTTAATGACATTGCCGCTCTAGAGGGTCTTACGACTGATGAAAATGGTTGGCACTACACAGAATCTGGCTATTGCATTGAGTCTGGGCTGTACAAAGATGTTATGGAAAATCAAGAAAAGTCTCAGATTTTGGCGGCCTTGATTCAAAATTATTATGGTTTCGGCGATTTTATTCAGGCCGAAAACTTTCAAGATTACCCCGAAGATTTTGGTGGTATTTACTTCAGTCAATCGGGGAGTCTTGTATTGCTTAGTATCCAGGAAAATGAAAGATTGTTAGATTTACTAAGGCAAACAGAAGTTCCATTCCAGGTAAAAAAATGTAACTATTCCTTAAGAGGTTTACTTGAATTGACAAATGAAATAAATCAGTTTTATTTAGACAACCCCGAGCACCCAATTTCAAATAATGCACGTGCTTTTGGGATATCAATTGAAGAGAATCTACTTGATGTTTGGCTTTTAGAAAATAACAATCTTAAGCAGGAAGAATTTTTATCCATTCTTCCAATTGAGAAATATGAGCGAAATTATTTTCGGTTTAATCATTTGGAGAAGATTCCTACTTTAGAAGTCACTGTTATCGCAGGAAACAATATTAGTAGTCCATTAGTAGTATCGTCAGCTGGCTATCGGGCCCGTTCTGCTGGAAATCCATCTCAAAACGGCCTTGTCGGGAGTGGGCACGCCATGCTTCTAAATCACAGTATAACGTCTGGAAATACTGTTATAGGATCTGTTATTGGTAGAAATATGTCAGGAAGCTCAGACTGTGCTTGGATTAGAACTAATAGCAGTACTACCTTGAATCGAACAATTCGTTTTAATAACCTTACTTACGCTGCTTCTACTGTTTCCTCCAGTAATGGATTATCAGTCGCACAAGTAGGCCGTGTTACTCAAGTAACTACTGGCAATGTCCAAAATGTGGCAGAAACTGTAAATATTGCGCGACCCGAAGGCGGATCAGTAGTATTAACTAATTTGATTCGCACGAATTACAATTCTGCTAACGGCGATAGTGGTGGGTTAGTTTACGCCAACAGCGGTACAAGGCCAGTAGCTGGAATACATGTGACAAATGTTTCGGGAGGGGTATATTGTACAGTACAGGCAATATCAAATGCCTTACGGGTTAGTGTATTCTAAAAAAATGCATAAAATTACGCACTAGGAGCTGGAGCTATGAAGAAAATAATTGCATTTATACTGATGTTCGTTGTTTTAGCAAGCTGCCACACAGATTATTCTGTTGGAAGGCCCTCTGATCAGGCATTTTTAATAGAACTAATGCCGAGATTATCAGCAAAAGTCAATATAAATCTTTTCCCAGAAATTTATGCGGGAAGGTCTTTCAAGGGAAATGAGCATATCATAATATATGTGACAGAGGTAACGCCCCAACTAGAGCAAGCAATAAGTAATGTGGGATATCCAGAAAACATTAAAATTCAAGTAGTCGAATTTTCACTGCTAGAAATTCAAGCGGTACACGATGAAATAATTGAAAAAATCACAGAACAAGAAGACGAATTATACGCTGTAATTTCTATGGGAATTAACGTTAAAGAAAATAGGCTAGTTATCAGAGTGCCTAATTTAAAAAATTATGACATCGATCAGCTCCATAATAAATTTAGCGATTCACCCGTTATTAGATTCGAAAATTTAGCAGATTAGGTCAAAAAAGACCTCTTTGTCTTGCAGGAGGCCGCTGAAAAACCTTCAATTTCCTGAAGGCTTTTCCATCAAAAACAAAAATCTCACCGTTTGGAAAGAATTTTTTTCCAAACGGTGAGATTTTTTAATTATTTTTGGTAAAGAAGGGGCAATTCCCGCTTACGGATGATTTCATGTTTTTATTCGATTGGAAAAGCCCTGTCCTAAGGGAGGGGTTTTTCAGCGGCCTCGTCTTGCAGAGGTCTTTTTTGCTGTCGATTAAAAAATGGAAATAACCAATGGTGTCATGGCAATAATTACCGCCACGGCCAGTACCAAGAAAATCAAGTTATTCTTCGCTACCACCTTCGCCTTCAAATGCTCCGGCCCGTAATAAAGGGGAGCCGTCATGACCGCAGACGGTGTGAGGCACGCCATACAGGAAGCGAAAGCAATCAGGACGGCGAAGGGGATGGGACCGATATAAGGGCTTCCCGCTAATAGGGCGGCCCCGAGGTGGAAAGTCAAGGTCAGCACCACCGTATTGGAAAGAAAGTTGGTCAAAGCGACGGAAATGAGGGTGAGGACGACCACCAAGCCGAATGCCGGCAACCCTTGTGTGACCGGATTAAGCAGGTTATGAATCCAGTCTACAATCCCGGAAGCCTCGGCGGCCATGGGAACCCCCATGATGACCACGGCGGCAACGAACAAAAGCAAGTTGATGGGCACGTTCTTCGTGCTCTTGGCAAAGTCCAGCACCGGCACGACCTCACCATTTTCCCGCACCTTCAGCACACTCAGCAAAATAATAATGGCAATGGCAGGCACCGTCGCCCCCATGCGGACAAAATAACTGGCAACAGGCACGAAAACCCCAAGGGTCACCAGGATTTCAGGAAGCAAAATAATCAGGATAAGGGTCAGCATTCCTATCAGGGCGATTTTTCCCCGCAGGCTTAAACTTTGGCTTTCATGCTCCAAATCACTTATTTTGAAGCGTTTCAACGGGGTGGTATCTGGATTTGCCAGGCGGATGCAAAGCATGATGATGGCGAACATGATGAGGGAAAAGGGGATTCCCACGGCAAACCATTGACCATAAGTAATTTGAACCCCTAAATTGGAGTACACCAACCCAATTAAAATATTTGGCAGGGTTTTGGCGATAGGGGAGGCAATGCTTAACACCCCATTGCCCCAAAACGTCCCGAGCATCATGGCATTATAAAGGGAATCCCCCTTCTTAAGCCCTAAGTTTTCACAGATTTTCGCCGTCAGCGCCACGTACATCACAGCCAGCGCCAGGTTTTGCATGAACATCCCAATCACCAGGTTGGAAGCAAAAAACATGGCCATGAATGCGTAGGGACGCCCCTGTACAAACTTGCGGGTAATAAACCAGTTAGCAATATTCTTAATCGCCCCGGTGTCGTTCAGGCAGTTGCTCAAAATGGAAAAAGCCAAAACCAGCGTGATGGCGAAATGCCCCAAAGCCCCGCTCCAAACCTGGTTAGGGGTCATGATCTCCGTCATCGCCAACAGCCCTAAAAACAACAGCGACACCCAATGGGTATTGACGAAGAGCCATAAATAAATGGTAGGAAGCACAATGGCCAGCACCGTCACCCCTTGCTCGGTAAGCCCATTAGCTGGGGCAATCCCAAAGAATGCACCCAACCCGATGGCAACAGCAATCAACAAATGGATGTATTCCCTAATATGCGGGGCAACCCCAACCGATTGCCCAAACCTTAATTTCGCTTTGTTTTCCACAGTTCTCATCTCCCTATAATAAAAGTCCTATGAAGCCAAACAACTCCATAGAACTTTCGTGTTTTTCCTTTAGCCGATAATCAACGGGTGCTTTCCCGTTGATTATCCTACGTTCCAAAACGCTTCGGCGATTTTCTTCCCTTGCTCGATTTTCTTCCATTGCTCCTCAGCTGACAAGTCGTTCCCATGGTCTGTGGAAGCGAAGCCGCATTGGTGGGATAAGAATAATCGTTCTTTTGGAATCAGCGTTTGTGCTTCTTTCAACGCATTTAGCACCCGTTCTTCATTGTCCAACGTGCTGGTTTTAGAAGAAAGTAATCCTAAGACAACCTCTTTGTTGCTGTCCTTGAACACCTCGAGCGCACGAAGGGAACCGGCACGCTCATCATCCCACTCAAGGAAGAAACGATCATAGTTTTGCTGCCCCAAGAACAGGTCCGAAATTTTCTCGTAAGACCCGCTAGACATGTGTCGGGAACGGTAATTACCACGGCAGTTATGGGTCCAAACTTTAAGGCCAAGGGATTTAGCGTAAGCGATCAACTCATTATTCAAATCAATGAACTCAGCAGCAAGTTTTTCCAAATCCAAATCTGTACGCCCTTTCAGTGGTGACGCTTCGTTGTCGTCGGCAAACATCGCCCAGCGGCAGTCGTCCAACTGGATAATCGTCCCCCCGGCATTGGCATAGTCCTGCACAAACTCTTTGTAAGCGGTGAGCAGTCCCTGCTTTGCTTCTTCTTTTGACTGGTAGAAAGGGGTGAATTCCATGTGCGCGCTCCAAACGAAATCGAAATAAACGTGAGAGGGGGATGGGATGCAGATTTTCACTTGGTGGTCGCCAGAGTATTTCTTGATTTTATTGAACACGCGGATGAAGTGGTGCTCATGTCCGGATAGGGCTTCCACTACTTGGATCCCTACGTCGCGGCGGGTTTCAAAAGCCTTGGAACCATCCTTTTCCCTAAAAATCTGCCCCGTCCCAATGATAGAACGCTTAATCCCTTTCAGCCCCCACAAGAAATCAAGGTGCCAAACGGATTTGGAATACTCCCCATCGCTGATAACCTCAATCCCAGCAGCAATCTGATCCTCCACGATTTTTTTGATCGCCCGTTCCTCTTCCGCCTCATAACCGGCAAAATCAGAGTAAAAAGGGTACTGAATATCGTCCCTCTCCTCAATCGCACGCTTAAATCCCAGTAAAGACGTCGGCCTTAATAAACTTCCTACAATTTCAAATTTGCTCATCGTAATCTCTCCCATTCATAAAAAGTGTAGCAAGCCCGTTTGTGGAAGGCTGAAAGGTGCGCCTGGAGTGGCATCGTGTCTGGGTGGGTTTCTCAGATACGATGCCATGGAGGGCCACTTTTCAGCCTGGAACGGCTTGTGGAACTAGATTGACCCAGATGCTGAATGCACCCGTTTGCGTAAGGCTGAAAATTGTGCCTGGAAAAGTGGCTTGGCGTGGGTGCTTTTCCCACAGAAAGTTACTTTGGAAGGTCAGTTTTCAGTCTGTAGCGGTGCATGAAGCTCGATTGGCTTCCAGAAACGTACATTCAGCAAATGATTTTATTTTTAGAACCAAAAAAACCTTTCCCCGCTTATCAGAAGAGAAAGGTTCACCACAAAGAGTATGCGATAAAAATTTCCCCTCATCTCTCGGATTGCTTGAAAGCAAATCCGTAGGAATTGGCACCGTATCCATATGGATTGGTTGCCGGGCTTCACAGGGCCTATCCCTCCGCCACTCTTGATAAGGGTAAAATAGCGAGTTGCCGGGTTGAAACGGCTCCAAGCTATTAAACGATAGATTTTCTTGTAAGTATAATTTAACAGACTGTGAGAGGGAAGTCAACCCTTAATTGGGATTTATTGAAAATAAACTTCCCCGAAATTGATGCGCCCTGCCAAATTGTGAAGCCCCGCCACATTGTTTTGCGTGCCAATCAGCACTTCCCCGATGTTAAGGAACACCCACGGGGCATCGGCAACGATGATTTCCTGGGCCTCATGGTAGAACTGTTCCCGAAGCACTGAGTTTTGCTCACGGCGGGCGGCTTCAAGCAAGCGGTCCACTTCAGGATTGGAGTAAAAAGCGCGGTTTCCACCAGCCCCGCGGCTATCGGTGTGAAA
>WRGF01000089.1 GCA_009787345.1 Turicibacter sp.
CATCCCTTTCCCGCCACCTTTGGCTCCGACAGCTTTGCTCATGGCAGGGGCCATCCCGCCGATGGCTTTTTTGCCTTTCAAAGCCACAATCCCGGTTTTCAGGCCGCCCAACATGCCGATCACGCTCTTAATGATGGCATAGCCTTTAAAAGCAGCCCAAAGCCCGACAACCGCAATGCCCAGGCCCATGGCCAGTTCGCTGTTTTCGCCGAGCCACTCCGCACCTATGGCAAGGGCTTCCGCAAGCTTCGGGAGCCACTCCATCACCACAGGGGCAAGTGCCTCTGCTACCCGGAACAAGCTTTCCACCACGGAGAATATGCCCTCTGCAAAGCGCTCGATGACACCGGATTCCCGAAGTTCAGCCATAAAAACCTTCATCCCGGATGCTGCATTGGTCACCCACTCGTAAATCCGGGCGCCGATGACTTCGTTTATCATGTAGAGAAATTCCTGGCCCATGGCTCGCGCGGTTCCGAACGCTTCAGCAAAGCCGCCGGTCCGTTCCTGCCCCATTTCGGCAATGTTGTTGAAGTTTCCCATTTCAACGGACAAATCGGAAATAGCCCCGCCTTGCCGTCGCATAATGTCCAACAGCGCCGCCCCGTAGACGCCCAGGTTCAGGTAGTTTTCCAAGGCGTATTGCTGTTGGGCATCCAAGCCGCCGAAAGCGCCTACCAAATCGTCGAGCACATCGAAATGGTCACGGGCCGTCCCGTCGTAATTGCGGACTGCCACGCCTAGTTCTGCAAACCGTTCCGAACCGCCCAAGATGGTGCTGTTGAGGGTGCCCATAATTTCCTCGAACCCTCGGGCAGCCCCCGTGTGCGACATCATTTCCTGTTGGGCCACGGCCATGGTGGCAGCAAGCCTCGCATAGCCGGAACCGCCCTGTTGCGCGGCCAGCCCCAAGCTGTTCATCGTCGGTGCCGCCACCCCCATCGCATAAAGCAGCGACTGGGTTTCGACGGCGGTAAAGCGCTGGGCCGTGGCGAATTTATTGGCCCACATTTCCGCATAGGAGGCGTCCTGCCCAAACTTCAGCAGGGTTGCCCCCAGGGCATAAGCCATCCCGCCCAAATCGGAGCCCGTGGCGTCCGCCAACCGCATGGCGCTTTCCAAAATCAGGGTTTGTTCAGCGGCGGTCTGCCCATGGACGGAAATATCGACCAAAGCCTCTCGCATCTGCTGGGCGGAAAACCGCCCCTGTGAGAGTGCCAAATCCCGGATTGCCCGGTCCAATTGGCGGGTATCTTCCTCCGTCATGCCGGTTTGCGCCCGGATGGCTCCCAGCGACGCATTGGCCACATCGCCGGCACGTACCGCCGCCACGCCGATGCCGACCATCGCTGTCCCGACTGCCGCCAGGGCAACCACAATCCCCCGGCCCATGGTGCCAAAAATCCCTTTGAGGTTTTTGGCGGAACCCCTGGCCTTTGTATCGTCTACGTTTACATCGATCCGCACCTCGCCATCTGCTCTTGCCATCAGTGTTCACCTTCTTCCGGTAGTGCGTAAATTTTTTGCAGTTCTTTCAACCGCCTGCGCTCTTCCGCCGCATCCTTGCCCTTTGGCATCTTGCGCGTGCGGATGTCCAGCACCCTGTTTAACTTAGTGCCTTCCGGCAAGCCATCCAATAAAGCGGTGAATTGGTGCCAATGAAGCCTGCCCCGTTCCTCGATCAAGTCCAGGCCGTAAGCCTGCCAAAACGATGCGTAAATAAAAGCCCCGTCGTGCGCCAGTGAATAATGCATCTTGATCTTTTTCACCGGTAGGGGGTTGCCTTCACGGTCGACTGTTGGGGCATCCTCTTTTTTTTGGATGCACTCCCCTATGATCCGGTTCAAAAGTGTGGCTTTTTCCTGAATGTCCATATTCGGCAAAGCCCCGTTGAACAGCAACTCAAGCCCCCATGTAATTTTAAGGGCATCCGGCAAGTCGTCCTCCAATAAATCCGAGAGTTTCAGCACAATGTCAAAAGAGAGGTTCAGCGCATATTCCTTCCCCTCAATTTCGACACTGTCCACCAACCCATAGGCGAGGGACAGCATGCTAACCGCCTAAGTATTTCTTTTTCTTGCCCTGGAGGCTTCGGTCGACCATCTCCTCAAGGAGGTTGTTGACCAATACCTGAAGGTGACCCGCTAAAATGACCCACGATGGCGTTTGCATGTAAATCTGCTCAAAGGCCCCGTCGCCCAGCAATAGGTCGTATGATTCCTGCAAATAGGCCAGCCATTCCTGTTCTTCGGCTTGATCCTCTTTCAGCTTCTTTTCGCGGGCATCCAGTGCTTTGAATTTTTCCTGGAGCTTCCAACGGGAGGCATCATCTGCCTGGTATGTAAAATCAAGCTCCCCGAATTTTACCGGGATCGTGGTTTTTGCAACTTCAATGATAACGGCCATCTGGCTACACCCCCGCCAACGCTTCATGCGGAATTTTGTTATACGTGATGGTACAGGAGAACGTCTCATCATCGCCTGCTGCGCCCGAACCGGCCACAATGGCGGAAACGGTCGCCGGGCCCACCCAAGTGGTCGTCCCGTCAGCGGAAGTCACCCGATGCCAGCAAAAACGGCCAGCCCCGCGTTTCAGCTTCATGTCGGCAATAAATTTTTGGGCTGGGTCGCTTGGCAGGTAAAACCCTTCCACGTCATAGGCCACCGCTACGTTTTGCACAATGTGCTCCGGCGTGCCATCACCGTCATAGAAGGCAACTGCCTCCATGGTTTCATCTGTCGCATCCGAAATATCCGAGATGTATTTTGAAAGAACCATAAACTGGGCATCCGTCGGCACCTGGTTTTCATTCACAAATGGCGCCACCTCATGGCGCCTTAAAGCATTCTTGCTTGGCATTTGTTCAAACATGCTGATCACTCCTTTGTTTTTATTTGGCCGCCATAATCTCCACTTGGATTTGCAGGCGGTAATACGTCCATCCTTTTTCGTCCATTCCCTGGAAGTAGGGCAGGTCCGTCACCTTAAGGCCCCTGAACCGGTAACTCCCGTTGCGGGTTGGGAAATCTGCCACCAATGGCAAATTCCCGGCCAGCAAATTCAGGTTCTCCAAAGCTTGGCGATGGTTGTTGGTCTTCAAATTGAAATCCACGTTTAGGCGCTTGATGCACACCCCGTCATAAAACTCTTGCAAGATGCCCCCGCCCGCCAATATCAGGGCAAGGGTATCCGCCGTATCTAAAACACCCACCCTCACAGGCAAGCTCAGGCCGAAGCCCTCAACGGCATCAAGGAGCCGGTCCACTAAGTCAAGCATTAAAAACCAGCCCCTTTCGCCCATGCCCGCCGCCAATCCTGAAGGTGGCGCTCCTTTGCGGCAAGGTCCCAGCGCTTTCCGGTTCCCTCAGTCGTGTAGATATTCATGAACACATTGACGGGCATCCCCCTGCGCCACGGCCTCGACCCGTAAAATTGGGCTTTTGCGTAGACCGTCCGCCACAGCAAGGCCCCGCCGTCAGAACTCAAGTGTCCGCTGTTTCTCAGGCTTCCCTGATCCAAAGGGACATAATTATTCATGTCGGCAAGCATTTGGTTCCCCAATGCGAATTTGGCACGGGCCAGGTTCGCATTGGAGAAACGGCGGTTGACGCCGCTGAAATCCATCGAGACCTTCGCCCCTTGCTCCAACGCCATCACACCACCTCCAATTCATAGCCAAACAGCGTATTTTGCCACGGCTCGTAAACCGGGATGGCTTTCACGATGACAAAAGCCTCGCCGTTGAATGAAACCTTGGATTGTTCTTTGAACTCTAGGAAAGGCACGGTGGCCGAAGCATAGCAAAATACAATGCCCTTGGCCACCAATTTCCGTTCAGAACCGGTGTGTTGATAAACCCCAGCCAGGTCCACCCGGCAGTTTTCAACCCGCACCGGCTCGCCAAAGGTTTCTTCACCCCACCTGTCCTTTCCCTTAAAAGCCTCGTAAGCAATCTCATGGATCAGGGCACGCGCATCAACTTTTAGTTTCATCCGCCCACCCCCCGGCTCAAAAGCCCCGTCGCCTGCAAATACACATAGACGTCAGGGCAGACAAGGCCATGGCGCTTGTTCATCCCGACGGAGCTAAAGGCCGAATCCAAAGAAATCTGGGTCCTTCCGATCTTGACCGATTGGGGGGCAGCATTCATCCCCGCCGTCGTCACCTGCCCCAGCTCATGAAAATACTGGATCTGGACCGCCACCGCTTTTTTGAATTGCCTTTTCCGAAACTCCACATCCGTTTCCAGTGGGGTAAACTGATAAAAGTGCTGGGTCACAAAATCCAACACCTCGACCGCCCGTGGCAATAACTGCTTAAAATCCAGCTCATCCATTGATTGGAAGCCAAATCCCTCGTATTCCCTAAAGCTCAGGTAAGCTGTCATAGAGCTTACACATTCGCCTTAGCAGCCGCAGGGGTGGCCGTTTTTCGGTAAGAAATGTAGATGGCCTTGCGGGCATTTTCGAACACGATCAGGTCATAGTAGGTCAGCCCCTTGATCTTGTCGCGGTAGCCATTGGCATCCTGGGAAGCCGGGATGATTTCCACGTCGTTGTATTTCTCGATGGGGGCCGCCACCGTCAAAGGCACCAGGATGTAGTTGATTGTCACGCCCTCATCCTCGAAGTTTTGAAGCAGTTCCCGGGAAACCGGCAAGATCGGGATATTGCCGTCAATCATGCCTACACGGCGGTCGATGCCATTGATCTGGACGGTATTGGTGGTGAAGGACTTGGAAACCCCTTCGGAATTTTTAAGGTCTCGGTAAAATTCAGTTGAAACGAACATCACGAACGGTCCCGTGATTTTGGAATCCACCATGTACTTTTCCGCATCGTCGTAAGACTTCAGGGCGTTGGCAGGCGTGATATTCTCGCGGACCTTCATTTCGCTGTTCTCATACAAGCGCACTACCGCATGTTGGTCGCGCTCAGGGATCGACACTTGGCGGATATGGGTTTCAACCACTGTCTGCACATCATAAGCCCCATTCTCGGATTGGTTGAGGATGTCCAGGTCATAACCCATCCAGTCCTCCCGCTCAATGACCAGCGTCTGCTTCGTCACGTTAATGTTGGTGCGCTCATTGTTTTTGTTACGGTTGTACTTGCGGGACTGGAAACCCGTCATCTTATTGACACGCACCTCGCGCACCCCGACAAAGTCAGTCACCGTAATGCTTTTCGCTCCCTCTCGCAAAACATCCCATACCTGGGAAACGCTGGAAAATTCTTGATCCACCAATGCCAAATCGCGGGAATCTAATACTACTGCCATTCAAATCACTCCTAGTTAGTCAAATTTTTGTAATTGTTCGCCAAATTGGCGCGCCAGTCATTACCTTTGCCTGCTTCCGGCTCGGCTTTCGGATTGCCTGGGTTTAAAAACTTGGGCACGGGCTTTGCATCAGGTGCCGCTTTCCCCGCCGGTTCTTCGGAAGGTTCTTCCTCGGCCACCGGCACGGTCCATTCTGGATAGGTTGCTTTCAGCTTCTCGATGGCCTCGTCTGAATCGTCGTCACCGAGGAACATCGCAAAAGCTTCCAGGCGGTCTTCCCGCACATTCTGGGACTTGAGCTTGGCATGGAACTTTTGCTTCGCCTCCGCCTGCACGTAGCCCTTCAGCTTGGCCTCCGTTTCGGTCAGCTTTGCCTTCACCTTGTCGTGGTTTGCTGTGGCTGTCCGGTAATTGGAAATTTCCCCGTTCAAGAGGTCAATCCGTGACTGGAAACTCTTTGAGTGGCGCTCATGTTCCGCCAAGATGCTTCCTGCCGCCTCGGCCGTCACGCCAAGGCCCGTTAGAAATTCTTCATTCATACAACCGCTCCTTTCTGGCAGTTTAACGCCTTGCCGGGCGAAATAGATTACTTTAGATACAAAAGCTCCACTGAAAGGGTAGCCCTCTTTTTGCAGTTTTCGTAAATCAATTTGTAATGGATTCCTAATTATTTACAAGCGTACTTTTTTGTACGCTTGTAAAATCAACACCTTCCTCAAAACCATAACCGGCCATCCGATCCCACCACTTGGAAAAACGTTCTGCTGATTCCAAATAGGTGTGCAATTCCCTGCCGCTAACCAATTGGTTTCCTTGTATACCCCGTGAGATCTTGACTAATTCTTCCATTTCGAACCCTCCTCCAATTATTTTTCCATGTAAAAAGCACCCGCTTTTGCTAGGTGCTTTCGTTTATTTAGACTGTACCTCCTCAATAAGGCCTGACACATCCACGTCGGACCGAAGGTAAATTTCATCGAATTCCAGGCAATTGTGCAAGTTTACTCTTCCGCCATTATAATTAAATGTTGCGACGAGGCTACCATCGACATCTGTTAGGATGTCCGTGCGTCAACTACCCACTACCTATTGAGGTAGGGGCTTGTTCGTTCTTTTGCAAAAGAACCAAAAGCCAAAACCAGTAGGCACGGGATTCTTGGGAAGTACGCTGTTCACTACCAACGTATGTTGACCAAGCTCTAAGGGTGGTTGCCACCCCGATTCAGATTACCCTATTGGGCTAATTTTAGCAGATTCAGAGAAGCGTTGATGTCCCTGTCATGATGTTCGCCACATGATGGGCAGTCCCATTCACGCAATCCCAAGTCCTTGACCAATGGATTTTTGTAACCACAGCAGTTGCACAACTGACTACTGGCATAATTCTTCGGTGCAATAAGTAATCGGCGACCTTTCCACTCGGATTTGTATTCTAACATGGAACGGAACTCCGACCAACTAGCTTCGCTAATTGCCTTGGATAGCTTGCGGTTCTTGACCATGTTCTTCACACGCAAATCCTCAATCACAATAACTTGGTTTTCGTTTGTGACTTTGTGACTTAGCTTGTGGAGAAAGTCTTTCCGCTGATTGGCTATCTTTTCGTGAAGCCGAGCTACCTTGATTCTCGCCTTGTTTCGATTGTTGCTTCCTTTGACCTTTCGAGAAAGGGAGCGTTGCAACTTGGCCAGTTTCTTCTCAGAAGTCCGTAAGTACTTGGGGTTGGCTACCTTCTCACCATTTGACATGATGGCGAAATCTTTCAGTCCCACATCAATCCCGACTTTATTTTCATTGGGAGCGGATTGGAAATTCTCCGTATCAACCAAAACCGATACAAAATATTTTCCACTTGGATTTTGGGAAATGGTGACAGATTTGATAATACCAACGAATTCCCGATGGTTCTTAATCTTTACTAGCCCGATTTTAGGCAACTTGATGTAGTCATCATTGACTGCCACAGAACCTTTTTGGTTGTTGGTTGTGTAGCTTCGGTAGTTATCCTTTTTGGACTTGAACTTCGGAAATCCTACCGACTTGTCCCTAAAGAAGTTTTTGTAAGCCTTGTCGAGATTCATCTGGGCATTAGCCAAAGCAAGGCTATCCACCTCTTTCAAGAATTCCAATTCTTTTTTGTATTTAGCAGGAGTTGGGTAGTTGATGGATGTATCGGGCTTCACTTGACTTTCCTGATAAGAAGAAATTCTATCGGCAAGCATTTTGTTGTAGACCAGACGGACGCACCCAAAACATTTGGCAAAGAATATCTTCTGCTCAACATTCGGGTAAGCACGGTACTTGTAA
This sequence comes from Turicibacter sp., assembly GCA_009787345.1. GTDB lineage: Bacteria > Bacillota_I > Bacilli_A > MOL361 > Turicibacteraceae > WRGF01. Next base: position 7,589 of record WRGF01000089.1, read on the forward strand.
GCCTTCAGCATGATTTCACCTCACTTCTCACCTTGATTTTCGATGTACTCTTTGATGACTTCTAATGGTGCTCCACCCGCAGTTATCAGACAGAAACTTTGCGACCAAAACATTTCCTTCCATAGCTTATGCCTGATTTGAGGAAACTCCTTTTTCAGCAGACGGCTACTTGCGGATTTATAAGCATTGATGAACTTGCTTATTTCTGTTTTGGGATGAGCCTTGAATAGCACATGGACGTGATTCTGGTCATGATTCCATTCTAGGCAAGTTATCTGATAATTGGGTGCGATTGATTCAAAAATCTGCCTGGAACGATTAGATATGTCATCATTGAAAACGTTGCGCCGGTACTTTACAACAAGCACAAGGTGATAGTGAAGAAGAAAGACTGAATGTGAGTTAGTATCTAATTTCATCTATATTACCACCTTTTATAACTAGCGACTGAATATACTATATCAGATAAAGGTGGCAAAGTCAAATCGGTTGGAAGATTTATCGTACACTCTCCCATTGCCCGCCCAGCGACCTGAAAAATTTCATCTTTGGAAATTTTAGCAGGCCACGGCGGGGCGAAATTCATCCCGCCACTTGTAG
>WRGF01000090.1 GCA_009787345.1 Turicibacter sp.
TAACTATATCCGTCCGCCATTAATTGGATAAGTTCCTTATTGGCGGGCGTTGTCGCCCGACTGTTCAAATATTCTTCGATGATGCCTTCTAACTCTAGCCTCTGTTCCATTTCCTCCATGCAAGGTTCCGTGCTTGCTAGACACTCTAAAAATTCGGCATCTTTGCGCTTTCCCTTCCCTGACACAATGAAATTGATGGAAGCCTTGGAACACACTTCGGGATGCAACCCTAAATCGGCTGATTTGCTTCTTAGTCTTGCAAATTTATTCAGTAGTTCCGCTTTATACCGGCTCCCTAGGTAAGTAATGAGTTTAGTCGTACCATTGTACTGGGGCAAATATTTGTACACTGTATCTATCAAAACTGTCATGTGCATTTCTTGATGGTCGAGGAATTGAGGGTAATAATACTTTCTGCCGATTTTGGCAAAGAGGGGAGCATTCTTACAAATCACATAGGCTAGGATTTCGTCCCGCATATGTGGGGCTGTGCTGTAAAGTTGGGTCACTTCTATATCCGGCATTTTCTCGTACTTTTCTTTAACTAGTTCATAAATCTGGTTGAAGTGGTGCGGGATTTCTAATTTCATAAGCCCTCACCGCCTTCCAGTTCCGCCGTTAAACCGATAGAGAGTAATTCCCTAAGCGTCTGGTTGTCCCGCTCTTGGGCGGTTAAAATATCATCCATGGCATCCAATCCCATGTTTAAATTGTCGATGTGGGCTTTGGAATCCTCGACTTGTTTAGCTAGGAATTGAACCTCTTGCATGAGGTGGATTTCCCTTGCCCGTAAAAATTCGATTTCATCGAGTAATTTGGTCACATCGTTGGTTAAATCGTTAGCTTCACACTCTGTTTTTCGATGCCTGACGATTTCACGGCTTAATAATTTCACTGCAATCCGATAGCTTTCCTCGTGGACACTTGGCATGTGAACCGCTCCCCTTAATTTTGATAAGTGAAAACAAAGCAGTGGTTTTGACCGTCATGATAAATGATGGTGCTAATGATGGTCTTTGAACCCCAACGGAGCCAGTCGTTTACCGCTTCTTCGATTGCCTGTAAGTCTTTTCCCTCGAAGGTTTGAACCCTCATCACAATCTCCCCCTAAAATGGTAAATCTCCCAGTGTCCTCTGTTCCCCAACCTTGACGGCATATTTTAAGCAGTTCCCATAAATGGTATAGGTGCCATTGTTGCAGTAGCCGTATTCGGATAACCAATAGTTGATGCTGTCGAACTCATCACTGGTGCATGAGATTTTAAGTGTGTCATTCCCCGCAAAATGGAAGTGGTAGATATTCTGCTTTTCTAATTCGACAATTTTACCCGTTTTGCCCATAAATAAAACGCCCTCTTTCCTTTGTGTCTTTTTGACATATCGAGTGCGTGTGTTAGACGTATTATGCTGTCAGTTTCGGTTTGTTCGTTTAGTGGTGCGACCTCCCCTTTCGGGGAACGCTCTAAGCCTAACGCCTGTTTAACCTCGCTTAGTCGAGGATTTTAATAAAGCTCTCGGTAAACGCATATTCTGGCTCCGTTCAATTCGTAAAAGTAACCATTGGCAACTTTCCGTATGAGTTTCCCACCTCGTTTTTCCATTTCTGCCTGAACCGCTTGAAGGGTGGGATAGGCTGTTAATTTTTTCCCTTCATCTATCCACCACCGAAGGCTTGCACCCGCTGGCAATTCGTCATCGAACCAATCCATGTTTATTGCTCCCTTCGGCTCATTCGCCATCCGTGTTTGTCTAATTCATAAATCCGTTTGCCGTTTTTGTAAACGTAGATGGTAGTGTCGCTGTCGGAAGGTTCATCTTGCCAAATATCCATAGCTTTACAAGTTACCTCGTTAGCGTTGTTGGATTCTGCGATTAAGTCCTCGTCCTCTAACCATGCTTCGTAAATCATGCCTTTATTTTCGTACATTTCGATTCCTCCTTAAATGATTTCTGCTTGTTCGTACAACACACCTAACAAGTCCGTCATGCCAGTGTATTTTTTGTAATACTCCCAACCGTAAGGCTCTGCCAGTTGTTCTAGGCTCATGCCGTCAATCTTTTTACCGAAGTGATTTTGATGGGCTTCAACCTCTTGGATTTGGTCTGCCAAGTCAAGCCCTTTGATGGATTCCTCCACGTTGGCTACGAAGTGTTTGGCTTTGTGTTCGATTTGTTTTCTTCTGTAATCTGTCATTTTAACCCGCTCCTTTTCCTCTTAATACATCATATGACCGTAGCACTCGTTTGATGACACTTTTTTTATTTTTTTGTCACCGAATGTCGATTGAGATTCTTTGGTAAGTGTGAGAATGAAATTTCCCATGTTCCACTTTGCCTACTAAAATGCTATCGGCATAGATGTATTTATCATATTTGTTGCCCCATTTCCTCCAATCCTCATTGATAACGTAGCATTCTTTGTAGATGTGGATGGTGTCTAGGTCATCTTGGGTGCGTAGCTTGCTTTCTGCTTTCACTTCTGACAAAGTGCCACTGCAAAACACGTCTGAACGCTCACCGTCTGGATAAACCCAACAAGCCTCATATTCCACTTTAGCAAATCTTTTCATATTGACCGCCTCTTTTCATCTTCTTAGTACATCATATGACCGCCGAACTCGCATGATGACACATTTCTTCATTTTTTTCTGAAAACCTTTGTCAGTTGCCGATTTCTGCCGTCATTTCATGTCTTTACTCCATTATATTCACCGAACGTTCGGTTATACATCTTTGTGTAAATTATTTGTAAAATATTCGGAATCTATTGGAAATAAACGGTTTTCGGTTGTCGCACGGCATGGTGCGTCATAGGATGTAAAAACGATTAGGGGTGTGTGCATGAAATACAATCAAGAGGTAATCCGTAAAAATTTACACTGGCTTCGGATTGAGCGGGGTGTGAATATCAAGAAGTTTGCAGAACTTATTGGCGTTTCTCCTTCCTTAGTAGCTTGTTGGGAAGCAGGGACACGGAACGTGACAGCAGAAGCCCTTAATAAGGCTTCTGTCGCTTTAGATTTGCCAGTGGCTTATTTCCTTATAGACCAAACGCCAAAGGATGTGGAAACGGCTACGGTGGCTCCTGAAAGCCATTCGATAACGTCCAAGTTCATTGACCTGACCGAGATACTAACAGATAAGACCAAACTGGTCTGGCAAGATAGGGTACTTAGCATGGATGAAAAAAGACGAGTGTACAATATCGTGTTCGCTTTGTTGAAGGAAACTTGATTTTATGGTATAATTAAGCAAAAGGACGGTGATTTGATGGCGACTGACTTAGAAAGTCGTGAATGGCAAAAATCCTTTTAACCACTTTATTAAACGATTGCATGAAGCATTGGAACGCTAAACTGGCGTTCTTTTTTTGTGCAATAAAAAAAGCCCCGAAGGGCTATTTGTAAACTATTTTCAATTCTAAGGGTTTAGTGTTGTCGCCAAAGCGAGTGTATTCTACCCTCTCTATCACTGCTGTAAAGATTTCATTGAGTGTACAAGTCGGGATGGCTGTTGTGCCTTTTAGAATGCCCTCCAGTACGGCGACAGCCGTTTGCAAGCGTTCTAATTCATCTTGGGGCTTTTCTTCCTCTATGGGCTTATCTAAGGCTTCCAGTTCGTGAACTAACTTACTGATTTCCATGTCGATTTTTTTGACCCGCTCTTTACCGCCTTCACGGTCTATCAACCCATCAACTACCAAATCCAAGGTCGTTTCACGTTTTCCCTTCAATATTTCAATCCGAGCATTAATTTCTGGCTTTCGGTCTTTAGGTATTTCTTTCTTTCTGGCCACCCCCACTTTTATTTCTTGGATATGCTCGTGTATCTCTGATACGTTTTGAGCCAATTCCTCATAAAATTTAGCTTCCACTTGTTCCAGTGCCGATGACCGGTTACCACATGACCGCTTTACCCCATCTACGAAACTAGGCGTCTGGCAAGTCTTGACCCTGAAAATATCGCCACGGTCTTTTGTATACGTCAGCAACCGCCCGCACTTAGAGCATCTTAATAAACCAGAAAGCTGATACCGTGCCTTTTTGATGGGCTTCTTGACGTTTGTATTACTGCGGATGATGTAGTTTACCCGCTCCCATTGCTCTGGCTCTATGATAGGGATGTGCGCCCCTGTCGCCCTTACCAGTGGGGAATCCCTTTTGATTTGCCTTGGCGCACCCGACGGGTACAAATTGTATTTGCTTGTCCGTGTTTTTCCGTAAGTGATAACCCCTTTGTAAATTTCATTTTTCAAAATGCGGGATACCACGATTGGCTCAAAGGCTTTCCCGCCACTGGTTGTATAGCCTTCTAAATTCAAGCGGTCGCTAACATTTAGCATATTCTGCAATTCCTCGTACACTTGAAAAACGTAACGGATGGTTTTGGCTTCTTCTTCCTTGATTAAAAGGGACTTGGTATTTTTGTCCCACCAATAGCCCATGGGTGGATTTCCCCCGCACCAACCACCTGACTTAGCTACCCGCTCCCGCCCCATTTTTAATCGTTTTTTTGTCTGTTCGTATTCCATCTTTCCGATGAACGCCTTCACATCCATTTTGAAACGGTCATCATCTTGATTGGGGTCGTAAAAAGTCCCATCCAGATAGATGATGTAAATTCCAAAATGTTGAAGGACATCTTGCAGTTCCTCAATAAATCCGACACGGCGGGAAAGTCTGTCCGCATCTTTGCATAAAATAGCATCGTAATCCTCCAATCGTTCCCTTAATTTCAGCCACTGGGGTCGGCGGTCATCTTGTGATGAAGCGACTTCCTTGTAGACCGTATATTTCCATCCTTCTTGCTCCGCTTTCTCAATTAATTGTTCAACTTGTATATTTAGACCTTCGTTGGTTTCATCGTCACGGCTTTTGCGTGCATAGATAGCTACCCTTCTAATCGTTGATATGACCACATTTATCACCTCTATAACATCATATGATGCACTTACGTGATTAATGTTATCACCAAGAGAGCCAACTGTTTACTATACATTGGCAGATGTGCAAAACACACATTATGTCAAACACATTGTTCCTGTTGTTTACCAACAAACAATCAAAAACGTAACTCAGCATGAATACGTTACCGAACAAACTTTGGATCAAGTATTTGAAGAAGCCCAAATGGGATTGGAAAACGACGTGGCCGGGCTCGTTTCTGCACCTTGCCCTGCCGTTACACCTAAAACAATGGCTTCACCTGTTGGTGGTGGCTGTGGCAACATTATCGTTCAAAGCGGCTGCGGTTGTCGCTAATCTATAGGGTAGCTAAAAAGAAGTAGGAGGATGTTAAAAAACCTCTTGCTGTAGTCGGGGCTTTTCCAGTCGAATAAAAATATGAAGTCATCCCGGTTTTTTTAAATCCAGGATGATTTTTTTCGCCATTTGAGGTAAATTAGAAACAGTATAATTTTTTACACTAAAAGATAAAAAACTGCCTACTTTACAATATTTTCATATAAGGGTATAATGTGTTAGCAGTCATTTTCAAGAGAATTTAGGAGGTTTATCATGATTAAGAAACACTTGCTTAAAATGTTCCCACTTGCCGTGATCGCCGTGTTGGCAGCCTGTGGCACATCCGAGGGAAATGGGACAGGGACAAACCCTGCCAATACAGAAGAAACAGCCATCCAGGAAGATCGCACATTAACTATCGCCAACAATGCCGACCCAGTTTCCCTTGACCCCCAACTGGTTAATGAAGGGGCATCGGCACTCATCAATACCCAAATCTATGAAACATTGGTTTCCCGGGATGTGGACATGAATATCATTCCAGGGCTTGCCACCGACTGGGAACAAATTGACGAGTTGACGTGGGAATTCCATCTGCGCCAAGGCGTATACTTCCATAATGGGGAGCCATTTACCGCCAAAGATGTTGAATTCACTTTAAGCAGAGCCCTTGAATCGCCAGTTGCAGCAGCCATTTTAGGCATGATTGATCCTGATGGTTTCGAAGTGGTAGATGAGCATACCATCCGCATTTCAACCTTGGAGCCTTTCGCACCATTGCTTGCCAACCTGGGACATTCCACATCTTTTATTGTCAGCCGGGCTGCTGTTGAAGAAGCTGGAAGCAGCGAAGCTTTTGCGGAACACCCTATCGGGACTGGTCCATTTAAATTCATTTCCCGGACACGCGGGGAAAACATTGTCTTGGAACGCTTTGAAGGCTATCATGGAGAAACCCCGCAAATAGCTGGGATCGTTTACCGGATCATCCCTGAGGCAACAAGCCGCCTCTTTTCACTTGAGAACGGCGAAGTGGATATTGCTTTTGGCGTAGCCCCAAGCGACGCCCGCAGAATTGAGCAAGATGAAAACCTGACCCTTTTATCCCGCCAAAACACAGCGGTGAGCTACATTGGTTTCAACAACCAAATGGCACCCTTTGATGATGTTCGCGTAAGGCAGGCTTTCAACTATGCGGTGGACCTTGAAGGGATCATTGCAAGTTTGCTTGAAGGTTTCGGCGAACCGGCATTAGGGCCCTTGGCATCCACACTCCCTATGGCTTCAATCGATGTGGAAGTTTATGGTTTTGACCAAGAGCGTGCAAGAGAACTGTTGGCAGAAGCAGGAATCGAAGAAGGGTTTGAAGTCACCATCTGGACTGACCAGAGCGAAACCAACCGAAATATCGTAACGGCCGTTGCCAACCAGTTGGGCCAAGTAGGCATCAACGTGTCCATTGAGCAATTCGAATGGGCAGCCTATATTTCAGCACTTGACGAAGGGAACCACCAGATGTTCATCATGGGTTGGACACCGGTTACCGGCGATGCGGACAATGCCTTGTTCCCATTATTCCATTCTTCTCAATGGGGAGCCCCAGGAAACCGCTCGCTGTTTGCAAATGATGAAGTGGATGCTTTAATCGAAGAAGCACGTACAACTTTTGACGAAAGCCGCCGTGCAGAGCTTTACCACCAATTGCAGGAACTTTTAATTGAAGAAGCCCCATGGGTTTTCCTGCATAACGGAACAACCCTTCATGCTACCCGAAGCGATGTCCATGGTTATGTCCCCCGTTTAAATGGCCAACAAGATTTAAGCGGTGTTTATTTCCGATAAAGCAATTTAATCATTCAGCGGTTGTGGACACCTGAACTTCAGCAATGTCCAAGTCCATTAAAATTGCTTCATAAAGGCCATAACGTGCTGTTGCTGTCCCATTTTGGCATGTTTGTAGCATATCACTGGAAAGCGGGGCCTGGGTGTTAGTTTCTGAGCCTCCTGATTGTCAATGGCTTGCTGTTGGTCAATTGGGATGGGCTTCATGAAATGCTGGGCCGCGTCGAAAGGCGTGTCGACAATAAATTTAAGGCACTGATTTTTCCAATCAGCGATTAGCAAGGCTTTTGTTCAACTTTGAACAGAAGCCTTTTTTTGCGGGCAATAAAAAAGCCCTGAAAACATTCAGAGCTTTCCATTATGGTCCATACGATTCAGTGAAACACCATTTTTTCTAACGAAGGTTTGGCGGATAAAGACTGCAATTTCGGATGAATTGGGGTGATTAAAGGAGCCCTAATTTTAATTTCCTAATGATACCCGGTTGAACCGGTGCATGGGGCTTGAATGAGGGACGAAGCCCTGGACTTCATTTCTCATCCCGAAGAGGTTCTCTCCCGAATAAAGAAAGCCCCATGGCGCCTCTTCGACGATGATGGCCTGGGCCTCGTAAAATAGGCCCGCCTTTGGTCTTGATCTTGCGCGCTTCTTCCCGCAAACAACAGGCGGTCGACTTCTGGGTTGACGTAATTGCTGTGGTTTAGCGGAGCTCCTGAATAAAGCATGGGTATCAATCCAAGGTCGGCATCAAATGATTGGGTGGTGTATCCCAAAAGGGCTATTTCATGCCCGGCGGAAGCTACCAAATCCAGGTGCAGCACCGCTTCGTTGATGACGATTTCCGCCAGGATGCCGATTTGTGCCAATTGGTTGGCAATCACGGTAGCGACCGTTTGGTTGATGGCATCCACGTTGGAAAAAATACGGGTCTCGAACCCATCGGGAAAACCTGCCTCTGCCAAGAGTTCCCGCGCCCTTTCCAAATTGAATGGATAGCCCTCCAACGTATTGTTGGCTCCCCAAACCTCTGGGGCAATGGGGCTGTAACGAAATAGCCCTACTACAATTTGTCAAAAAAAGGAAGCCACGTTCGGCTTCCTTTTTAGGTGGAATGGGTAAACTACTGTCATGAAAAAAATAAGACCATCCCACAAGAATATTATGCCCCATCTTCCGGATACCATCCGCCACTTGATTTTGAGCGTGCTTGCCAAATCCCGGCGGACGC
>WRGF01000091.1 GCA_009787345.1 Turicibacter sp.
GGAGGAATACCCAAGTCCGGCTGAAGGGATCGGTCTTGAAAACCGACAGGCGGGTTAAACCGCGCGGGGGTTCGAATCCCTCTTCCTCCGCCATTAATAAAATCAGCAAAATAATGATAGGTCCAGTGGTGTAGCGGTTAACATGCCTGCCTGTCACGCAGGAGATCGCGGGTTCGATCCCCGTCTGGACCGCCATTTCATTAAACACATCGCGGAGTGGAGCAGCGGTAGCTCGTCGGGCTCATAACCCGAAGGTCGCAGGTTCAAGTCCTGTCTCCGCAACCAATTGGCTTCATAGCTCAGTCGGTAGAGCAAAGGACTGAAAATCCTTGTGTCGGCGGTTCAAGTCCGTCTGAAGCCACCATCAATTAGTCCTGCTAGCTCAGTCGGTAGAGCAACTGACTTTTAATCAGTGGGTCAGAGGTTCGAGTCCTCTGCAGGACACCATTTAATATGCGGGCGTGGCGGAATTGGCAGACGCGCTAGATTTAGGCTCTAGTACCTTTGGTGTGCAGGTTCAACTCCTGTCGCCCGCACCATTAATAAGACATGAAGATGTCTTTTTTTTATTTTTCAAGAAGAAAAATGGTTACGGAATCGTTCAAATAGCGCTGTATAAATAGCATTTTCCCCAAATGGTTGGTATAATTTGACTGTTGGTAAGAAATTTGGATGATTGGATATATTAATGATTGTAAGATTAGGTGGTGAATAGGATGTCGCAGGAAATCATAAGTCTGCAAAATATAACATTTGGATATGAAGAAGGAAAATCGATTCTTGAAGAGTTTAATTTAACGGTCAATAAAGGTGAGTTCGTGGCGATACTGGGTCATAATGGGTCGGGGAAATCTACACTTTCTAAGTTGCTCGTAGGTTTATTAATGCCGCAACACGGAAATATTATAATAGGCAACCAAGAACTGCGGGAGGATAATATTTTTGAAATCCGTCAAAAACTAGCGATTGTCTTTCAAAATCCGGATAATCAATTCGTTGGAAGTACCGTTAGGGATGACATTGCTTTTGGCTTGGAAAACAAATGTATTCCCCATGATGAGATGTCTGATTTAGTTGCAATCTACGCAAAGAAAGTAGGCATGTCGCGTTACTTGGATAGGGAACCCCAGCATTTAAGCGGTGGCGAAAAGCAAAGGGTTGCCATTGCAGGCGGTTTAGCGCTGGGAGCTGAGATACTTATCCTCGATGAGTCCACGGCGATGCTTGATCCGCTGGGACGCCAAGAAATCATGGGGCTAATTCAAGAAATTGCCGCAACGAAAGAAAAAACAATCCTTATGATTACTCATCATCTGGACGAGGCGATTTTTAGCGACCGAATTGTGGTTATGAACCAGGGGAAAATTTTATTAGATGGTTCGCCAAAAGAAGTGTTTGCTAATAAAGGACTCTTGGAATCAGTCAAGCTTGACGTTCCTTTTGCCGTCAAAGCATCGCATGAGCTTGTAGAAAGAGGAATCTTGAAAACTGTTTGTACTGATGATGAGGAGTTGATGACACTATTATGGACATTAGATTTAAAGGCGTAAGCCACATCTATAATCAAAAAACCCCCTTGGAAGTCCGGGTGCTTCATAACGTGGACTTAGAAATTAAAAAGGGGCAATTCACTGCAATTGTCGGTCATACAGGTTCTGGAAAATCAACTTTGATACAGCACATGAACGCCCTTTTAAAGCCAACCCATGGGGAGGTTTGTATTGGTGAAAAAGTTATCCGGGAAAATGAGAAGGCAAAAAACCTAAAAGCAGTGCGGCAAAAAGTGGGGCTCGTTTTTCAGTTTCCCGAATACCAATTATTTGAAGAAACGGTCGAAAAAGACATTATGTTTGGTCCTATGAATTACGGGATGTCTGCTGAAAATGCACAAAAACGGGCTAAGGAAGTCCTTCAAATCGTTGGGTTAGATGAAGCGTTTTCCAATGCGTCTCCATTTGGGCTTTCAGGAGGGCAAATGAGGCGGGTTGCTATCGCTGGTATTTTGGCGATGGATCCGGATGTCCTTATTTTAGATGAACCAACAGCAGGCTTGGACCCACATGGGCAAAAAGAAATCATGAACATTTTCAAAGAATTGCACGAAATCCATAAGAAAACAATTATTCTCGTGAGCCATGACATGGACTTAGTCTCGGAATATGCACAGCACATGATTGTCATGCACCGTGGGAAGGTTAAACTTACGGGTTCTCCTAAAGAAGTGTTTAAAAATTCCCAAGAACTTGAAGATTGCGGGATTACCTTGCCTATACCTGCAAGGAATTATCAAAGAATTGCTGAAAAATTAGGGCTTCCACTAAACGATGTCCCACTGACGGTTGACGAATTCATCGACCGCATTGCGGCGCTCTCTTTTAAGGGGGGAGCCTAATGATCATCGGAAAATATCTTCCAGGGCACTCCATCTGGCATAAACTGGACCCCCGTTCCAAATTAATAACGGTTTCCCTTTTTGTAATTTCTTGCTTTTTAGTGGGGTACTGGCAAGCCCTTGTGGCCCTGGCAGGCTTGGAACTTCTAGGGATACTCGCCACACGGCTTCCGCTAGGATATTTCCTTAAAAGCCTGCGCCCCATTTTATTTTTCGTTTTCCTGACAGTCGGGCTTCAAGTGCTTTTTAACCGGCAAGGCGAAATCATTTTTGAATTTGGTTTTTTTGCTATTACTGACGAAGGTATTGGGAATGGGCTTTTCATGGCGCTGCGGCTTATCATCGTCGTGTTGGTATCAACAATCCTGACTTTGACGACGAAGCCTTCGGATTTGACATTGGCACTGGAGTCTTTGTTTTCTCCCCTTAGGGCGATTAAATTCCCTGTTGCGGAAATGGCACTCATGATAGCAATTGCCCTTCGGTTCGTCCCCACATTATTTGAAGAAACCCAAAAAATCCTCAAATCCCAGGCATCCCGTGGCGTGGACATCACGGAAGGAAAAATCAGGGACAAGGTGTCACAATTAATCAGCTTATTGGTCCCGCTTTTCGTCCTAAGCTTCAAACGGGCAGAGAACCTGGCCAATGCCATGGAAGTACGCGGTTACGTACCCGGAATGGCACGCTCAAGCATCAATTTATTGAAATGGAAAGGGCAAGATAGCATACTGGTTATAGGGGCGATTGCTATTTTTGCCTTATCGCTTTGGCTATGAAGCGGATCATGTGCGTCGTCAAATACGATGGTTCAGGGTTCAATGGCTATCAACGGCAACCAGGCCTTCGCACCGTCCAAGGCGAAATTGAGAAGGCTCTTGAAAAAATCGCCAAAAAGCCCATTACCATCCATAGTTCTGGACGCACCGATGCAGGGGTCCACGCCAATGGCCAGGTGTTTCACTTTGACACAGAAGGAGCAATGGATGGGTGCCGCTACGCCCGGGCCTTTAAATCCCTGTTGCCCGACGACATCTTTATTGTCAGCAGCCAAGAAGTTGACAAGGGTTTTCATGCCCGCTATCACGGGAAAATCAAGGAATACCGTTATCAGCTTTCATTGAATGCTTATGCGCCCATTAGGCGAAATTACACTTATTTTCATCCCCGCAATCTTGACATCGAAGCCATGAGGGAAGCGATGGCTCATTTAGTAGGTACTCACGACTTCACTTCCTTTTGTGGGATAATAGACGAAAGCGACAAGGTCCGGACGATATTTGAAGCCAATCTTTATGAGGATGAGGGCGAGCTGACCTTTCAATTTGTGGGCAATGGATTTTTAAGGTACATGATCCGGATTATGGTAGGAACTTTGATTGCCGTGGGAGATGGGCGGAAATCTGCTAAGGACATCCCCCTTATTATAACGGGGCGTAACCGGAAACTGGCTGGGCTGACGGCAAAACCGCAGGGGCTTTACCTGGAATACGTGAAATACCCCCAGGAAGTGATGGAGCAAACCGCATTCCCCTTTTCGGGAATCGAGTGATAAAGCAGATGACCAAAGCCTGTTAAAAAAAATCTCCGTTAATGGGGATAAAACAAGTTTCCAAAAACCCCTTCAGCCAAATTTTGTTCATTTATTTTTGCGTCATTCTTTGTTTATCGGCAAGTTTATGTTATAATCAAGACAAGGCAACACGAACTAGGGAGCAACGGATGATTTGCAAAAGGCATAGGAGGCAAATATGGCACTGAAATTCATAAATAAAAAATTCGGCCGGGAAAAGCCGGCACAAAGCATGATTCAGCCTAATGATACTTTGAATATTGGTGAACGCTCTAAATATGCCCAAATCATGATGAACAAAGATGACCTGGGGTTTAAAGGCCTAAAACGCGCTTATAATCAAAAATTGCTAGTTTCTTTGGTCATACATGAAAAAAATGGTGAACAGACTGCCTTTAAAGGAACCATTTCCCACTTCGATGAGAATTATGAGCAACTGGTCCTCGTCGTTGGAAATAGCTTAAAACGTGCAAGCTTCAGCCAAATTTTAGAAGTGAGCTTTGACGAAGAACTTTTACCGGAGATAGAAGTTTAACAAAGGGGTAGCGGCATTTTTACTGCGGCCTCTTTTTTACGGTTATAAGAAGGGAGGACAAATGATGAAAGGTTTATTTATTACCCTTGAAGGGGGAGAAGGTTCAGGCAAGACCACCATCGCTAAACGGCTAGCCAAGCGCCTAACGGACGAAGCCTACGACGTAGTGGTAACCAGGGAACCAGGTGGGATTCCTATTGCCGAAAAAATCCGGGAAGTGATTTTAAATCCCCAGCATATGGAAATGGATTACCGGACAGAAGCCCTTCTTTATGCAGCAGCAAGAAGGCAGCATTTAATGGAAAAAGTCATCCCCGCCCTTGAAGCCGGGAAAGTGGTTATTTGCGACCGCTTTATTGACAGCTCTGTGGTCTATCAAGGCGTTGCCCGGGGACTGGGCATGGACGACATCTGGGAAATCAACCAATTTGCAACAGGCGGGCTCCTTCCTGATTTGACCCTGTTTTTTGACATCGCCCCCCATGAAGGGTTGGCCCGGATAAATAAAGATAGGTCACGCCACGTGGACCGTTTGGACTTAGAAGGAATGGCGTTTCATGAAATGGTTTATGAAGGATATCTGCAACAGATGAAGTTGCACCCTGCCCGTATTAAACCGGTCAATGCCCTTGCCAGCATCGAAGCTGTTGAAGCAGCCGTTTACGAAAAAGTTAAGGAAAAAATAATCCATGGCTAATTGGGGAAGCTTGCAAAACAGGCAACAGGGTGCCGTTCGATTTTTGACAAACAGCCATGCTAAAAACCGGTTGGTCCACGCTTACATATTTGAAGGCCCTAAAGGTGTCGGAAAACTGGCATTGGCAAAGGGGTTTGCTAAGATGGTCCTCTGCGAATCGGGAATAAAAGAATGTTCATCCTGCCGTCACTGTCAAATGGTGGAGGAAGGCGGCCATGTCAATGTCATTCATGTTGCACCCGTCGGGAAAAGCATCAAAAAAGAGCAAATCCAGGAATTGCAGCAGGAATTTACAAAAATGGCGGCAGAAAATGTGGCGAAGATATATATCATCGAAGGTGCGGATAAAATGTCCCTCAGTGCGTCCAATAGCCTCCTGAAATTTTTAGAAGAGCCAGCTGCCAATACCTATGCCCTTTTACTGACCCACAATAGTGAAATGCTGCTGCCGACCATTCGGTCAAGGTCTGTATTGCTTAAGTTAAAGCCGTTAGGGAAAACGCAATTACTGGAAAACTTTAGGAAACAAGGCATCGGGAAATTTGCCCCACTTGTTATGGCCCTGACCCAAAACTTAGACGAGGCCCGCCTGCTCACTGAATCTGAAAATTTTAACTTTTTGGTAGATTTAGTGCTGAAAATCGAAACCGCTTTAGTCAAAACAGGCTTTGACCCTTCCATTATTATCGCCCAACACTCGGCAGCCTTAAAAGAGGCGGGAGCCGCCCGGACTTTTTTGAAATTGTATATGATTTTTTATCGTGATATCTTAGCCATCAAATTACAGGCGGGACATATCCCTGGCTTCTCCTTTCACCCAGAAGCGCTTGAGTTGAGTGTGGAACAAAATGATGTGGCTAGCTGCGGGAGAAAACTCAAGGTACTTATGGATGCAGAACGCCGGCTTGTCGGAAACGCGAACGCATTACTGACATTCGATTGGCTATTCTTAGAAATGAAGGGAGGAAATGGGCGTGGAATATAACGTAGTAGGTGTTCAATTTAAACAAGTAGGGAAAAAATACTATTTCGACCCGGGTAAATACACGTTGACAAAAGGAGACCATGTCCTTGTAGAGACCATCCGTGGTGTTGAATTTGGGACAGTAGTCCAAGGGCCTAAATTAATGGAGGAACAAAATGTTTTCCTCCCCCTTAAACAAGTCCTTCGGGTCGCAGATGCCAATGACGTGAAAAAACACCAAAAAAACAAAGAGGAAGAAATCGTCGCACTTGAAGTATGCAACCAGTACGTTGAAAAAAACAAATTGGACATGCAACTCTTAGGTTGCGAATATACTTTTGACCGGACGAAGCTGATTTTTTATTTTACAGCGGATGGCAGGGTGGATTTTCGTCAACTGGTCAAGGATCTAGCCTATACCTTCCGCCTGCGGATAGAATTAAGGCAAGTTGGGGTCCGGGATGCGGCAAAAATGATTGGCGGGCTAGGGCCTTGCGGGCGTGTACTATGTTGCAACTCCTTCTTAGGTGAATTTACTACCGTCACAATTAAAATGGCGAAAAATCAGCAATTATCATTAAACCCAACAAAAATATCAGGGATTTGTGGCAAACTTCTTTGCTGTCTAAAATATGAAAACGATGTGTACACAGAAATGATTAAATTAATGCCAGATATTGGGAACCGCGTGAAAACCCATGAAGGAGAAGGAAGGGTCATATCCATCAACATGATTTCCGAAAAAGTCGTTGTGGATTATGGGGATGGCCCTAAAACACACCATCGTTCAGAAATCATCAAGATCATCGACCGAAAATCCCGGCGTGATAATGACTACCTCCCTCAAGCTGCCCTTAGCAGATTAGTCGATTAGGTGATCGTATGCAGAATTTTTTAAATGAAGGCGAAGTGCTGAATGATTTGCTGGGTTACGACGGCTTAAAGATTATTCAAAATCCGGAAATGTTCAATTTTTCTTTGGATTCCACTTTGCTTGGTCATTACGCAACCTTAAAAAAAGGCGTGAAATCCGTGGTAGACCTTTGTGCAGGCAATGCCCCGGTCCCCTTATTTTTAAGCTTGCGCACCCAAGCGAAAATCATAGCAGTAGAAATCCAGGACCAGTCCGCAGATTTGGCAAAACGCAACGTGGCAGTCAATAATTTAGCTAGCCAAATAGAAGTGGTCCATGGGGATTTGAAGGGAATCCATGCACAATTAGGGATGCACCAGCACGATGTCGTGACCTGCAACCCTCCCTATTTCAAGGTTTCGGACGTTGGGCATTTTAATAAAAATGACTATCTGACAATTGCCCGGCATGAAGTTTTGGCAACTCTAGAGGATGTTATCGGGGAGGCTTCCCTTTTGCTTAAAAATGGCGGGCGCTTTGCCATGGTACACCGACCTGACCGTTTAGTGGATATACTAGAAACGCTTCGCCGTCATCGGATTGAACCAAAAAGGATGCGGCTGGTCTACCCCCGTAGCAATGGGGAAGCAAATGTTTTACTCATTGAAGGGATAAAAAATGGGAATAGCGGCAATTTGCGCATCGATCCCCCCCTCTATGTCTATGAAAATGAAACGAGCCTGAATTATAGCCAAGAAATCCTAGATATTTTTATGCTTGGCAAAAAGGAATAAGCACCAGGGATTGCAGCGGGATTACGCTACTGCAATCCCATTTTTATTGCCCGAATACGCTTTAAGTCCCTAGTTAGGTAATCCTCTGACCGTCAAGCGTCCTAGTAAATGCATTTGACCACACTGGCAGAGAAGGTGAAGGTGTTTTGGGAGCATCGACATCTAGCACAAAATCTTGTTCTGTATTTAATTGGCATTTAAGAAAACTCCAAAACAATCTTCGATCGTTCGTGGAGGAATTCCCTGAAGTCGATTGACGTTTTCAGTTGTATAATAAGGAAAAACTTTGTCGAAATATACGACAACTACAATTATTTTCCTCAAATTGTGACAAGAAACAAAAATAATAAACAAATTCCCCCAATCATTTTGGTGTTGGTCACATAGAAATGCCCAAATGATTAGGGTATATGATGATGCATGCAGAAGGGGGCAGAATTGCCTGATCCCCGGAAAAATAAAGAATAAGAAATGGAGAGAAAGAACATGAAAAAATTAGCATTAGGA
>WRGF01000092.1 GCA_009787345.1 Turicibacter sp.
AAAACATCCCAAAAAGAATGCGCTTAACCCGTTGGTAATAAGGCATTTCAGGGGTGTTTTTTCACAAAATCAGGTGCAAAACTCGGGTTATAGCATATTAGTGAACAAAATAAATGCGATTTTTATTTGTGGTATGCTTTTTTCTCCCCATTGATTGGAACGGTTGCCTATTAGGCACGTTTCCAATCAATGGGGATTTTTTAGCATTCGTTTCCACAGTTATTACACAAAATCATTTCCATATTCATGGTAAAATTAATTAATGATGAAAGATGTCGAAAGGTGGCATATTATGAAAATCGTAATGATCCATGGCTTAGGCCAGACCGCTTCTGTATGGGAAAACACACTGTCCCACTTGCCAAAAACCTGCTCGTTTGAATGCCCAGGGCTATTTGAAGAACTGAAGCCAATGGATTTTAGTTATCCGAAGCTATTACAAAATTTTTTTGATTATTGCAATCAGCTGGAAGGTCCTCTGCATTTATGCGGGCTCTCTCTTGGGGGGACGCTGGCTCTTGATTATGCTTCCGCTTACCCGGAGAAAGTGGCATCCCTCGTCTTGATCGGTGCCCAATATAAAATCCCCGCCAAGTTGATGAAAATCCAAAACTGGGTATTCCGCCTGTTGCCAAATACCACCTTCAAAAAAATGGGGCTTTCCAAAGGGGAAGTCATCCAGTTGACAGGCTCCATGATGACCCTTGATTTGACCCACCGCTTAAAAGAAATCAAAGTCCCGACCCTGATTTTATGCGGGGAGAAAGATGCCGCTAATAAAAAGGCAGCCCAGGAACTGAAAAGCCACATCCCACAGGCAAGGCTGGAATGGGTAGCCGGAGCAGGGCATGAGGTGAACCTCCAGAAACCAAAGTTGCTGGCACAGCATCTAAAGTGTTTTTACCCGGAGGTGGCTAAATGCTAAAACCACAACCCCTAAAAAAAGGCGACAAAATCGCCATCATCAGCTTATCCAGAGGACTAATCGGGGAACCGTTCATGTCCCACCAACGAGAACTCATTGAGAACCGCTTGCAAGCATTCGGTCTGGAGTTCACTTACACGCCCCATGCCCTAAAAGGGATAGAATACATCTCCAATCATCCTGACAAGCGGGCAGACGACCTAGTCTGGGCCTTCAAAAATCCGGAAATCAAGGGCATCCTTTGCGCCATCGGTGGGGAGGACACTTACCGCACTATCCCTTACCTGCTCCAAAATGATGAGTTTGCAAAATTGGTCCTAGACAATCCCAAATTATTCATGGGCTACTCCGACACCACCATCAACCACCTGATGTTCCACAAACTGGGTCTCTCCACCCTTTACGGCCTGTCCGCCATCGTCGATTTCGGCGAGCTGGACAATGAAATGCTACCCTACACCGCTTCCTGGTTCGAAAAATTATACCAGCCACAAACAGATTTAGAGATTGCCCCAGGCGATATTTGGTACACGGAACGGACCGATTTTAGCATGAATGCTATGGGCACGCCCAGAACTAAGATGCTAGAAACGCGCGGCATAGAAGTCCTACACGGAACAGGAATAATAGAAGGAACCATCCTAGGAGGGTGCCTGGAATCCTTGGGGGAACTGATTTTAGGGGACAACGGTGACTTTTCCGACGAAAAAGAAATCAACGAAACTTATGGGCTCTTCCCTAAAAAAGACGGTTGGAAGGGAAAAATCCTCATCCTAGAAACCAGCGAAGGCAAAAGCCATCCCACCCGGGTCAAGGAATTGCTGGCAGCCATCGAAAGCGAGGGCGTATTCGAAGCCATCAATGGAATCATGGTCGGCAAGCCCCAAGACGAAGCTTATTATGACGAGTACAAAGAAATCTACGCAGCACTCGGGAAAAAGTACGGGTTGCCTATTTTTTACAACCTAAACTTCGGCCATGCCCATCCGAAATGCATCCTGCCGATAGGCGGCTTGGTGCGGTTGGATTGCGATAAGAAAAAGGTGACACTACCACATGGGCTAGTGGGCTAAAAAAGACAAGGAGTTGGCAACGATGGGTAAAAGAATCGGGATTATAGGAGCCATGGATATCGAAATCCAGGAAATAAAAAAATGGATGGGAACCTACCAGACCGTCCAAAAAGCAGGATTCACATTTTATGTCAGCGAATTTGTAGTATTGACCAGTTGCGGTGTTGGAAAAGTAAATGCTTCCTGCTGCACCCAGCTTTTGATTGATACCTTCCAAGTGTCCGCCATCATCAACACGGGCATCGCCGGGGGGCTTCACCCAGAGGTGGAAACGTTGGACATGGTGCTTTCAAGCACTTGTACCTACCATGATGTCAGACCCGTGCAGATGGCATCCTGCTTCCCCTTCCAAGAAGCCTTCATTGCCGACCCAGCACTCATGGATTTGGCAAAGGAAGCATTTGAAAAGTTGGAAACGGGTTCAAGGCTTCATGTTGGAAAAATCGTCACGGGGGAAAGTTTTGTTTCAAGTTCCCAGCATAAAGAGGAAATTGTCAAAGGGTATGCCCCTCATTGCGTGGAGATGGAAGGGGCGGCCATTGCCCACGTAGCCCATCTCAACCAGGTTCCCTTCCTCATCATCCGCTGTATTTCCGATATGGCAGATGGAAATGCTGCTTTGACCTATGAGCAGTTTGAAATCCAGGCTGCCAGTCTCTCCGCCAACTTGGTGTGTCTGATGTTGGAGGGATTATCGGGTAGTGAGAATGAGACTTCTACGAATGAAATCACCATGGGTCCAGAGGACTTTAAAGTGGTGGACGCTTGCCTTGACAAGTTGCTGGATGGCCATAGTGCCAAAGTCGGCGGTCCGGCATTGACAACAAGTCAGAAATTTGCCATTAGCCTGAAAGGGGATGGGCAAGCATGGGGTGGGATTTGCGGAACCCTTCAGTTAGAACACTTCCACATCAACGGATTGGCGGTAGACGAAAGCCTTCGGGGTCAAAATTGGGGGATGAAGCTCGTCCATGCACTGGAAAAGCAAGCCATCCAGACAGGTGCCAAAATCATCACCTTATCGACCCTAAGCTATCAAGCCCTGGGATTCTACCAAAAAGCCGGATACGAAGTCTACGGCACCCTGCCGAATTGCCCCGTCCAAGGGGTGACAAAATACCATTTGCATAAGGTGGTGGCACCATGATTATTTTACACTGCGTATCAGAAAAAGTTTGGCAAACTGTTGCCGACAAAACATATTATGAAACCCCATCCCTGACATCGGAAGGCTTCATCCACTGCTCCGAGCCTGAGCATTTCCACAAAGTAGCGGACTATGTGTTTAAAGATGTGAAAGAGCAACTTTTGCTTTTATGCTTGGACACTACGCTGCTCGAACCGGAAATCCGTTGGGAGGACGGGGGTTCTGGAACTTTGTATCCCCATCTTTACGGTGCTTTGAATACCAATGCCATCATCAAAATCTTTCCATTTTTAAGGGATGAAAACGGAGCGTTCATGTTAAATCCTGAACTGGAGGTTAAATCATGAATCTCATAGAAAACCAAAGTTTGATTAGGCTTGCCACGATGAAAGATGCCTCCTTGTTATGCAATTGGTGGAACGATGGACAGGTCATGGCCCATGCCGGTTTTCCCAAAGGTCTGGGGTTAACCCTTTCACAGGTCGAAAACCAGTTAGAAATCAATCCCCTGAAAAAGCTTCATCTATTTATCTTGGAGTTTGAAGGCAGCCCAATCGGTGAAATGAATGTCCGGGATGAAGGGGATGGCATTGCCAGCATAGGGATTAAAATATGCGAGGAGGCTTTTCAAAGCAAAGGGTTGGGACAGGTTTACCTTAAACTTTTCCTTCGCTGGTTATTTGAAGAAAAATCCTTCCGTAAAATCGTGCTGGATACGAGCCTGAAAAACATCCGCGCCCAAAAAGCATATGAAAAAGTGGGATTTGAAAAAGTAGGTGTCCGCCATCAAGTTTGGCTAGCCCCTTCAGGGGAATGGTTTGATGTGGTGGATTATGAATTGACCAAGCAAAATTGGAAGCGGGCGATGGAAATGAAGGATAACGGGTTGGAAATCAGGTTGGCAACAGTTGAAGATATCCCAGGAATCATTAGGGTTTGTTCCGAAGGTGTCCGTCATACGGAAGGAAGCCAAAATCTTGGCACCCCCGAAATGATTGAAGCCAGCATCTTGGAGTATTACCATGAGGAGCGCCTAGAAAAAGAAGTCCAGGAAATCAGCAATCATTGGAATGGTTATTATGTGGCTGTTCTTGATGGGAAAGTAGTAGGGGCTGGCGGGGGCGGCTTGCATGATGCCACCACTTCCGAGCTGTATGTATTATACCTTGACACAACCCTGAAACGGCAAGGAATTGGCACCCATCTTTTAAATGCCATTACGGCTGACCAAAAGAAGCGGGGGGCAACTACCCAGTGGGTCAGCGTAGCGAAGGGCAATCAAATGGGAATCCCTTTTTATGAAGCCAAAGGATTTGAATTTCAAGAGGAAGAGGAAGAACAAGGCTGGGTTAATCTCCGATATAAGCGGGCGATATAAGCCGTAGCCTCCTGAGGAAAGTGGTTTGATGTGGTGATATATGGTAAAATAAGACTACTGAAAGGGTGAGGAGGCCAGATTGTGCTAAAAAATAAATTGAATATCACGAATCAAAGGGAACTTGCCTTGCAGGAGGAACTTTTATCTAAAAAGGCTGCTAAAAAATTGATAGAGTCAGGGGAACTGGATAGGATCGAAGTAGGGACTTTCAATGGCCTTGCCGATATCCACCAAGCATTATTCGGGGATATTTATGAGTTTGCGGGGGTATTGCGTGATGTGAATATCGCTAAGGGTGAATTCCGCTTTGCCCCCGTCATGTATCTCTCCTCTGCCTTGGAACATATTGATAAAATGCCCCAAGGTACTTTTGATGAAATCATTGAAAAATACGTGGAGATGAACATCGCCCATCCTTTTCGTGAAGGGAACGGACGGGCGACCCGGATTTGGTTGGATGCCATCCTAAAGAAATCGCTAGGGCAAGCCGTGGACTGGAATTGGGTAGATAAAGATGACTATTTGTCCTCCATGCAACGCTCCCCTATCAAAGATGTGGAAATTAAAGTTTTGCTTAAATCAGCCTTAACGAACGATTTAAGCCTGGAAACCTTTATGAAAGGCATTGATGCCAGCTATTATTATGAGGGTTATTACGAGTATAAGACCGAGGAACTATAACGGAGGTTGCATATGGATAATCACAAGTACAATCAATTCATTGAAATAGCAGAAAAACTAAATGGGCTGGGCATTATCCCTTTATTGATGGGGTCTGTCGGCCTGGAGGTTATTACGAAAAAGTGCTGGGACGCTGGGGATTTGGACATTCACATTCCGGGAGATGCCAAGGGATGGGAAGTTGCGCCTGAACTGAATATCCATCGTTGGGATGAAATTGTGGCGCTGATGGATTCACTTGGATATGCCTTGACCGACCTACATGAACATGAATTTACTAAAGACGGGTTAGCTGTGGAGTTTGGCATTTTAGATACGCTGCCAAGTTTTGCGGGCGTGCCACTTGAGGAGTTAGAGGAGCAACAGGCGGGCGGGGCGCGGTATTATTTGCTTAACCCAAGGCAATACCTGAAGGTTTACGAGGCGTCATCGAAGGATAGTTACCGGGCGGATAACAATAACAGCAAGGATTTGGGGAAGATTGAGTATTTGAAACATGTGCTGGGAGGATAACATGAGGTATGAAATCAAGGAAGTTCATGAAGGAAAATCCCGTTATGTGGAAGCCATTTTAAGGTCGCTTCCCCAGTGGTTCGGGCACGAGGAAAGCACCTTGGAGTACATCCATGGGGTCGATGGCCACCCTTTTTTCGGGGCATTCATTGAGGGTGAGTGCGTCGGGTTCTTTTCCGTAAGGCTCCATCACAGGCGCACAGCTGAACTCTATGTCTGCGGAATCCGTCCCGAACATCACAGGCAGGGGCTTGGAAGGAATTTGCTGGCGGCCGTGGAGGACTATGCCACGGGGCTTGGATGCTCGTATTTGATGGTGGAGACCTTAAGCCCAAAGCATCCCGATGTGTTTTATGCTAAGACCCGCAACTTTTATGAAAACGTGGGATTTAAGCCGTTTTTGAATCATGGGCATTGGGGTGCGGATACGCCCTGCCTGATGATGATAAAGGACGTCCAGCCGAAAGTGAAGGTGAGGTTGGCAACTTCTGGGGATTTGCCAAACCTTGAAAATATGTTTAAAGGGATTATCGAAAACATGTACCGCCACTGCATTACGGTTTGGAATGAATTTTACCCCATTGAGGAATTTCCCAGTGATATTGAGGGTAAATCCCTTTACCTCCTGGAACAAAACCACGAGATAGTGGCTTCTTTCGGGATATTTCCAACCACGGATGGGTCTGAGCATTTTTCCTGGCAAGAAAAAAACGCCAATGCCCTTTACTTGGGACGGATTGGGGTGTCTGTCAATCACTTAGGTTCAGGGCTAGGCGGGGTCATCATCGCCCATGCCGCCCAAATGGCAAGGGAAAACGGCATCAACTACTTGCGGCTATTGGTAGACGAGGGGAATGCCCCCGCCATCAACCTTTACCAAAAGCACGGCTTCAAACAGATGGATGGAGTCTATGAATTTACCGCCCATGAAAAAATTGTGACCCTTGGATTTGAGCGGGAAGTTTGAAAGTGATGTTGCAAAAAGGAAAACCACCTTTTCGCAACATCACTTTTTACTGTCCCTGATTTGAAGTGTGTATATAATGCTCGCTTCAAATCAAGGGAAGATTTTTAGCATAAACTCCAAAAATGTTTAAAAATACGGTATAATAAAGAGACTGGAAGGAGTGGTTGATATGGAAATGAGATTTGAACCCATGCGGGCGGGTGATTTGGTAGCGTGTGCGGAAGTTTTTGTGGAAGCGTTCAATGGTGCACCGTGGAATGAAAGCTGGACCTTAGATTCTGCCAGGGAATTTTTGGGCAAGCTGATGGCAGAACCTGAATTTTGGGGACTTTGCCTACGAGGGGAGCAGGGTATTATTGGCTTTTTGTGCGGGCGGATAACGGTCAAGGGAGGGGAAAAATCCTTCTTTTGCGTGGAACTGTGCATCTCCCCAGACTTTCAGGGACAAAAATATGGCAGTCAACTTTTTGAGGCAGCCCGCCAGTTGCTCCTCGACGAGGGGGTTTCAAGCATCGGCATTGGGACGGATAAAAATACCCCTGCTGAAAAATTTTATCTACGTCATGGGTTGAAGGAAACAAGAGCTACCGAAACGGATGTTTATATGGAATGGAGGAAAGAAAATGCAAGCTGAAATCAAAATTATACCCTGTTTAAACGATAATTATGCGTATTTGATCCACGACCCAAAAACCGGTGCCTGCTCCGTCGTGGATGCACCGGAGGCGGCCCCCATTATCCAAGCCCTCGCCGATAATGGCTGGACGCTTTCAGATATCCTCATCACCCATCATCATCACGACCATGTGGGCGGCGTCCGGGAACTGAAAGACAAATTTGGCTGCCGGGTCGTTGCCCCCCACGATAAGCTGGCTCCCATTCACGACGTGGATTTACGGGTCGAAGAAGGAGATATCGTCGCAGTCGGGAGCATCCAGGCACGGGTTTTGCACACGCCGGGGCATACCCTTGACCACATCAGCTATGTCTTTGACGGGGAATCAGCCATTTTTTCCGGCGACACCCTGTTTTCCGGCGGCTGCGGGCGGGTCTTTGAAGGCACCTACCCCATGATGTGGGAATCCTTACTGAAATTACGCGCGCAGCCAGATGACTACCACCTCTATTTCGGGCACGAATACACCGCTTCCAACGTTTCTTTTTGCCTTGGGATTGATGCTGGAAATCCCCTTGCATTGAAACGCCAGCTAGAAGTTACCAAGCTTCGTTCAGGAAATCAGCCCACCGTACCGGTCTTATTAGGCACCGAGAAGCAGGTGAATATTTTCCTTCGAGCAGACCAACCAGCCATTGCCGAATGCTTGGGGCTAGAAGGGGCCCAACCCGTCGAGGTGTTTGGCAAGCTTCGGGAGTTAAGGAATTCATTTTAATGTAGAAGGGATGCTTGCCATGAAAAAAATCGTTTCAGATTTGGACGGGACGCTGCTTTCCAGCCAAAAAAACATCACTGAAACTTCCATCCAACAGATTAACCGTTGCCGGGATGCTGGGCATCAGGTGATGATTGCCACAGCCAGGCCTCCCAGAAACACCCTGGACCGCCTGCCGGTTAACTGGCATGATGGGATTGTCGTTTGCTATAACCCGAGTTTTGCACCTGATTTTGTGAAAAAGCACCCCTGAAATGCCTTATTACCAACGGGTTAAGCGCATTCTTTTTGGGATGTTTTTTGCT
>WRGF01000093.1 GCA_009787345.1 Turicibacter sp.
ATAGTATGCCCGCATTCGGCGCATGCTAAAATCTGGTGGTTATCCTTGTTTCTTCCTTATGAAAAAAATCTAAATCAGAATGTCCGTCTATATATATGTTTATTTTAGCACATCTATAACCGGATTTGCAAGCGGGGTTTTATTTTTATGCATTCTCCCGCACCATGGCGTCTACTTTATCTTGCTGGATAAGCTCTTTTCCCGCAATGCCGGGGTTGGTCATTTCATGGGGTTGGAGGATGATTTGTAATTCTTCTTCGGTAAGGAGCCCTTTTTCCAGTACGGTTTCCCGAATGGATTTATGGGTCAACAACACTTCCTTAGCCAGCTGCGCTGAGAGTTCATAGCCTAAATGCGGATTCAAAGCAGCGATGGTTCCAGCACTTTCGTTCACGTAGGCTTCCATTTGCTGTCTGTTTGCGGTGATTCCTTGCAAGCAGAATTTATTGAACACTTCCATGACATTTTTCATCATGGTCGCGGATTCCAGCACCTTGAAAATCATCGCCGGCTTCATCACATTGATTTCAAACTGCCCGGCTTCTGCTGCCATGGATATGCTAAGGTCGTTTCCCGCTACTTGAAACGCCACTTGATTGACGACCTCCAACATCACGGGATTCACTTTTCCTGGCATAATGGAGGAGCCTGGTTGCCTTGGCGGCAAATTGATTTCCCCCAGCCCGCAATGGGGACCCGAAGCCATCAACCTCAGATCATTGGCGATTTTCGACAGGTTCAGCATACAGGTTTTCAGGGCACCTGAAATTTCAAGGTAGCCGTCGGTATTGGCGGTGCCATCAATTAAATCGGGGGCATTTCGGATAGGCATATCGGTGTAGTCGCAAAGATGGGTGACCACCAGGTCGATGTACTCCATGTCGGCATTAAGCCCCGTCCCAACCGCTGTTGCCCCGATGTTGACTTCATAGGTGTTGTTCCTCGAAGCCCGTATCCGCTTGATGTCACGTTTAAGCATCAGGGCATAGGCTTTAAATTCCTGCCCTAATCGGATGGGGACGGCGTCCTGTAAGTGTGTCCGCCCCATTTTGATGACATCATCGAACGCTTCCGCCTTGCGGAGAAATTCCTTATACAGGGTTTCCAGCTCAAACAGCAGTTCCTGCAGGCGGTGGATAATGGCAATGTTTGCGGCTGTGGGGAGGACGTCATTGGTGGATTGGGACATGTTGACATGGGTGTTGGGGCTGACAACCTTGTAATTGCCTTTTTCCTCACCTAACAGCTCCAAGGCCCGGTTCGCCAGCACTTCGTTCATGTTCATATTGGAGGACGTGCCGGCACCTCCCTGAATGGGGTCCACCATAAACTGGTCATGCCACTTGCCCCCTAGGATTTCATCGCAGGCACGGCTAATGGCGGTCCCGATTTTAGCGTCCAACTGGCCCGTTTCCATATTGGCATGGGCTGCGGCTTTTTTCACGAATGCCATGGCATGGATAAATTCCGTGTCCAGTTTATAACCGGTAATGGGGAAATTCTCAATGGCTCGGATGGTCTGCACACCATAATAAGCTGCTGCTGGGATACGCATTTCACCTAATGAATCTTTTTCAATCCGATATGCTTCCATAGCGTTCATCTCCCATTAGGAAATCATACTATAGTTTTCCTCTTTTTGGAAATTCTATGCAATGTCGCTTGAACGGTATATCTGCCCAGCAAAAGTTTTAATTTGCAGTTGGTCATTTTCCAAAACACCGTAGGTATTGGGATGCCCTTCTTTTGGCATGGAAACCGAGCCTGGGTTGAAGATGTGGATGCCATTTTCAACTTTCAGCACTGGCAGATGGATATGCCCGAACATGAACACGTCCCCTGCCACTAAATTTTTTGGCAGGTTTTCCTCATGATAAACATGCCCATGGGACAGCATGATTTTTCGGTTTTCAAAAGGCAGCATATTGGAGTC
This sequence comes from Turicibacter sp., assembly GCA_009787345.1. Taxonomy (GTDB): domain Bacteria; phylum Bacillota_I; class Bacilli_A; order MOL361; family Turicibacteraceae; genus WRGF01. The sequence continues at coordinate 1,934 of WRGF01000093.1, forward strand.
GCTCATGATGGGGAAGTCCAATAGCATTTGGTCAACTTCCGAATCACAGTTGCCCCGAACAGCGATGATTTTCTCTTTAAGTGAATTCAAAACAACCGCCACTTCTTGGGGAGCATAATCCTGCGGGAGAGGGTTGCGGGGGCCGTGATAAAGTAAATCCCCAAGCAGCAGTAGGTAATCCGCTTGTTCCTGTTCAAAAATCCGAAGCACTTCCCTAGCATATTTTGCCGAGCCGTGGATGTCAGATGCGATGATGTATTTCATAGTCTTGCCTCCTTGTCATAGCCTCATTTTACCATACATTAAAAAGGGATGGAAGCCTGGGCAACCATCCCTTAATCTTATCCTACGAGTGGAGCGGCTTTCAATTTTGCTACGCTCTTTGGCTCCCTTGCTTTCCTGGCTACTGTGAGCCCAATGGTCGGGAAGACGAGGACGCTGAGCATGGCCGAACCTGTAAGCCCCGCTGCCATTACTGAGCTCATGGCACCCGCTTCCGTTGCGATTCCAAGCACTGCCAATACCCCGGCGATACTGCAACTGATGAGGAACCCGACAGCGGTGTGTTCTTGTGGCGTAGAGCCTTTCGGCAAGGTGAAAGAACCTGGAATCCCGCGGACGACGAATTTCAAAACGTTGAACATGGGGATTAAAATCAAGGTGAACGGCTGTGCAAGCATTCCTAATAAATCGAAGTTGACACCGGCCATGACGAAGAAGATGGGGACGAATACGCCAAATGCTATCCCTTTTACCTTGCTTTCAATGACTTTTCGTTCCGCAGATTCTACATGGACGAACAGATTGCGGACAATCATCCCAGCAGCGAATGCCCCGATTAAGCGGTCAACGCCAAGTGCCATTCCCAGCCCCACAATGACCACGAGGACAATGGCTTGTTCGCGGATTCCCATCTGACCCACCAGTTCCAAGGTGAGGGTCTGTTGTTTGGCCAGCAATTTGGGAAGCCCTTTGCGGGACGCCTGTAACAAGAGGCCAACAATGGCGAAGAATACCAAGTGGTTAAGGACTTGCCCACCCATGCTGTCACCGCCTACTAAGATAGCAACGGCGACGATGGGGGCAAATTGCCCGATGACACCGGCAGCGGAGATGGCCTTCCCGATTTTAGTGGTCATTTCCCCCGCATCGCTCATCATGGGATAAACCGTTGTGAGCCCTGTTGCAATCATGGAAGCTCCGATGTAAACCCCTGCTACCACTGCCGTTACCCCTGTGCTTAGTGTCGGGAACAATAAGGCCACTCCCAAGCCGACCGGTATGGACACCAACAGGCAGACTAGCCAGGAAGTGGTCGCTTTCGCCAAGGATTTCTTTCCTAGCATCCCGAAGTCCGTATCATAGCCACCGACAAAAAATAAAAGGATGACCCCGGCTACCCGAAGGTATTCAATCATCGCACTAGGCTGGACGAGGGCCAACACCCCAGGTCCGATAATAATCCCCAAGAACATTTCTGCCACCGGTACCGGCACCCGTACCCAAGGCTTCACAGCCGCTGCCATTAATGGTGCCAGCAGCCCGGCACTTAAAACCGCCAGTAAGGAAAGCCCTGTTTCGTTGATATTAAAGTTTTCAAAGCCGTCAATCATCCCAAATCCTAGCAACAACACAATTCCAATCCCTAACATCCCTAATTTCTTCTTCATAACATCGTCCCCTTTTCATCTGGGAAACAAAAAAAGCCCATCAAACAACATCCCAAAAGAGGAGGTTTCGTTTGATGGACTTCATCGTCCCAAAGTTATGTAACTATTTGCAAATGTAAATCGTAAGACATCTGCGTCTTGGTAATTATCTTAGCATGGGCGCTTGCGAATGTCAATGGATAAATTGGTTATTTTTTCATCAAGGTTTCTTCGACGATGCTCAAGAACATCATGGCACCATAGTAAAAGGATTCCTCGTCTGCTTTGTATTTCGGGTGATGTGGCGTGATATTGGTTTGCTTTTCTTCGTTGGCACCCCCATAAAGGAAGTAGGTGCTCGGGGCGATTTTACGGTATGAACCAAAGTCCTCCGAAGCTGGGATCGGGTCTTTCATGACAATGATGGCTTTCTCATTCAAGATGTTTTGCGCTGCTTTCAGGGACATCCCATAAGGGATATCGTCATTGATGACGGTATCATACCCGAATGTATACCTAACTTTACAGGTAGCACCATGAAGGTCACAAACCCCGTTGGCAACTTTTTTAATCCATTCAGCGGTTTCCTGACGGACTTCTGCATTCAGGTTTCGTACCGAACCTGCCAAACGGACTGTGTCTGGTATGACATTGGCAGGCCCTTCCGCTGTCTTGACAACCGTTGTGGAAATCGTCGGGCTATAAATCGGGTTCGTCTTGCGGGAAACAATGGTTTGGAATGCCAATATCATTTCCGCCTGGATAATAACCGGGTCCACCGCTAGATTAGGAATCGCCGCATGTCCGCCTTTCCCTTGGATGGTAATCTCGAATTTATCGCTGGAATAAAACATCAAGCCGGGCTTTAAGGCAACTGTCCCTGTGGGCATATTAGGCATTAAATGAGCCCCGAAAAAATACTGCACATCGTCAAGTGCACCGGATTTTACCAAGTCGATTGCCCCACCTGGCGGCAACTCCTCTGCGGGTTGGAAAATAAACTTAACAGTTCCCTGCAACTGGTCTGCGTATCCATTCAAGACAGTAGCAACAGTCAACAGCACGGATGTATGAGCATCATGCCCACAGGCATGCATCACACCATTGTTTAGGGATTTGTAGTCAATGTCTGTTTCCTCAAAAATCGGCAGTGCGTCAATATCTGCCCGAAGCCCGATGACCGGACCGTCCAGTTTTCCTTTCAAAACACCGATACAACCAGTTTCTGTAGGTGTAAGGATTTCAATATTTTCTAATTTTTTAAGTTTATCAATAATGAATTTGGTCGTTTCATGCTCTTGGAACGATAGTTCCGGGTTTTGGTGCAAATGGCGGAACCAGCCATAAGCCTGTTCCAAGTTATTTTTTACATCGTTTGAAAAGTTGTTCATACGGTTTCCTCCTTATAAAAAAACCGAGAGCATTGAAATTCAACACTCCCGGCAAAATGACTGATTATAATAAGCTCATGTAGCGTTTAAGTTCCCAGTTATGGACTGCCATGCGGTACTCATCGTATTCTTTCGTTTTTGCGTCGATGAATTTTTCCGTGATGTGGGTTCCCAAAGCATTTTTCATGACTTCATCCTGGTTGAATAATTGAACCGCTTCTTGAAGGGTTGCCGGAAGTGACTGGATGTTTTTCGCTTCAAGTTCTTCAGGCGTCATGCGGAAGATGTTCTCGTTTAGGGATGGTTCCGGTACCATTTTGTTTTTCACACCTTCAAGGCCAGCAGTCAAGATAACCGCAAGTGCCAAGTAAGGGTTAGTAGATGGATCAACAGAACGAAGCTCTAAACGTGTCCCCATCCCACGGCTTGCAGGCACACGGACTAATGGCGAGCGGTTAGATGCAGACCATGCCACATATACTGGTGCCTCATAACCAACAACCAAACGTTTGTAAGAGTTTACAGTCGGGTTCGTGATGGCGGTAAAGCTGCGAACGTGCTTGATTAGACCTGCTAAGAACTGGTGAGCAGTTTCGCTTAATTGGTGAGGGCCGTTTGGATCGAAGAATGCATTGGAACCATCTTCATTGAATAAAGAAACGTTGCAGTGCATACCTGAACCATTGACACCAGCGATTGGTTTCGGCATGAATGTTGCGTATAACCCGTGTTTGCGGGCGATGGATTTAACCACTAATTTAAACGTCTGGATTTTGTCACATGCGGATAACACATCATCGTATTTGAAGTTGATTTCGTGTTGTCCCGGGGCAACTTCATGGTGAGCTGCTTCGATTTGGAAACCAAGTTTTTCAAGTTCGATAACGATGTCGCGACGGCAGTTTTCAGCCATATCAAGTGGAGCGAAGTCGAAGTATCCGCCATTATCGTTTGTTTCGCTTGTCGGCATTCCGTTTTCATCTAATTTGAATAAGAAGAATTCAGCTTCTGGTCCTAAGTTTAATTGGGAGAAACCTAAATCTTTAAGTTCACCTAAGATGGATTTCAAGCGTCCACGAGGGTCACCAGAGAATGGTTTGCGGTCTGCTGTATACACGTCACAGATTAAGCGGGCAACTTTTGCTTCCCCTTGGTTCCATTGGAAAATCATCCAAGTATCTAAGTCGGGGTATAGGTACATATCCGCTTCTTGGATACGGGAGAACCCGTCGATGGAAGAACCATCAAACATACATTCATTGCTCAATGCTTTTTCCAACTGGCGGACTGGGATTTCAACGTTTTTGATGACACCGAACAAGTCAGTGAACATTAAGCGGATGAAGTTTACTCCTTCTTCGTGGGCAATACGCATGATTTCTTCTTTAGTGAACTTAGCCATTATAATTCCTCCATTTTTTACTGAATTTAACGAAAAAATAGGATTCGAAAACACCGCACTCTAACAGACCGCTTACGTGTTCTCGAACCCCATTGTTCATTATATGTTGTGTTTCATTCTTCCCATTTTTAACTGGACTTCCTTGTCCTTGAAACCAATTATACACAACGTTCGGACAAAAATCAAGCCTTTTTTGAAAAAAGTTGCAAAATTCTTTTAGCAAGCTCCACCTTGCCGATTCGAAGCTCCATGCTCCGTTTTTGTAGGTACTGATGGGCCTCTTCCTCGGATAGCCCCCGATTCTGCTGTAGGCTTCTTTTCGCTTGCCCAATCAGCTTTTCGTTTTTATGCTGCTCTTCCAGCTTCGTTATTTTTGACTCCAATTGACGGACTGTCTGTGCGTATTTGCTTAGCATCCGCAGGGTCATAAGGAGAACACTGGGTTGGACGGGCTTGTCACAAAACTCCAGATAGGGGCTCGGTTGGAAATACCCCCGCTTATGGGCCTTTCCTATAAGGAGGACGGTTTGCTGGTCGAAAACCAGGGATTCGATAAAGGAAACCCCGATAGTGGTCACTTCCTCGTCAATAATGACGATTTGCGGGGACCATGCCCGTATCAAACGGCTCAACTCGTATTGGTTATCCGTCACGGCAGCTATCTCAAACCCCGCACTTTGGATGTGGGGCTTCAACCCCGCTAACAACTTCGCTGATTTTGACGCTATGAGAACCTTTGACATCAGACCCACCCCCATTGCTAATTTTTCTTCTATTATAACATAAAAATGTCGAAAAGAGGAATGCCTCTTTTCGACATAAAACAAAATTTCTAGGGGTGGCTATCAAATAATGACCGCTTAAAAATAACCAGTGATATGTTTAACTTTTCAATCGTGAGCAGGAATTACATTGAAAATCAAAAGGCGGTCGTTATAAATCGCATGCAACTCATTCCCTCGGTTTCGAAAGGAAAAAGTTTGAAATCCGCTTAGACCATCATCAAAGAATCTATACTGGTTGCGAGCTACTCTTTGAAAAGTTCCCACAGAAATTGTTTCATAAGGATCTGCATTACCTTCCTTAGCCTCACGTAAAATTGCGAAAGTTTGCGGTTCCCACTGTGTAGCATAAAATGATACCAATAACCTGAATTCCCCATCGGTATTTTCGTACATACTGTTTACAAAACTCCTCTCGTGAGGGAATTGTAAAAAAACTCCTAGTATAGCCACAGATATAATCACTAAAATTTTTATTTTCATTTTTCTTAAAGTCCTCGAATACGAGAACCTGTAGAGTGTCGCGCTTGAGTGAAGCTATGCCCAACAAATGTCCATGGGGTTGATGCTGGTGCCATCCTAGGACGTGTATATACTCTGTAACGACGGAATGAATCTGTGGTTGTCGTTTCAAGAATTACCGGCCTATTTGCAATCGTGGTATGCTGAGAAAAATTAGTAGTTCCTGCTGCTCTTTGCCGTCCGATTGAAATCCCGACCGAAGGCCCGCCTTTCCAGGCAGCAACGCTTACTGACAGTCTCACTGAGCGACTGCTTCCCCAATCGAAGGATATTGAACCTCCGCCTGCTCCAAAAGTATGACCACCCGCAGGTTGTCCCGTTGCTGTAACCCAACCGGTACTAACAGTACGGGAACTGTCAAATACCGCTCGCGATTCATTACCTGCTGTATTTCTGGTAAAAGTTTGAGGCTGAGATGCCTTTTGGAGAATTGTTTGTAATTGACGTGCATGTTCTTTCTCCGATTCAACTGAATGATCAAAAAAAATTTGTTCAAAAACATCTACTGTTGAATGCTCAATAATTGAAGCTTCCGCTGAGTGATTTGCCACTCCCGCACCCACGCCAAATACAACAGCTACCGCCATTGCTGATAAAACTTTCTGCCATTTCTTCATGCTATTCCTCCTCGTATACCCAATATTTTTAATTAAGACTTCACCTTTTGGCTATAATTAAATTATAAAAGAAATCACTTTCTAGTGAAATGAGTATTTTACGCAACTTGTTTTTTTTCCATAACTCCAGTTCTTCGATGGCGGGTTTCCCCATGCCTTAACAGAAACGCTCTA
>WRGF01000094.1 GCA_009787345.1 Turicibacter sp.
ATTTTCCACCGGGATGGCCTCCATTGGGTTTTTCATTTAGTATTCCCTGTTTTGGGGAATGTTAACCCTTTCCGAAATTAGGGATGAAGTTATATAGTATGATAAAGTCATAGCTTAGCAACCATGCACGTATTCAAACAAATTTTTGTGGACAAAGAGCATCTTCTTCGACATAAGTACGAACATAAGGCATATTGGCTGTCGGATAGGATGTTAGGTGAATCTCTCCTAAGGATGGAGAAATGTCGCCTATGCCTGTAACAAAAGTTAACCAATTCATTCAACAGTATTTTATGTTTCGGTTGGTTGGGAGGCTCTATGGCCATGCCCGTATCATGCGCTAGATATCGTAGATGTTGCATGTAATGAATACCTATTTGGAAGGAGCTTTTTCAGTGCCTCAAGTCATGACCACCACTTGAAGTGGTTGATCATGACTTCGGCTACTGCACATTAACGCACAAAAGGTGCTAAACCCAACGGTTTTCGGGATTAGCACCATTTTAAACTCTTATTATGCGCCCTCTTGTTCCAATTCATCCTCTAAAATGGATGGTGCGTCTTTTTGAATCAAATCGAAGCCAACTGCTTCCACGAACTCTTCACCCCAGTTGTACATCGCCTGTAAAATTGGGATTAGGCTTTCGCCATGCTCAGTTAGGGAATATTCCACTTTTGGTGGGACGACGGGGTAGACTTTACGCTCGATGAGCAGGTCGTTTTCCATTTCCCGCAACTGGTTGGTCAACATCCGTTGGGTGATATTATCCATGGACGATTTCAGTTCCCCGAACCGCATCACGCCATTTTTTCCCAAACGCCAAAGGATGGTCATCTTCCATTTTCCACCAATCATTCCCAGCGTCAATTCCTTCACGCAATTAAATTTCTTATCCTGGAGTCTATCCATAGTTTACTTTTCTCCTTAAATTCAACGACTTGACAACGTGTAAAATTGTGACTTAATTACAATTATACTATGGATAATGTTCAATTAGAAGCAATATGCATAAAAATTGTAAAAGTAAAGGCTTTCAATTAACCTAGCTGATTTCAGCATTCAATTCCGACAAAAAAACTGAAATAATTTGAAACTTATGCACATATCTATTACAATGAAGGGAGACGAAACTGCGTGGGGGTAAATCACATGAACATCCGAAATTTAGTGCGCGAACACATAAAAGCCCGCAACCCGCTTGACATAGAAATTTTTACGGTAAATCTGCTAAACCTTCCCGCATCATTTGAAGGTTTCACCATGGTGCACCTCTCCGATACCCATTTGCCTAGGATGGCGATGGCAGGCAGCTTTTTGGCTTATGAGGTGAAACGGCTTGAACCCGACATCATCTTATTGACGGGGGACATCGTTGACAGGCCCGCCAGCGTCAAAGCCAGCGGCATGAGGAAACTGTGCAAAAAACTGGTTAAAATCGCACCCACCTTCGCCATCAGCGGCAATCACGAAGCCACCAACGGTCAAATGGGGGACTGGCAAAAAATCCTGCGGGATTGCAACGTGCGGTTGCTAGATGACAAACTGGCATTCATCGACCGCCCAGGCGGGAAACTGGCCCTCATGGGGCTAGGGGATAACTTACCCTATGACACATCCTTCATCGACGATCCCGGTGTACGGGAAAGTTTTTGCCGGGTGCTACTGGTTCACAGACCCAAATACTGGGAAAAATCCTATCCGTCAGACACTGCACTGGCACCCCACCTGATTTTATCGGGGCACGTCCATGGGGGACAAATCCAAATCCCATTCATAGGGGGATTATTCTCGCCAGACACCGGTTTTTTCCCGAAGTACAGCTCGGGAATGTACCGGACAACCCAAGTCAAAGGGAAACTCATTGTCAGCAGGGGGCTGGCAAGCGCGACCCGTCCGGTTAGAATCAATAATCGTCCGCATATGCCGGTGATTGTGTTGCGGGGGGAAAAGGAATCAATCTAGCTTCACGAACCATTCCAGTGTGAAAACTGACCTTACAAGTCGCCACTTCTGGGAAACCCACCCAGATGTGCCGGCTTTCCAGGCACAATTTTCACACTTCCATGACCAGGTTCGTTCAGCTTTTTATGTGGAATCTAGCTCCGAAAGCCACTCCGAGCCAAAACTTGATCTTCCATGTCACCGTTTCTGGGTAGCCCGCCCAGATACGTTGCCATTCCAGGCACAAATTTTGTCTCTGCGTAAGCGGGCCTTCTGCACTTTTTAAGCGGAATCTAGCTTCGAAAGCCACTCCAGGGTGAAAAGTGACCCTCCATGTCACCGTTTCTAGGAAACCCGCCCAGACTCGGAGCCATTCCAGGCACACCATTCACCCTTGCGTAAGCGGGCTTACTGCACTTTTTATTATAAGGGGGAACATAATATGCGTATTAGGCTTACTAGCCTTATTGGCTACAAGGACACGGAGCGCCCGGTTGGGTTTTCGTGGACGGCACTTATTTTTAGGGAAATGGTACCATTGTTTAGAGGGGATTGGTTCTTTTTGGGGCTTTTTATCCTCCTTCGATTCACGGTGGATGCCCTCCATTATTTCGTTTGGGAAGGGTACCGCATTTGGCTCCCATTTTTTTGGGGCAGGTATTTTCCCATCAATATCGGGTTTAGTGTGTTGATGCTCTTGCCACCTTTATTTTACAATAATGCATCGATTAAATGGATGTTGCAAAAGGGGTACGAACCTTATGCGACACGTGACATTGAACAACTTATGGAAAGAAATATCATCCATGGGGACGGAAGCGTCCGTGGGCTCTTTGGCATCAGATTGCCCAAAATGGAATTTTTAGCAGATACCCCAAAATGGTTGAGCGCTTTGCTGATGGTGACCACGGTGTATTTATTGCTTTTTTATCAGGGGCCCCAGTCGTCTAGGAATTTGCTGGAAAATAGCTACTCTCGTCCGATGAATGTCCTTCATGAAGAATGGTTCCCTAACACCTCTATTGTTTGGTATCAGACGAAGGATGGGCAGGATTTGAATGTGACCGTTCGGACGATGGGTTGGCTTGGGCATCAGCTGACCCGCAATTTTGACTTGACGGATTCCATGGACGAGCTAATCAATTACGGGTTCGCTTACCTCACTGTGGATGATTTTATTGTTGGGATTATCGAGAACCCCAACATCGCTTATGTGATTTTTCATGAGAGCACGACCCACCAACAGGTCGATGCACAAATCCGCCAGGCAGGAATGCTAAGGTTCATGCACGTGAATTGGAACGAGCCAGTGGAAATGGCCAATGCAAGGATTACGGCTTTGGCGTTTAATGCAAGGGGCGAGTTGATAGCGGAATACTAGGGAAAAAGAGGACGGGCAGCCAAAAAGCGTGGCTGCCCGTCCTTTATTGATGTCGAAATATGTAAGAATTACTCTGAATTTACACAGTAATTTAACGAAAGCTTCACAAACAGGGCAGCTCCTTATGATGTACTTGTGTGGGGTTTTATCTTACCCTAAAATTAAAGCACACGAGGAGTGTTACGAGATGAAAAACAACTTCTTTAAATCTTTTTTTGCCGTAGGGATGGCAGCGACAACTGCATTTTTACTAGGCGCATGTGGTACTGGGGCAACGACAAATGACGGAACCATCGACGAGCTTACGATTTACTTCGTCCCATCAAGGGACCCAGAAGAAATCATCACGGCAACGGAACCTTTAAGGGAAATGCTGATTGCTGAACTTGCGGCAGATGGTTTTGAAATCAATAACATAAATATTCAAGTTGGGACAAGCTTTGAAGCAGCGGGACAGGCACTTCATGCAGGTTCAGCAGACATCGGTTTCCTCCCAGGGGCAACTTATGTTTTATTCGACGACGGGGTTGCAGCCATTTTAACAGCTACGCGCGCAGGACTTTCCAAAGACTTCGAAAACCCTGCGGCTTGGAACGATGGCTTGCCAACTACGAACACAGATAACCAAGTCATGACTTACCGTTCCCTAATCTTAGCCGGGCCTTCTGCCCGTGGGCAAGAACTGGCAGCCATCGTTAATGGTGGCGGCGAACTGACTTGGGACGATTTAAAAGATGCCAACTGGGGGATCATGTCCCCGGCATCCCCGGCAGGATTCATTTTCCCTTCTTTATGGCTTCGTGAAAACTTTGGCCAAATGATTACCGACTTAGACCGTGCGGTTCCGCAAGAATCCTTTGCTTCGGCTTTCGCCAACCTGGTTAACGAGCAACTTGATGTGATGACTGTCTTTGCAGATGGGCGCATGGGTCAAGCGGATAACTGGATGGAAGTCTTTGGGCGTGAAGCCGACATCTGGACTGAAGTACAGGTTATCGGTGTGACTGACCCAATCTTCAACGATACGATTTCCGTTTCAAGGAATTCAGACGTGATGACACCAGAATTGATTTCTGCCCTTCAACGTGCATTTATTGCCATTTCTGAAACGCCTGAAGGCTTAGAAGTCATTGCTATTTACAACCACCAAGGCTATATGATCGCTGATTCAAGCAACTACGATGTGGACCGTGCCGCTTTGGATATGATGAACGAAATCAATAACTAAAAAACGGCCCAAAATGGGGTTGGAAAGTAACCTGATGGGAGCTTTTCAACCCCTTTCTAATAAGTTAGGAAAAAAGCAGAATTCCTAAGGAGGATTTTTATGATTATCTTCAAGCAAGTAAACAAGCAATACAAAAATGGGCATCATGCGCTGAAAAATATTGATTTGTCCATTGACCAAGGCGAATTTGTGGCGATTATCGGTCTGTCCGGTGCTGGGAAGTCGACACTGATTAGGACCATCAACCGGATGATTGAAATCACGGATGGCTCCCTTACCGTCAATGGCGTGGAAGTCAAAGGGCTAAAGGGCGCAACCCTCAGGAAATTCCGGCGCAATGTGGGGATGGTCTTTCAGTCGTTTAATTTGGTGACCCGGGTTTCTGTTATCCGCAACGTGATGAGTGCCATGATCCCCGATTTGCCCCTTTGGCGGACGGTGCTAGGCATTTATCCTAAGTCATGTAAAATCAAAGCGTTAGAGGCATTAGATAAAGTAGGGATTTTGGATAAGGCATTCGTTCGATGCGATGAGTTATCAGGCGGGCAACAGCAACGGGTAGCTTTGGCACGCACATTAGCGCAGCAGCCTGGGATATTGCTGGCCGACGAACCGGTCGCTTCTTTGGATCCGGCGACAGCCCGCCAAGTCATGAACGACTTTAAGCGCATCAATCAGGGAATGGGAATTTCAGTCTTAATTAATATCCACCATGTTGACCTTGCCCTGGAATATTGCCAGCGGGTGATTGGCATCCAAGGCGGAGAAGTGGTATATGACGGGCCAACAACAGAAGTTGACCAGGAAGTCTTAAAACGTATTTACGGCGATGATGCTAATGTTTTAGGTGATGGGAACGTCGAATCATCCGCTCCGACAGGCTCAAAAACCATTGCACCAGAGGAAAGGGGATTAAAGCATGCACCAGTTGCTTAATGCCTTCAAGCCCACTGAAATCACACTCCCTAATGGGAAAAAAGTTTTGGAACCGAAATCTCCCGTCTTATTATATGTGCTACTGGTTTTAGCCCTGACTTTTTTTTTCATTGAATTGACTGGGTTTAACTTGCAAACCATCCAACGAAGGGGGCATCAGTTTTTCGTCTTGCTGGAAAACATGTTCCCGCCCAATGGCAATTATGCCCCAAGTGTTTGGGTTCCGTTAATCGATACGGTTAAAATGTCGCTACTAGGGACTTTTATCGGCGCAATGATATCGATTCCCTTTGCCCTTTTAGCATCGACCAATATTACAAAAAGCAAGTTCCTTATTTTATTTTCCAGATTTTTATTCAGCCTTATCCGCACGATTCCGACTTTGGTGACGGCGCTGGTGGCCACTTTCATCCTAGGATTCGGGACAACTGCTGGAACGGTAGCCATTGCCTTATTTACCTTTGGATTTGTCGGAAAACTATTATACGAGCAAATAGAAACGGTGGATATGGGGGCATATGAGGCTGTCGAGTCCATGGGAGGCAATAAATCCAGGGCCTTTGCCGTCGCAATCATCCCCCAGGTCATGCCCCGCTTTTTGTCCAATACGCTCTTTTGTTTTGAAGGGAATGTCCGCCACGCCGCTATTTTAGGAATGGTCGGTGCCGGAGGGATCGGCTTGATATTCAATACACAGCTAGCCCTTCGGAATTATGGCAATGTTGGGATGATTTTGATGATGATGTTCGCCGTCGTTTTTATCATCGAAGTCATCTCGCGGTTCACCAGAAGCAAATTAGTTTAGGAGGCAAAGACTATGAATGCAATGCAGAAACAATTGATTTTAGAGCCGAAATCCGGCAGGTATAAATTGCTGATTTTTATCCTTATTCTTACCGCACTTCTTTGGTCCTCCTCAACCCTGGAATTTTCAGCTTCCGGGATGGGAGGAGCCGTTATTGCAAGGAACATATTTTTAGGGATTTTCAATCCAGATACCGCCATCTTGTTTAATTGGCAAAACGGGGTACCTTTCTTGTTGCTGGAAACATTGGCCATCGCCTTTGTGGGCACGTTAGTCGGGTCAATCCTTGCCATCCCACTGGCGTTTTTATCCTCACAAAATGTAGTTGGCCGACCCATTTCGTACGTCACCAGCTTATTCATCATGGCCATCAGGACCATCCCTGTTTTTGTTTACGGACTGATGTTCATCCGTGTAACAGGGCCTGGACCGTTTGCAGGACTATTGACCATGGCATTGGCATCGGTCGGGATGTTAAGCAAATTATTCGCAGAAACCATTGAAGAACTCGATACAGGTATCATCGAGTCGTTGGATGCCGCAGGCTGCAATGGGTTTGAAAAAATCCGTTACGGCGTCATCCCCCAACTGGCTTCTGATTTCTTGTCCACCGTCATCTACCGCTTTGACATGAACATCCGCGACGTCGCCGTCCTAGGATTAGTAGGAGCAGGCGGGATTGGCGCGCCTTTGATTTTCGCCATGAACAGCCACCGATGGAATGAAGCAGGGGCAATCATCATCGGGTTGATCCTGTTAGTGTTTATCATTGAATGGCTATCAACTAGGATACGTAAGAAATTAGCTAGAGGGTAGGAGGGAGAATAGCCCCATAAAAAATTGCTCATGAAGCGGAGACAATTTGCTTATGATATCAAAACATGTTATTAAAAAAAGGGCTACATAGACAGAGGCCGTGCGCCCGATGCTTTCCTTAATTGAATGGTGCATGGCCATTTGAATATCTTCTTTGAGTGCTTCCAGAACATCGAGACTTCTATAAAGTTGGTGCTCCTTTATGTCCCAACTGCCCCATAATTTTTCTTGGCTAGCGACCGTAAATAGCTTGCTTCCCGCTTGAAGGATTCTCTGATAGACCATGAGTTGAAGCGCCTTGTATATATCAGCCTTCATTCGGGTGTCCGATTTTTTGACAACGGACGAGATATTGAGCATTTTATAGACATCTGCAAGAATTTTCCACCCATAGTCCTTATCGTCGGCAATGATGGGGCTAGTGCGGTAAAAGGCAAGGTGAAGGAATTTGTCATCTTGTTCTGGCAAGCTCCCGGCTTTTGCCTCGGCCTTCAGCCGTTCAAATATGCCGGGTTCCTTCATTTCCAACAAATCCAACTGTCCGTAGCTTTTCAGGATGCGTGTTTTTACCCGCCCATTGAGACGATGGGATTCTCTTAGATAAACAAAAGTTTTCCCTTCCCGATTTTTGATCTTTACTATATTTGCGATTTAGACCACCTCATTTTGTTCCATAATAACATAAATTACGTTGCCTACTCAAAAAATGAGGTTCAAAAAAGGTCAAAACCATTGGTGTTAAATGATTTCGACCTTTTTTATTCTAATCTCACTGTAAAACTCGGGAAAATGATATGATCGCAAAGGGTGTCCTGGAAAATGCCCGCCAAATCGGGGAACTGAAAAATCCCTTGCCAAACACCCTTAAAGGTGGTATAATTATTAACGTCCTTGATCTGGGCTTTTCGGCAACTCCAGCCAATGGCTCGGGCTTAGACATATTACGAACTACTAGGAGGAAACAACAATGGCTATTACTAAACAAGAAAAACAAGAAATTATCCAAGCTTACGCAACTAAACCAGGTGACACAGGTTCACCAGAAGTACAAATCGCTGTATTGACTGCTGATATCAACCGCTTAAATGCCCACTTACGCGAGCACAAGCATGATTTCCACAGCCAACGCGGACTTCTTAAAATGGTTGGTAAACGCCGTAACTTGCTTAAATACCTTCGTACAAACGACGTTAAACGCTACGCTTCATTAATCGAGCGTCTAGGCCTTCGCCGTTAATTACACTAAATAATAAGCTCCTGTTGGGAATACTCAGGCATTCCCAACAGGAGCTTTTTTTGCTTTCAGCGGAAAGATTAAGCTGTACCAAGGTTGGGTGAATCAGGAGTCAGAACGACAAAAAATTTTCGTTGCCAATGATCACTGTTCAGTAAGCGGGAAATAAAAACATGGATAGAAAAAAATCCTGGGGCATGATACCATTAATGGGTAGCACGACTCAGGATTTTTAATATGCCTTTATGAAT
>WRGF01000095.1 GCA_009787345.1 Turicibacter sp.
GCAAGTCGACAACTTTAATTCCTGTTTCCAGGATTTCAACCGTTGTGGACAATTCTGCGAACTTCGGTGCTTCTTTATGGATTCCCTCGCGGGGAACATCTCTTGAAACAGCTTCCTTGCCGTCGATTGGCTGGCCTAGGACATTGAAAATCCGCCCTAAGGTAGCTTCACCTACTGGGACCCGGATAGCATGGCCCGTGTTCGCCACGGGCAACCCACGGACCAAACCTTCGGTAGCATCCATCGCCACGGTACGGACAATCCCATCACCTAGCTGGAGGGCAACCTCGAGGGTCAGCGATTTCGGCTCGCCATCGATGGCATAATCCACTGTAAGGGCGTTATATATGGAGGGCACCTGACTGACGTCGAACTCCACGTCCACCACTGGCCCGATAACGGCTACAATTTTTCCTGTTTGATTTGGCATAACTGCCCTCCTCTATGCGTTGAATCCAGTTTTGCACCTTTTAGATAGCACTTGCACCACCGACAATTTCGTTGATTTCTTCAGTAATAGCGGCTTGGCGGGCCCGGTTATAAAGCAGCTGCAAATCATGGATGATACCACCTGCGTTATCGGTTGCATTTTGCATCGTACTCATCCGCGCCGCTTGTTCGGACAGTTTCGATGTCATGACGGTCCCATAAATGACCCCCTCCAAATATAGGGGAATCAAAACTTCCAGCACCGTTTCATCGCTAGGTTCCATCAAATAATTAATCGTTTTTTTCCCCTTATCCTCAAAAGGCTCGATAGGCAAAATTTGTTTTTCCTCAGGGACCTGAAGAATCTTGGAAACATAATTCGTATAGATGACAACGACTTTATCGATCAGCCCCTGGGCAAAATCCGCAAGCATCTGGTCGATAACCGGTCGGATATCGTTATACATCACATCGTCTGGTATGAAAATATCTTTGTTTTCGACAGAAAGCCCGTGTGTCTTGGCATACTCAAAGCCTTTGGAACCCAGCATATAAAGCCGGCACGGACCCGCATCAACCCTATTTTGCAGGAGTTTTAGGATGTTGTTATTGTAGCCACCAGCGAGTCCCCTAGCAGAAGTCAGCACGAGGTAACCCGGTTTGGAGCCATTGGAATGTTGGAAAAAGGGATGGGATTTCACCGTCACCTTACCCATCATCTCCTCAATGTTTTGCAAATAATCCCAAAAGCTGCTGGTTTTTTGTTCAAATTTAATCAATTTCGCAGTAGCTACCATGTGCATGGCACCCGTAATCTTGCTCATATTGGTCGTTGCAGAAATTTTATCCTTGATTTCTTTCATGGATTGGGCCATAGTTTTATACCTCTAATGGAAAATACTTTTGTAACTTTCGATGGCTTCGTTCAAATCGTTCTCGGCCGGAAGCTCTTTTGTCTGTTGGATGTGGGAAAAGATTTGCGGGCGTTCCTGGTCTAGATAAGCATATAATCCCTCTTCGAACCGCTGAATGTCCCTGATTTCAATGGAATCCAAAAAGCCATGGACAAGGGCATAAAAAATGCAGACCTGTTTCTCAACGGGCAATGGTTTGTGGAGGGGCTGTTTCAAGACTTCAACGGTGCGTTCCCCACGGGCCAGTTTCGCACGGGTTGCGGCATCCAAATCAGAACCGAACTGGGCAAATGCCTCAAGCTCCCGGTAAGATGCTAAATCCAACCGTAGGGTTCCCGCAACTTTCTTCATGGCTTTGATTTGGGCGTCCCCGCCCACACGGGAAACGGAGAGTCCGGCATCTACCGCAGGGCGGATTCCTGCATGGAAATAATCCGACTTCAGGAAGATTTGCCCATCCGTGATGGAAATAACATTGGTTGCCACATAAGCGGATAAATCCCCCGCCTGGGTTTCGATGAATGGCAAGGCGGTAATGGAGCCGGCCCCTAGCTCATTATTGAGTTTGGCCGCCCGTTCCAATAAGCGGGAATGGATATAAAAAACATCCCCAGGATAGGCTTCCCGGCCTGGCGGGCGTTTAAGCAGCAAGGAAAGTTCCCGGTAAGCCGCCGCCTGTTTGGACAGGTCATCATAGACTATCAGGACATGTTTGCCTTGGAATAAAAATTCCTCTGCGATGGTTACACCTGAGTACGGTGCAATATAAAGCATAGGGGCTGGTTGGGAGGCAGAAGCGGATAAGACGATGGAATAGTCCATGGCACCATGCTTCTTGAACGTTTCCACAACCGAGTTGACCGTGGATTCTTTTTGACCGATGGCAACATAGACACACAAGACATCTTTTCCTTTTTGGTTAAGGATAGTATCCACGGCAATGGAAGTTTTTCCCGTTTGCCGGTCTCCGATAATAAGTTCCCGCTGCCCCCGCCCAATAGGCACAAGGGCATCTACGGCTTTTAACCCGGTTTGAAGGGGTTCGCTCACTTTTTGCCGGTCCATAACCCCGGTTGCCTTGACCTCGATTGGACGAAATTTCTTTGCGTCGATGGGGCCTAGACCGTCAATGGGATTTCCCAGGGAGTCAACCACACGGCCGATAAGTTCTGGTCCAACGGGTACCGACATGATGCGCCCCGTCCGTTTCACTTCATCGCCTTCGGCAATGGTCAGGTATTCTCCCAGGATGATGGTCCCGACATTGTCAGCATCCAGATTTTGCGCCATCCCTACGGCACCGGAGGCAAATTCCACGATTTCACCAGCCATGACATGATGTAGCCCATGGATACGGGCGATGCCGTCCCCAACATTGATAACTGTCCCAACTTCGCTGACATCCAACTGATGGTCATAATTTTTTATTTGCTCGCGCAAAATTGCGCTAATTTCTTCAGGTTTGATTGCCATATCTCTTTCACCTCCTAAGTCATCAACATTTGTTTCTCCAATGTTTTAAGCTGCATTTTAATGGAATTGTCATAAACCTTGTCACCAATGCTTACGCGGTATCCGCCAATGAGGCTTTCATCAATAAAACCCCTGACCCGGACATCTTTTTTCAGTTTTTCGCTAAAAAAACGGGTCATTTCAGAAATTTGCCCTTCTTCTAAAGGCACCGGGCTAAAGACCTTGGCGTCGACAATCCCAAAATGTTCATTGACCAGTTCATGAAAATCATTGATGATTTCATTGAGGTAGTGAAAACGGCCATTATCAATGAGCACTTCTAAGAAGTGCAGGATATCTATAGGTATGCGGTTGGACAGATTTTTCACCAATAAAGATTTTTGTTGGTTGTCTGAGAGCCCAAAAAAATTCTCATTTTCGGAAAATGCCTGTTGCAAAGCTTCCAACTCACTTTGAAAAGCCCCTAACTCATTTTGCTCTTTCCCAATTTCAAACAGGGATTTGGCGTAAGCGTGTGAAATTTTACTCAAATTCCTCACCTACTTTAACGAGGAAATCCTTAAATAATTCCTTGTGAAGAGACGGGTCGATTTCTCGCCGGATAAGCCTGCTGGCAGACTCCACTGCAAGTTTTGCCGCATCCTGTTTCAAAACGGCAACTGCTTTTTTCTCTGACAGGCGGATTTCCTCTTCTGCCTGTTTCATGGCACGGTCCGCCTTTTCATGGGCATCCGATAAAATTTTCTTACGAAGCGATTCTGCCATGGATTTGGACGTTTCAATTATTTCTCGGCCCTCTGTCCGGGACTTTCCGATATAGGCATCCGCTTCTTTTAGCATTTTATCCGCAGCAGCCTTTTTGTCATTTGCTTCGGTTATCCCCGCCAGCGCGATTTGCTGCCTTTTTTCCTTCATGGCTTTCATGGGCTTCCAAGCGAACTTGCAGACAATGGCGAACATGATGGCGGTATTAATCAGCTGGAGGAGGAAATTAGGCCAATCAGGGATTACAAAAATTTCCACCATTTTGGGTCACTCCTTAGCTAGTAAATGGTTTGACGAATAAAAGCAGCATGGCAACAATCAAGCCATAAATCGCTACGGTTTCAGAAATCGCCATTCCCAAGATCATCACTTTCATGACATCTCCCTGGGATTCCGGTTGGCGTGCCACTGCCATAGCTGCCTGCCCTGCTGCATACCCCTGCCCCATTCCTGTACCAATCCCTGAAAGGGTTGCCAGTGCCGCACCAAGGGCGGACATTCCGTAAATAAAGCTTTGACCATCGATACCATTCATAATATTAGCCTCCTAAACTTTGTGTTCTTCGTGGATTGTTTCTGTAAGCATGCTGGTCCAGATCATGGCCAGTACGATGAAAATGTAGACCTGTACGAGCCCATCAAACAAGTCGAAATAAATTTGCAAAAAGGGCACGATGACGGGGGTAAACCATCCCAAGGCTCGATTGACCAGGTTTAACAGGATTTCCCCGCTCAAGACAACCCCAAATAAGCGAAAGGCCAGTGAGACGGGCCGGGCCAGTTGGCTGACGACCTCGATGGGGAATAACCACGGGAATTCACCAAAAAACAAATTACTGAATGTCCCAACGCCACCATTGAACTTGATGCCCGTATAAACCATCATCCCCATCGTAAAGACCGCTAGCGCCAAAGTGACGTTAATATCTGACGTGGGCGTCTCGAAATGAAACATCCCCATTAAGTTGGCAACGGAAATAAACAGGACAAGGGAGCCGATAAACGGCGCGAATGCCATATTATGTTTTCCCATTGTAGCAGCCACTAGGTCATCGACCCCTTCTACTAACATCTCCAAAAAAAGAGCGAGACCTTTGGGAGGTGCTGTGGGGTCAGCTTTTTCCACTTTTTTGGCGGCTATGATGAGGACTATCCAGATAACGATAGAAATCAACCATCCGTTGATGACCTGGGGATGGATGTCGTATACCCGGGAACCAAGGCTAAGCTCCGCGCTAATTTCCATACGGGATCACCTCCTACCGGTTTTTAAAACTGAAAAAACTATCCAGATTGACGACGAATTTAACCATTGAAAGTCCCAAAAAAGTCATTCCCATCGCCCAAATCCCTAAAAGGCTGCCTAGATAAAGGGCAGTTGCCGCCACCAGCTGCCTAAGCAGGAACCCACCGAGCATGGAAGGCTTCAGCCCCATCTTCGCCTTTTCTAAATACCGGCTGGCACTCATCTCGATTCCCCGGAAATTTATCAAATTGGCCAAGACCCCCAGCCAGTAACCGATAATCATCTGCATAACGGGCAACCCCAGCATCGCTCCCGCCAGGAGCACTAGTGCAGTTATGGCAATTGCCCCCATCAGGATGCGGTATGGTATTACCTTAGTGGGCGATTTTTGCAAATTGCTCCAGTTCGTGCTATCGACTGCCAATGGCTGTGGCGCCTCAAATGGATTTTGCTTGAATTTCCACATAGGCTTCACTCCCTTCTCTGCTACTGTTAAATATTATGAGAGAATTAACGTAGAATATGCCTTTTGTAAATAAAAAAAACACCTTCGCCTAAAATTTTCCATTTTAGAGAGGGTGTTTTCATTATTTTATGCGTGATTTTTTTCGTACTGGGCAATTTTTTCGATACGGGCGGCATGGTGCGATCCGATAAAGTCCGTATTCAGCCATGTTTCCACAATCATGCGGGCAAGCCCTGGGCCGACGATGCGCCCACCCATAGCTAAAATATTTGAATCGTTATGTTCCCGTGTCGCCCGTGCCGAGAAAACGTCATGGACAAGGGCACAGCGGATTCCCTGTACTTTGTTGGCAGCGATGCTGATGCCAATTCCCGTACCACAGATTAGGATACCCCGGTCAAAGTTTTTTGACGCTACCTCTTGGGCAACTTTAAACCCATAATCCGGATAATCCACCGCTTTGGCTTCAAAAGGACCAAAATCTTCAAAATCCATTTTTAATTCTGTCAACAAGGCAACAATTTCTTGCTTTAGTTCAAATCCACCGTGATCGCTGGCAATGGCAATTTTCATATTGGCTACACCCCTTGGTTTATTATTTTCATCTTCATTATATCACAAGTCCCTGGTTATTGGGAAGTTTCATAGCAACAGCCAGCTATGCGAATACATTAAAAATCCCTAATAAACCCCGCTGGAAAGCAATGCTAAAAAAGACGTGCCATTTTTTTTTGATTACTTTTGCGAAGTATACGATGACATGAAAAGCCCCCATAAAATACCGGGGTGGCATTTCATGGGGGCATTATTTCCTATAGATTAATACTCATAACAGCGGAATTTTCAGCTTCCATCAAATGGGATACATGGAGTTCTTCCGAATAGGCCACTTCTGAGAAACCAAGCAATTCAAACAATTGATAGGCGTGTGGATTCGCCACCATCGCTACCAAGCGGTTGACACCAGCTTTTTTCGCCTCGGAATAAAGCCCAAAAAACATATTGACCAGCAAATCCGGCAGGGAATAATGGTTGTATATGAAATAGCGGATTACACCGATACCGGCGATATTTTCGTAGGAGACCATACCTGCAACTCGTTCATCTTCTAATACGATGCTGGCATTTTTAACGATGTCCAAGTTGACCCCGCTAATATCCGTTACTTTGGACATAAATGCCAGGACTGCCTGCATATCAGTTTCCTGATACTTCCTTACTGCGTAGTTTGCCATAAAAAATCCCCCTTTTCTTTTACACTCTATGTGCACAAGGGGGATAATATGACTTGATTTTTATTTTTCATCATCAAATAAGTACCAGTTAATCGTTGACCGCACTGCGACAGGAGTTGCAACCGCCACTCCGTCCATTGCAGAAACCTGGTTATTGCCACCGAACCAAGTTTCAAATAAGGAGCCTACATAAAAGGAGAAATCGCCGTCTAATAGGGCTGTCTGTGCATTCTCACGGGCATTGTAAAGGAAATTCCAACCTTCTGCACCTGGGTTTTCCATTTCACCAAGGGCAGGCCCAAGGCAAACACCCGGATTCACAAAGCACCACCAGTTGTTCCCACGGCCTTCACCAATGCGAACAACAAGGCTTTCGTAGTAACCTGCTGGAAAAACCTGCCCATCCCATTGTTTTGCCGGGAACAAATGCTGGCCGTAAGTTACTTCAAAGGCAGTTTCGTAACCGATGGAAGCAAAGATATGGCTTAAACGGTCATTGACTGACTGGATATTGTTTACTAAAAAGCTGCGGGTTGCTTCAACGCTTCCCATGGCATCGCCATTATCGGCCAAGAGTTCATCGATTGCGTAACGGGCAATCCGTTTGGCGAGTTGGTCTTCGAAGGCATTTGAATTCGGGATGACGCGGATGCGGATGGCATTGTCATTGACCTCTGCGGCAGTTGCCGGTTCGTTCATTTCTGCATGAACGGGACCTGTAACGGGGGTTGTCCCCAGTTGCCCTAATTGATAAGCGGTAACCGCCATTAGCACTACCCCAACTAAGAAAAATTTCATTTTATCGTTCATAAGAAGAACACCGCCCCTTTAAGTTTTCGTTTTGTTTGATAACTCATTATGGGACGGGTATTGGTTTTTTATACAAGAACGTTCGAAAAACTTTTATTCGTTGACGATGATGGTCATCCGGTCCTTGCCATTTAGGTCTTTTAAAGTTTCGAAACGGGCCTCGGGAAAATGTTCTCGAACCAGTTCCGCCATAGCTTCACGGTGGTTCCATGCATGTTCAAAGGCAATGATGTTTTTGGGGTTAAGGATTTTTGAAGCATCTTTTAGGATCATCCGGTAAAATTTCAACCCGTCCTCCCCTCCGAATAAAGCTAAATGGGGTTCATTGTCCTTCACAAACGGGTCGATGTCTTCCAATAAAGGTATATAAGGGGGATTAGAGACCAATATGTCAAATTTCAAATCCTCATCAAGCAAAGGTTTTAGCATATCCCCCTGAAAAAAAGTCACTGAAGCTTCTAAATTTTTGGCGTTTTCCTGAGCCACTGCCAGAGCTTCTTCAGAAATCTCCGTCAGGGTCACCTCCATATTCGCTTCCTCGCAGGCAAGGGAGAGCCCGATAGCGCCGCTTCCTGTTCCCACATCCACCACTTTTACGTTTTCGCCATCAAACACCTCATCATATGTTACCAGGACGTTGGCTACCAATTCCTCCGTTTCAAAACGGGGGATCAATACCGCATCGCTAACGATAAATTTTCGCCCAAAAAAAGTCTCGTACCCCATCAGGTGCTGGACGGGGACCGATTCGTCTACATATATATGGACAAGCCGGGTGAATTCCTCCAACTCGCTATCCGCCATTGCCTGGTTCAAATCCGCCAATATCTCATAGCTTTCCTTATTCGTTACGTGCATCAGGAGCAATTTGACTGCAGAATCTTCCTTATCAGCCGCCAGCGCATAGTTTTCCGCCCATTTTAGGGCCTCGCGAAATGTTTTCATTGCTGTCACCACTTTCTTCTGACTTCCATTTTACTGCAAATTCCGCAAAAATGCAAACTTTTGGGCGGAGGGATGCTGGAAAACTTTTTTGATGGGAATTTACTTAAAATGTGTTTAAACTCCTTCCGGATGACCATACTATAACTGTCCTCAATGGAGATTGCGGACACACTCTTCCCCCATATAAAACTTTGTTTCTTACTCATTTCTCTCCCATTTCTGAAAAGTTTTTTTCATGCTCTCTCCTTATAATTTTCTCCCAAAGTTTTTCATGATTTGACTTTTGGCCCTGGATGAAGTCTTTTACTTCTACAGGAAATGGCCAAAACCCATTAATTCTTCCCCCATTGAATTAATTCGATGTGAAAACTCTCCCCTTTTGCATCCCTAAAAGGGGCTGTAACGAAATAGCCCTACTACAATTTGTCAAAAAAAGGAAGCCGCGTTCGGCTTCCTTTTTAGGTGGAATGGGTAAACTACTGTCAT
>WRGF01000096.1 GCA_009787345.1 Turicibacter sp.
TCTTGATTGAGGATATCCCCGGGGTGGGGAAGACAAGCCTTGTTTATGCTTTTGCCAAATCCTTTAATTCCAGCTTCAAACGCATCCAATTTACGCCGGATATTTTGCCAAGCGACGTAACGGGTTTTTCCATGTATAACCATAAGAACGGGGAGTTTGAATACCGGCCCGGAAGCATCATGGCCAATATCGTGTTGGCGGATGAAATCAACCGCACTTCGCCCAAAACCCAGTCAAGCCTTTTGGAAGCCATGGAAGAACATCAGGTGACGGTTGACGGGACTACTTACAAGGTGCCCAAACCCTTTGCGGTGTTTGCCACCCAAAATCCGGCGGACCACATCGGGACCTATCCTTTGCCCGAAGCCCAGCTGGACCGGTTTTTTATCCGCATTTCCCTCGGCTACCCAACATTTGAAGAGGAACTGGGGATGGTGGGGCGCTTTAACGGGGCCTCGCCCCTTGAAACCTTAAAGCCGGTGGTATCAGCCAGTACCTTGCTTGCCTTGCAGGAGTTGGCGGCAAAAGTCCATGTTTCCCTGGAAATGATGGCGTATATGGTGGCAATCGTGCGCCAAACCCGCAATCATCCTGACATTGACCTGGGCTGTTCCCCGAGGGGCTCCTTGGCGCTTTATAAAGCCGCCCAGGCGTGGGCCCTTTACAAGGGGCGTGCCTATGTCATCCCGGATGATGCCTTGAAAATGGCGGTCCCGGTACTTGCGCACCGCTTAGGGCTGACCCAGGAAGCCAGGTTTAAAAAAGTCGACCCCATGAAGCTGATGGGGCACGTCGCATCCTTAGTCAAGATTCCGAAATAAGGGGGTGGGATAGGATGCTAAAAAACTGGCTGGCTTATTTAAGCCTTACTTCTGTTTTTATAGGTTTGTTATTTTTGTACCAGGGGCCGATGCTGTTCATGGCGGTTTATGGGCTATTGATCCTTCCTGTCTTTTCATTGATCATCGCAAGAATCCAAAAATCAAGGCTGAAGCTTACAGGCACCGCAGGGCAAATGTTTTTGGAAAAACAGGAAACCCTCCAATTGGCAACTACCCTTGAAAATGGCTTTTTCATGCCCTGCCTTCAAGCCACTGTGAAAGTGGCCATCCAAAAAGAGGGGATGAAACTCACCAAGAAGCCGGGTTTTTGCTCCATCAGCCCCCGAGGGCAGTCTCAGGCAAGCTACGAGCTTACAGGGAGCCTTAGGGGGAGTTACCCCATTAAGGTGGAAGGGGTATTTTATGACATGCTTGGGTTATTTCGCCAACGGCAGCGGGCACAAGACAATGCCACGGTCATCGTTGCCCCCAAACCCCACCCCATCGAACCGCTGGATTTTGGGAACCTTGCCCTTGAGTCCGAGGGAAGCGGGAAAGGCAACCAAGGCGTTCGGGGGAATATTTCGGAACTGCGGGAATTCCAGCTGACGGATTCTTACCGCCAAATCCATTGGAAGGCCAGTGCCAAAAGGGGCAAGCTCATCAGTAAAAATTATGAGCAGGGTGGCCGCCCGTCCGTCTTGGTTTTGATAAATAACGGGACCATGGTGCCTGCCGACGAGGATGCCCTCATGGATTACGCCGTTTCCGCCATCAGGGAATGCCTTGCTTTGGGACTTGCCGTCAGCATCCAGGCCATGAACCATCCGGGGATCGGCCCGTCGACGGACCTGGCGCCCTTATTTGAAATGGCAGCCACCCTCCAGTTTAGGGAACCCGGCGACTTTGGGGAATTTTTAAGCCGCGTGGCAGCCAGCCAACCACCAGCCCGGCACATCCTGGCCTTTTCCAAGGAAGATTGTGTCCAATGGGATCCCGCTTTTCAGCATTTTTCCCAAAAAGGGGTCGGCGTTACCAAATTTATTGTGAAAGGGGGCAGCGTATGCAAAGCACACTAAGGCCTGTCAGGGATTTGAAATTTTTGCTGAGCATCGGGCTCCTCCTTGCCTTTAGCCTTTATAGCACCATTTTATCCACCACCATCTTTGAAACCCATTACCTACAGGGGTTTCTCGGCCAGTTGCTTCTTTTGCCCCTCTTTGCGTTTTTTTTGGGCCGGCGCTGGGGGATAATGGCGTTCATCGCCGCCGTCTTGGGTTTTTTCGCTTTTGCGGCTTATGGCTTCATGGGTGCCCCCGAACATCCCGGGCCTGCCCAGGAGCTGGCTGGCTTTTTACTTGGCGTTCTTGAATTTGTGGTGGTGGGGACGGATCCTTTTGGGAGCTATGCTAATTTCATTCTTTGGCTGATAAAGGGATTCGTAGCGCTTTTTGTGGTCATATTCACCTACGTTAAATTCTACTTTTATCCCATGGCGGCCATGCTTGCCCTTGTACTGGGGCTGAGCATCACCAGTCCCTATTTTGAGCCGTCATGGACGGTTTGGGCATTGGTCGCCTCCATGGTCATCCTCCTTTGCCGGTACCTGAGCGGGAAACTTTCAGGGGGAGGCTATTCCCAGGTGCTGACGCTGTTCGTTGCCATCAGCCTGGGGATTGGTTCCCAGCTCCCAAAACCCGTGGCCCTGTTTGAAGGGGGAAACCCCGCCATCACAAGGACGCCGGCAGAGTTTTTCGCAGATGCCTTCCATGCCCTGGTCAATGGCCGCGGCCGCTTGGCGGAATTTTCCCTCCAATCCATTGGGTTTGGGGGGGCAGGCGGCCTGTTAGGGGGCGACCTTTTGCTTAATGACCACGTGTTCATGCGGATGAGGAACGAAGGCACCCACGGCCCAGTGTACCTGACAGGGAGGGTGTCGGATACTTACACTGGCTACAGCTGGGAAAACAGTTATTTGGAAGCGTTGCCGGTTGATTTTTCCAGTGGCATCAGCCAAAACCTTGAAATCCTTGAAGTGGCTTCGTCGTTTCAGCTTTTGTCGCTGGTCACCTCGCTTCAGGGGCTTGAAACCGGGCGCTTGATGGTAGCGACTGAAGGGCAGTTGGAAGCCACATTATTTGAAAGCTTTGAAAGTGTCGTTAGGGAAGGGTGGTTTCAACCAGAAGTTTTGGAAGGGGTTGCCCTTGATGACTTGGACGATGAAGGGGTTTTGCATCTTTGGCAAAGTTATTTCCGGGAGGAATGGATGTCCCATAGCCGCATCGCCCTGGTCGATGTCGAAACCGGCTTCATCGAATGGGAAGGCGTTCCCTACGGCTCTTACTGGGATTTCCCGACCCATCCTGACATGGCTTTGGGCAACATGGGGCGTTTGACCATCGATGCCCTCCAAAGCCGCACGGCGAGCGCATTCCATACAGGGGTTGTCACCAATATCATCCCCCACCGGGATTTTATCCCTTACATGGATTTCATGAGGGTCCCTGAACGGGAATTATTCATGGAAACCAGGATGCCTCGCGATGGCAGCTACACCATCATTTATTTCAGGCGTCATCAGGAAAATGATATAAACGGCTTTATGCGGCCTGGTTTCGCTCCTGCCGATTCCCATCAAGGGATATTTGAGCAGGCTTACACAGGGATAAGGGAATTCGAGGCTTTGGCCGGGTATAATTTCAGCAATGTCCGCTTTACGGTTCCGGGAGGGAATGGACCCGTCACCCATCCCGAACTTATCAGCAATTATTTGATCCCGAGGGCGCAGGCTATCCGTGAGCGCTATACCCAATTGCCGGATAATTTCCCGGATAGGGTAGGGGAGCTCGCGGCAACTGTGGTCGAGGGAGCCGAAAATGACTATGCCCGGATGCGCTTGTTGGAAACGTTTTTGGCAGAGGGCTTTGAATACACCACAAGCCCCGGGGCAACGCCTAGGGATCAAGACTTTGTGGACCATTTCCTCTTTGATTTGCAGCGGGGTTACTGCGTCCACTTTGCAACCGCTTTCGTTACCATGGCAAGAAGCCTTGGGATGCCGGCCCGCTATGTGGAAGGCTTTTTGGTCAATGAGCGCCCCGCCGCCGGCAGCCAGGGATTTGTCGACGTGCGCAACAACATGGCCCATGCCTGGGGGGAAGTGTATTTTGAAGGCTTCGGCTGGCAGCGGTTTGAGCCAACGCCGTCAGGCGGGCTCCCCTATAATTATTTTGCCATAGAAGATATAGTTGCCGAAGAAATTGAAGATGCGCCAGCAAGTGCTGGGGAAGGGCAATCAGTTGCAAGCGTGCCGGCAATGGATGGTTTAGATGATGCGCCAGTGCAGCAACAGCCAGATGCACAAATCCCACCGCAAGAGGCAGAGGTGCCCACTCAAGCCGCCACCCCAGCGGAGGTCCCGGGGGGAAGCGAAGGGGCACAGCCTACTGGAATCCAAATTCCCCTTATTTCAGTGATAGCAGCATTTGCGTTTTTCCCGGTGCTCCTTATAGCCGCCCATAGCATCCAAAAACGCAAAAGACGCAAAAGTACACGCTTTGCAGTCATGGACGGCTACCAAGCCATCTTGTCTTGCTTGAAAGCCCATTCATTGATAATGGATCCCGGGGAAACCACCCAGCAATTCATGGACCGGGCCAAGGAGTCGGTCAGCTTCCCTGGGCAACTTATGGCTAGCCAGGCTATTTACGAAAAAGCCCGCTACAGCAGGCAAAAAATTACGAGGGAGGATGCCAACGTCCTCGAGCAAACGGCCAAATCCCTCAGACAGTCCTTAAAATCAGAGGCCGGCCTCCTGAAAAACCTATACTTCGCCATGGGGCAAATAATCCGCCCGCTATCATCCATACTAAGCAAAAGGAGTTGACCCCATGATTGCGATTTTGGACTTTGGCGAACCCAACACGAAAGAAATAGCAGATGCCCTTGAAAAAATGGGGGAGCCCAACAAGATTTTTCCTTTTGGGGTGGATGCTGGCAAGCTGCTTGCGATGAATGGGCTTAAGGGGGCCATCCTCTCCGGTGGGCCAAAAAGTGTCCTAGAAGAAGATGCCCAGCGCATCGACCAAGGAATTTACCGAATGGGCGTGCCGATCCTTGGCATCTGTTACGGGATGCAGCTCGTGGTGCAGGACTTTTCAGGCACCGTCCAAAAAAAGGCCAAAGAAGAAGGGAGGCATCCCCTGACGGTGTTAAAGCCCAGCCCCCTGTTTGAAGGCCTTCCCAAAACCCAATCAGTCTACATGAACCATCAGGACGTTGCCACCCAGTTGCCAAAGGGGTATGAGTTGCTGGCAAAAACCGATAAATGCCCCATCGCCGCAGCAGAAAACAAAAAGGACGGCCATTATTTGATCCAGTTCCACGCTGAACGGCCCGAAACCGATTTTGGCCGCCAGCTCCTTAAAAATTTTGCTAAAATAATCTGCCGCCCCCTGAATAAAAAACCATAAACCCACCAACCTATGGGTACTACAAAGACAGGCGGTGGCAAATGGAAAAACACCCGGACTACGCAGGCATCAACTGGGAGCATCCCTTCCCGAAAACAAAGGACCTGACCCATGAACAAACCGAAAAGCTCTTCCACGAGTTTTGGGAACATTACCTATGATGGCAGATGTATCTCCCCAAAAACCATGGGGAGGGGACCATTTTTAAAGAAAACCCTTACAAAAAATGTTGTGCAATGGGCGTTGGCCACATATAATCTATTAGATAAACCAATCTGGAGGCGATGGCCAATGGAAGAGTTCATGGAACCCGCAGACATCAACTGGGAAACCCCGTTCCCAAGCTTTGAAAACGAATTTGGAGAAGAACTGTATTCAGATTTTTGGTGAAATGATAAGCAAAAGGACCCTCTTGGGAATGACCAAGAGGGTCCTTTTATCCTGGTTCGCAAGACAGGCCTTTTCACAAAAAATTTATAACGGAAAAAACTCCCAGTTGTTTTTTTGGGAGTTTTTTCCGTTGTGGAGTGGGGTTATAAGCTTTTATCGTTTGGGACGAATTTGAAGATGATGGCTGCTGTGATAAACAGAACGGCAATGACGGAAATGCCTAAATGGGGCTGGCCGGTCGCAAGGGAAACAATCCCGAAAAGGGTGGTCCCGATGATGCTGGCGAAGCGCCCGAACACGTTGTAGATGCCGAAATACTCGTTGGATTTTTCAGTGGGGATGATGCGGGCAAAATACGAGCGGCTAAGGGCCTGGATGCCCCCCTGGGCAGTTCCGACCAACACGGCAAGCACCCAAAACATGGCGGTCACAAATTCGATGCCAAAGGCGTAAGGATCCATGAACAAGGCGACGACGCAGATGATGCAATAAGTGGCGATGCCGACGTAAATCATGGTTTTTGCCCCGAACCTTTTTGCCAAGTGCCCATAAGCGATGGCACATGGGAAGGCGACGAACTGAACGACCAAAAGCACGGCCAACAGGACCATTTGATCGATCCCAAGGTCCCCGCCAACAGCCACAGCCATGCGGATAATGGAGCCGACGCCGTCGCTGTAAAGGAAGAAGGCGATCAAAAATAGCACGACCCGTTTATCTTTGGCGATGTCTTTCAACGTGGTGAGGATTTGGGCAAAGCTTTTGCGGACGTAGTTTTTTTCAGGCGCTATCCCAATGCGCTGCTTGACGTTTTTAAACATGGGGATGGAAAATACGCCCCACCAGATGGCGGTAATCACGAAGGACAGCCGGTAGGCGGTAACGACGGGGATGTCGACGACGCCAAGCAAAGATAGGATTAGCAAGACGATGCTTAGGATGAACCCCAGTGCGCCCCCGATGTATCCCATGCCAAAGCCCAAGGAAGAAACCCGGTCCATATTGGCTTTTGAGGAAACATCCGGCAAGAATGCATCGTAGATTTTGTTGCAGGCGTTGAATCCGATGCCGGATATGATAAAGACAATGAGTAGCATAAACCAGTTATCGTATGGGACAATGGCAAGGGCTACCGTGGAGGCAATCCCCAAAAACGTAAAGAAGTTGAAGAGGATTTTTTTCTTGCCATGGTAGCCGGAAAGCGTCCCAAGGATAGGAGCCATCAGCCCGGCGATGAGGGTAACCGCGGTATTGCCAAAGCCAACAAACACAGAAACGTGCTCGGAGTCTGCACCGGATGCCGAAACGGAGTAGGCCAAAAACATGGAAAATACCACGGTAAGCACCGTCATCGTATAAGCCGAGTCGGCCCAATCAAACATAATCCAGCTGGTTTCTTCTTTCGTCAGCCCCTTGAACATCCCTTTTGCCTGCGTGGGGTTTTTCAGTTGATTTATCATATCAGCACTCCTTCAGTATTTCGTCCAGCACCCGGCCGTCCGTATCATTCAGTTCTAATCCAAGTATTTTAGCCCAGGTCGGGCCGTGGTCCATCAAGGACATCTTCTCAAGCCACGCCCCTTCTTTAAAGGCAGGCCCCGCACCGGCAAAGAAGGTGGCGTAATCCGGTTTATCGGTCGGGTGGTAGCCATGGTCGGCAAATTTGCCTTTTTCACCGCCACCCAAAGAATCCGTAAACACAAACCCGGTTTTCGCCTCCAGCATGTACTGGCAGTTGCCGTCGGCCCCAAGTTTTCCAGCCTCTGCACCGGTAAGGATCCGTTCAATCCCATTGGCCTCATCCGCCATCAATTCCTCAAGGTATGGACGGATATCAAGTTTTGCATAAATATAAGCACTGCCCCCGTGGCTTTTTGCTAAAACCTGCCATCCCTTGACCTTACCGGACTTGATATCCAACCATCCCTGTTTCGCGAAAAATTCGTTAAGGGGGACTTTCGTATGGACATCCAACTGGTAATGGTCACCGAGTATCACCACATTGGTGCTTTCAAACAAGCCGTTTTCCTTTAGGGTATCCATGATGCTCACGAAGCGCTTTTCCAGTCGGCGGATGGCATCATTTGCCTCAGGGGAATTCACCCCATGGTCATGGCGGGCAGTATCCAGGTCAGTAAAATGGACCAGCAAAAGCTCTGGTGACCGGCTAGATATGGTATGGTTTACAGAGGCTGTCACAAAATCATCCAGGTTCGGTTGCCTGATCCCGTCCATCATCCCGGAAAACCGGCGGAACACATCCAGTAAAATCCCCGGGCTCCCATTCCTCATGGCTACCATCACCTGATTGTCCCAGGCCCGGTTAGGGAAAATCTCCGGCACATTATATTGGATCTTAGATTTTCCGGTAACTGGCCATAAGAAGGCTCCGACTTTCAGGCCATTTTTAATAGCAACATCGTAAACCGTTTCCCCTTTGATATCCTTTCGTTGCCAATACCAATCCGGGCTGTCAAGCCTGCCTGGCTGAAGCAATGTGTTGCAGATGATCCCGTGGCGGTTAGGGAGCTTCCCAGTCACGATGGATGTGTGGCAAGCGTACGTCACCGATGGGTATATGGATGAAACATTGTCGCAAACCGCCGCCCGCTGGAAAAAATCGGCGAAGGCGGGGAGTGTTTTCATAAATTCAAAATCCTTGCCGCCCAGGGCGTCAAAGGATAAAACCAGCAATCTTTTAGAAGATGTCATCACTTAGCCTCCATTCCTATCAATTATATCACGCATTTGTTAAGGTGAAGTAAAGGCTTTGTAAAAATTCAGGATAAATTGATGGTTGCTTCGCCCGATGGTACGAAAATTAAAAAATTAGACAATTCACTAAATATCGGCCAATTCATATTTTAAGTTTTCTGGTCATACAATTTTAGGGGGAAAACTACAAGGGGAGTGGGTCTGTTTGCACCATTTGGGAACAATGTTGCTGTTGCTTTTGAAAATTAGCATGATCGCCCTGGCCGTTGCCGGTGCCATTGCCTTCGGGACTGTTTTGCGCGGGAAAAACAACAAAAACCGGCCGGTTAAAATAAGCCGGAAGACTGGGGTGCGCCCCAGGGAAGTAAAGCAGTCGGTAGACCGGATCGTCGCTGAAAAAAGGCGGGGGAAATAACACTGAGAAGC
>WRGF01000097.1 GCA_009787345.1 Turicibacter sp.
TTGAGCAGATGGAGGAAAATGGATTTGAAGTCGATGGTGTCATCGGCGACATGGCCTATTCCGAAAAAGAAAACCTGGAATACGCAGAGGAGAAGGACATTAAAAGAAGCCATCAAAGAGCGCTATAAAGTGGAAGCGAAGAACGCAGAATTAAAACACTCGTATGGTTTAGACCGGACTGAAACGTCTGGTCTTTTAGGCATGGAAATACAAGGTGCCACGGCCATATTCGCCTCGAACATCAATAGGATCCTGCGGCTCATGGAGAAATAGCAGGGGGCAAATGCCGCTTTTTTCCCAAAAATAATTAAAAAATATCGCCATTTGGAAAAATTTCTTTCCAAATGGCGATATTTTTGTTTTTGATGGAAAAGCCTTCAGGAAACTGAAGGTTTTTCAGCGGCCTCCAGGGGGGACCGGGCTTTTTATGATCTATTTTAAACTTTCGCCAGAGGTGAAAGGGAAAGGGGGAGGGGTGGTTGCAACCAGCAAAGCGTCTATGCGCTCTTGATATAAAATATGACTAAAATTGAAAATTGGTGCGAAAAAATGTTGTTTGGGATGGCCCAATAATTCCCACGTATCAAAAGGGATTTCCCGTGCAAATTATGTAAGAGGAGGTGAAGGAAATGGGCAAAAAGTTCCAAAATAAACTGACCGTTCCCCAGTCGGATGAATCAATAAAACAATGCCAGGTGGAATTTGCCACAGAGTTTGAGTTCCCAAAACAGGGAAGCAACCCCAACCGGCTCTCGAAAAACTGCCCGAAAAAAAAGTAACCGGGCTTTTTAGTCCTGAAATTGCAGCCATATGGCTTTCTCCATGAAAAGCAGCCCAGAGAAAAGGCTGCTTTTCAATTATTTTGTCAAAAACCGCTAGATTTGTGGTATAATGGGTATGAAAAATTTACAGAGGTGATTGAAGTGATGAAATTTGTAGAGTACCCAAGATGTTCCACATGCAAGAAGGCACGCAAGTGGCTTGAAGAAAACGGGCTGGAATTTGAAGTGCGCCACATCGTCGATGCACCTTTGGCCGCGGATGAAATCAAGGCGCTTCATGGGCAGTCAGGCTATCCCATCAAGAAATTCTTCAACACAAGCGGTGCAAAATACCGGGAGCTTGGCCTTAAGGATAAGCTTGCCCATATGAGCGATGAAGAATGCTACCAACTTCTTTCGACGGATGGGATGCTAGTGAAGCGTCCATTAGCGTACCATGGCGCTTTGGTGACCCTAGGATTCAAAGAAAGCGAGTTTAAAGACGCGTGGACAGCTTAGGGCTTGAAGAAATCGGTTATGATCGGTTTTTACAGCAATCAATGGGCAAGGGGGTGCTGGCCCTTTTGGTTTATACGCCCACATGCGGGACTTGCCAACTGGCGAAAAAAATCATGGGCGTCGTCGCAAAAGGTTTGCCGCAGGTTGGCTGTGTCCAGTTGAATTTAAACCACCACGAGCAACTAGCTATTGATTTTAAGGTCCAGTCCGTCCCTTGCCTGCTAATATTTAAAGAGGGGGAATTTTTAGGGTCTTTTTACCGGTTCAGTGTCCTTGAACTTTATCAACATTTAGAAAATATTTTAGCCAAATAAAAAGCAAGGTGCCCACTAAAGGCCCCTTGCTTTTTATTTAAACGTGGGTCAGGATGTTGCAGTGGCACGCTGGGCAGTTCCAGTTGTGGACCTTGTCCTCGGCCCCGACCAGGGTTACTTCTTTTTCCTGTGAATTTTCCTTATGCCTTGGTTTCACTTTTTGAAGAGGGCAACAGCAGTGGTCGCATTTGTAAGCCGGTTCATACACCGCATCAGATTCCAACTGGAAGAAGAAATGGTTGGAAAGATGGGAGCAGTGAGGGCAAACATAAAGGGAGTCATGGTAATCCCCCAACGTAGCACCGGTTTCCAGCAAGTAGGCAATTTCGTTTTTCATGCGCACATTCGGTACTAATTCGTAAAGGAGCGGTTCGTTATTGCCCCTGAAGTCCGCACCCGTCAATAAATTCTCGGGGGAATAGCTAAATCCATTTTCTGATTTCAATTCCACTTCATATTCGCATTGCTTGCAGCTTAATTTATGATTCTTGCTCATTATGAACACCTCCATACAATTTATAAATTATATGCGGCCACTTTTGAAAACATGCCTTTATGCGGATGAATGCTAAAAGATTTGCCGTTTGAAAAACTAAGAAGGCGTAGAGCCCAGGCCTGGCTTATGAAAATTGACTGTTGTAAAGCTCGGCATAAAAGCCATTTTGGGCCAGCAGTTCATGATGGTTCCCGGTTTCGATGATATTGCCTTTTTCCATCACCAAGATCAAATCGGCATTTTTGATGGTGGAAAGGCGGTGGGCAATAACAAAAGAGGTGCGTCCCTGGGTCAGTTTATCCATGGCGGATTGGACCAATTTTTCAGTCCGGGTATCAACAGAGCTGGTGGCTTCATCCAAAATCAGCAGAGGGGAATTTTGGATCATCGCCCGGGCAATGGTCAGCAGTTGTTTTTGCCCAACCGACAGATTGGTTTTATCGTCTAAGACCGTGTCATAGCCTTCTGGCAAGCTCTTAATGAAAGGATGGATGCCGGTGGCCTGGCACGCAGCAATTACTTCTTCGTCGCTAACCCCCACCTGGCAATAAATAATATTGTCCTTGATGGTTCCCTCAAACAGCCAGGTGTCTTGGAGGACCATGCCAAATTGCTCGTGGACATTTTCCCTCGGTACATTTTGGATCGGGATGCCATCAATGAGGATCTGCCCAGTATTGGTATCGTAAAACCGCATCAATAAATTGACGATGGTTGTCTTGCCGGCACCTGTCGGTCCTACAATCGCTATTTTTTGGCCTGCTCCGATGGTAGCGGAAAAGTTGCGGATAACTGGCTTTTTGCTATCGTAGCTGAATGAGATTTCTTTGAACTGGACATGCCCTTTGACATTGGACAAAAGTTTCGGTTTATGGGATTCGTCCTCCATTTCGGCTGCATCGAAAAATTCAAAGACGCGTTCGCCTGCTGCCGCAGTCCGTTGGAGCTGCTGCAGGGATTGGGCCAACTGGGATAAAGGTTGTGTGAAAAAGCGGATGTAAATCATGAAGGCGACAATGACACCAAAGGTAATGGTCCCGTTCATGGCAAGGGCTGCCCCAACCACGCAAACCGCCACATAACCGAAATTCCCGACAAATTCCATCAAGGGGCGCATCAACCCGGACATAAACTGGGATTTCCAGCCGGAATCGTACAGTCCGGCATTGATGTTTTCAAAGGCAACTTTGGATTTGGTTCCGGCATTATAAGCCTTGACAATGGCATGCCCCGTGTAGATTTCTTCGATGTAGCCATTAATATCCCCCAGGCCGTCCTGTTGCTGGGAAAAGTATTTCTTGGAATGCTTCATCGTAATGGCCATCAGCAAAAAACCAATCAGGGTGGTCGCCACGGCAGTCAGCGCAAGCACCCAGCTGTTATAAACCATCATGATGAGGCTGCCGACGAACATGGTCACGGACCTGGCCAGGGTATCCAAGCTTTGGTTCAAGGTTTGTCCCACGGTGTCCACATCATTGGTCATGCGGCTTAAAATATCGCCGTAGGACGTGGTGTCGAAATATTTGAGGGGGAGCTTGTTTATTTTTTCGGATATGCCCGTCCTCATTTTCTGGGAGATTTTCGCCGAAATGGTGGCCATAATGAAATGTTCCGTAAAATTAAGCACGGCTGCCACCAGGTAAAGGAGGATTAAGAGGCGGGCGATGCCTGCAATGGCCCCAAAATCAATTCCGGCGGCAAATGGCTGCCCACCCACCAAAGCGGGGAGCCCCTTTACGATTTCGTCGGTCATCTGTTTTAGGTAATCCGGACCCATAATGGTCAGGGCTGCCCCAAGGCTGGCAGCAATCAGGGCAGCGGCAATCCCGGGCAGGTATGTTTTGCTGTAGGCAATCAGTTTTTTCCAGGTTCCCTTGAAATCCTTGGCTTTTTCCACGGGGGCGCCAAAAGCACCCCTTTTTCCGAAACTTCCTTTTTTTCCGCCATTCATCGGAGTTCCTCCTCGCTAAGCTGTGATTTGGCAATTTCTTGATAGACGCTGCAAGATGCCAAAAGTTCCAGGTGGGTGCCGGTTCCAACGATCCTGCCTTCGTCCAAGACGATGATCTGGTCGGCATCCATAATGGTGCCAATACGCTGGGCGACAATAATCACGGTCGCCTCCTTGGCGGCTGTTCTCAGGTTATGGCGCACCAGGCGGTCGGTTTTGTAATCCAAGGCGGAGAATGAGTCGTCAAATATCAGGATTTCGGGCTGGCGGGCGATAGCCCGGGCAATGGAGAGCCGCTGTTTTTGCCCGCCCGAAACATTGGTCCCCCCTTGGGACAATGGGGAGTCATAGCCATACTCCAAGCGCTCGATGAACTCATCCGCCAGGGCTGTCTGCGCTGCCGTCTCTACAGGAACATATCCTCTGCCGGTGTCCCCGAAACAAATATTGTCCCGGATGTTCCCTTTAAAAAGGACGGCCTGCTGGGGGACATAGCCGATTTTGGCCAAGAGGGAGGAAAGCTTATAATCCTTCACGTTCACCCCGCCGACAAACACCTGGCCGGAGCTTGTATCAAAGAAACGGAGGATAAGCTGGACCAGAGTGGACTTTCCGCTGCCTGTTGAACCGATGAATGCGACCGTTTCCCCTTTTTTTACTTCAAAGTCGATTTGGTGCAAAACAGCTTCAGACCCTTTCGGATATTTGAAAGAAACGCTTTTAAAGCATATTTCACCATCGTGCCCATCAAGGCTTTCCGTCACGCCGCCATCGGTAATCATTGGCTCTGTATCTAAAATTTCATGGATGCGGCTAGCGGCGACGCTGGCGCGGGGCATGAGCACAAAGATAAAAATGAGCATCATGAAGGACATGATCACCATGACGGAATATTGGCTAAAGACCACCATGTTGGAAAAAATTTCGAGGCGCCCTGTAAGGTCGGCGGCATCGATGAGATATGCCCCGATCCAGTAAATGGCCAAAGACATCCCGCTCATCAGCGTCTGCATAAAGGGCATTAAGACGACCAGCGCCCGGTTGGTATAAAGCTGGGTCTGGGTGAGCTCGTCGTTGGCAGCCAGTGTTTTTTCCTCTTGGTAGCCTTCAGCATTATAGGCACGCACCACCCGAAGCCCGAGCAGGTTTTCCCGTGTGACCCGGGTAATGTTGTCGGTAAGGGCCTGCATCATCTTGAATTTTGGCATGACAAAAACCAAG
Source organism: Turicibacter sp. (assembly GCA_009787345.1). Taxonomy (GTDB): domain Bacteria; phylum Bacillota_I; class Bacilli_A; order MOL361; family Turicibacteraceae; genus WRGF01. The sequence continues at coordinate 5,266 of WRGF01000097.1, forward strand.
AGGACGCTTACCAACAAAATAATGGCTAACACGGCCACAGTGGTGACCATGGACCATTCCATTCCTTTGCCGGCAATTTTCGTAATGGCCCACACAGCCATAATCGGGGATTTGATAGCGATCTGCAGCGCCAGGGTGATGAACATCTGCACATGGGTGACATCGTTGGTAGAACGGGTGATGAGGCTTGAGGTGGAAAAACGGCTGATTTCTTCCATGGAAAACGACTCCACTTTATTAAAAAGCAGGCTTCGCAGGCGCTGGGAAAACCCAGCCCCGATCCGGGAGGCAAAGTAGCCGACGATAACGGAGGCAACGACACTGGACAAAGCACATAAGAGCATAAAGCCACCGTTGATCCAGACATCCCGCATGGCGCTTCCCGGTGTTTGCGTCAAACGGGTAATTTCAGACATGTAATCAGGGAGCCTTAAGTCGAGCCAGACCTGGGCGACGATGAAGCCTAAACTGATGAACGACATCAGCCATTCCCTTAAGGTGAGGTATTTTAAAATTTTAATCATGTTGCTCATCTCCTTTCATGCTGGCGATTCCTTCCGCAAGCTTTCCTGTCAGGCGGACATATTCCCGGGCATCTTCTTCATCTAAATGGGAGAGGATGGCAGCGAACAGTTCAAGGATGGCCTGTCGGGAATGCTCCGCTTCTTGCCTGCCGTTTTCCGTCAGGCTAACTAAAATCTTACGGCGGTCCTGTGGGTCGATCTGACGGGTGATGAGCTGTTTTTTCTCTAAGTTGTTCAGCGTCTGGGCGATCCTGGCAGAGGTAACGTTCATCTCCTTGCTGATTTGTCCCGGTAAAATAGCGCATCCCCGGCGCTGCAGGCAGTTTAAAACGAAATATTCACCCTGCATGTAATCATTGAGCAGCCTCTGGGGACCTGTGCGATGCAGATACATCAGCTTCCAGATTAAATCCCGGGCCATTTCCAAATAGACCATTATAAACCAACCTCCCTTAATTGCTAAGCTCCTTATAAAGATATGCCCACGGAATAAAGATATGCCCACGGACAGGAGCGGATGACAAAAAACAACCCGTTCCCCGAAAATTGACGGTAAATATATTCAAAAATTCAAAAATTAGAGAATTCACTAAATAAAAGGTTCGAAAATTAAAACGCCTTTTTTTTGACAAGTGGCCGATGGTTGGCTTACAATGGGATTAAGGAAATATAGATAGGAGTGGTAAGAATGGAAATCGGCATCAGTACTTTCGTTGAGACGACACCAGACGTCCATACAGGAAAAACCATCAGCCATGCCCAGCGCATACAAGAAATCGTTGAGGAAATCGTCCTAGCCGACCAAGTGGGCCTCGATGTATATGGGATCGGCGAGCATCACCGGGAAGATTTTGCCGCCTCGGCGCCGGAAGTCATACTGGCGGCTGCAGCACCCTTGACGAAAAATATCCGATTAACCAGTGCGGTTACCGTGCTGTCTTCTGTGGACCCGGTAAGGGCCTTCCAAAATTTTTCAACACTTGACGCTTTGTCCAATGGGCGGGCGGAAATGATGGTAGGGCGCGGTTCTTTCATTGAGTCGTTCCCTTTATTCGGCTATGACCTAAAAGACTACCATGAGCTTTTTGAAGATCATCTGGAACTTTTGCTAAAAATCCGGGCTTCGGAGAAAGTGATTTGGAGGGGAGGCATCCGCCCAGCCATTGATAACTTGGGGGTTTACCCACGCCCGGTACAGGAAAAACTCCCCGTATGGATTGGCAGCGGCGGAAACACGGAATCTGTCATCAGGGCAGGCGTTTTAGGGCTCCCGTTGGTGCTGGCGATCATAGGTGGCAGCCCATTGAATTTTGAACCACTGGTGCGCCTTTATCAAAGGACGGCTGCCAACGCAGGGCATGATGCCAAAAAGCTGACGGTTGCCAGCCACTCCCATGGTTTTATCGCCAAAACGACGGAAGAAGCCGTGGAAAAGTTTTATGCGCCTACGGCCCATGTGATGAATGTCCTTGGCAAAGAGCGGGGATGGGGGCCATACACCCGCAATACCTTTGACCATGCCCGGCGGCTGGAAGGGGCCCTGTATGTAGGGGATCCTAAAACCGTGGCTGAAAAAATTATCTATCTTCGTAAAAACATAGGGATTACACGTTTTATGCTCCACCTGCCCCTTGGGACAATGCCCCACGAAGATGTCATGGAAGCCATCCGTCTCTTAGGCGAAGAAGTTGCCCCGATGGTGAGAAAAGAAATCGCCGAGTGGGAATCGGGCCTTTAAGCCGCATTCCCAAAACCGCTTGTTTTAGCATCCGCCGGTAAAAAAATTGACCTGTCTTGTTTAAAATGGTAAAATATAGGGATAATTGCATGGCAAAGAGGTGAAGATGGGTGGGTATTCCCGAAATTGGTCAAACCGTTGAAATTCATAGTTATAAGCACAACACGAAAATCCACCGCATTTGGAATGAAATGATGGTACTGGAGGCATCAGAAGAAGTCATTATCGGCAGCAACCATAAGACCCTGGTGATGGAAGCAGATGGACGCACCTGGTATACCCGGGAACCGGCAGTTTGGTACTTTTATGGAAAATATTGGTTCAATGTCCTGTGCATGCTTAGAAAAGACGGGATATATTACTATTGTAATTTAAGTTCGCCCTGCATTTACGACGAAAAAGCCTTGAAGTATATCGACTACGACCTGGACATTAAAATATTTCCGGACATGAGCTATAAAATTTTGGATGAGGACGAATACAAAAAGCATGTCCGCGAGATGAGGTACTCCAGTGAAGTCCAAGACATCATCAAGTCCCAATTGGATGTCCTTTTGGAGATGATTTCGAAACGAAAGGGACCATTTTCCCCGGGATTTGCAGAACATTGGTACTATGTTTACAAGTCCCGCAAGGATAATAGGCACCTCTAATAACTCCAATTCACCCGAATTTTCGGTCTTTTTCAGCCCATCCTAATAGCCCACCAAAGGAGGATACCTTCCTACGGAAGGGCGGGGACCCTGCCAGTAAAAATGCCACGAAGCTCCACTTCACTGAAATGTTCTCAAGCTTTATTACGCCGAGGAGCGGAACGAAGTGAGCACCGTAGAAGCATTTCCACTTCCTCTGTTGGACGAAAAACACATCGCAAATTCGGGCAAAGCGAGTTAATAGAGATACCCTAATTGCTAATTTTTTTCCTTTATGAGAACAGGGCATGTTAGGTATTGGCAAAGCTGGCAATATGAGTTATTGGTTTGGGCAGGTGGAAAAATGCCCGCCATTTTTTTATAAATAGCACGAGCTGTTGAGGGGGATTTCAAGAAGAATATAAAAAAGAATTGACGGAAATTAAATGCCGTGGTAATATATTAAAGCACCAAGGAAACGACAGGGCGTGAAAAAAACAGTCGAAAAACTGTTGACGAAACCCTGTGCCTATGGTAAGATAATCAAGTCGCCAAAACAGCGGTGAAAACGAATTATAAAAACGTGTTGACACTGCGGTGCCCGCATGGTATTATATTTAAGCCGCTAAAAACGATGTCGAAAAACGTTATAAATAACGCTTGACACGAGATGTTAAATATTATATAATAATAAGCGTCGCT
>WRGF01000098.1 GCA_009787345.1 Turicibacter sp.
CATCACGGGTGATGGACGGGTTGTCGGAGCGGCGGGCGATTTTATCAATCTCATCGATGTAAATAATGCCGCGCTGCGCTTTTTCCACATTAAAGTCAGCAGCCTGCAAGAGCCGCAGCAAGATGTTTTCAACGTCTTCCCCTACATATCCGGCTTCGGTCAAAGAAGTGGCGTCAGCGATGGCAAATGGCACGTCAAGGAGTTTGGCCAGGGTTTGGGCCAAAAACGTCTTTCCGGTACCAGTGGAGCCAATCAAGAGGATATTGCTTTTTGCGATTTCCACCCCATCGTCGATGGAAGTGTTGGAAGTCAGGCGCTTGTAATGGTTGTAAACCGCCACTGCCAGCACTTTTTTGACGCTTTCCTGCCCAATGACGTAATCATTCAACAGGTCATAAATCTCTTTCGGTTTCGGTAATGCTTTGAATTCTTCGCTTAATTCGTCTGTCTGCTCATTCTCGATGATTTCAGAGCACATTTGAATACACTCATCGCAGATATAGACGCCTGGCCCTGCGATAATTTTGTTTACCTCGTCGTGGTTTTTACCACAAAATGAGCAAGTAATATCAACATTGTTCATGTCTTCACACCTCCGTACAAGTGACCCTTCTAATTTTTATTCAATTTCGAACTGATTTATTCACTATTGCGCTGATTTATTTCAGACGAAATTAGACAAATTTTGGAAATTCAGCTGATTGTACAAAATGAGGCGCCGTGAATGGGCCTCATTTTGCTGGCAATCTATTTATCTAATTACTTTACTACCGCTTTTTCGACAAGGAAATCAACTGCTTTTTGGACTTTCAGGTCGTTAGAGAGAAGGTCAAGGCTTGGAAGCATCCCTTTAAGTTCTTCAACGGTACGGCCAAATGAACCCGCCATTTCCTCAAGTTTGCCTTCGATTTCTTCTGCCGTCACTTCCAGATTCTCCGCTTTGACGATGGCCTCAAGGGTCAAGTTGTAGCTTAAGCGCTTTTCGGCTTCCGGGCGAAGTTGCTCGCGGAACGACTCCATGTCAGTGTTTGTGAATTGGAAGTAAAGCTCAAGGTTGAAGCCTTGTCCTTGGAAACGCTGGTCTGCTTCGCGCACCATTTGCTCGACTTCGTTTTCAATCATTTCAGCAGGGATTTCAAACTTGGCATTCTCCGTTGCTTTTTCAACAACTGAATCGATGATGTGGTTTTTCGCTTCGTCAGTTTTCTTTACTTTCAACTTTTCGGCAAGGTCAGCTTTCAAAGCTTCCACTGTTTCAATGCCATCGCGGTCAAGGTCCATGACGAAGTCATTGTCAAGGCTTGGCAATTGACGGACTTTCACGTCATTTATTTTGACATTGAATACTGTTTCAGCGCCAGCAAGTTCTTCTGCATGATAATCTTCTGGGAATGTGACTGTGATTTCTTTATCTTCACCGGCGTTAAGCCCGATCAATTGCTCTTCAAATCCTGGGATGAAGGAGTTGGAACCGATCACTAAGGAATGGTTTTCCCCTTTTCCACCTTCAAAGGCAACCCCGTCTTTAAAGCCTTCATAGTCGATGACCGCTGTATCGCCATCCTCAAGGGCGCCTTCTTTCACAACAACTTCTGCGTGCTGCTCCAAAAGCGTGTCAAGTTCAGCCTGGATGTCTTCTTCCGTTACTTCTTCCGATAAGGCTTCGACTTCAAGCCCGATGTATTCCCCAAGTTCAACTTCTGGTTTGACAACGATGGTAGCAGAGGCAACCAGTTCTTTCCCTTTGCCGATGTTATCCCAGTCAAGGTCCCATTGCGGTTCGGCAACAGGCTCTAATCCTTCAGCCGTTACAGCGGCCATGTATTCCCTTGGCAACACAAAGTTCAGCGCATCTTCAAACAAAGACTCGACCCCGAATTTTTGCTCGAACATCTTACGTGGCACTTTCCCTTTGCGAAATCCCGGCAAAGAAAGGTTTTTTGACACTTTTTTGAACGCGAAGTCCAATCCCTGGTCAAATTTTTCCGCAGAAACTGTCAACGTCAGCTTCACTTTGTTGGTTTCTACTTTTTCAACTTTTACTGTCATTTAAACATACCTCCGAAATTAATACTTAACATTTGCTAAACCATGTAACAACTTTTAAATTATAGCATAGCAAAGCGGTGATTGCTACCTTTATAGTGATAAACTTTGAACGTATTGGTCGACTTTTTCCTTAACCCCACTGCTTTTCGCCAGATTAATGCTATTTTTTTCCAAATTATCGCAAAACCCATCCCCGAACAACCGCTGGCCAAGCCAGTTGATGGCCGCTTCGGCATCGATGCCGCTATAATGAGGAAATACCGAATAATAAAACATGGCCAGGTGCTGCCTTAAAGCCCCTTCCTTATTGATGTCCAGTTTTTTTTCTTCGAGGAGCGAGACTGCCGATGCGATGGTTTCCCAAAACGGTACCAGCCCGGATGGGGCAGCCCATTGCCCCCCCCATTCCTTTAATGGCAGCCTGTCTTTTAGCATCAAATACAACAGGGTCTGGTAAAGCCTTGGGGCATCGCCTTCCAAATAACTTTGCAGCTGTCCTCGGCGGTCCCATAAAATCCCTGGTTCCATCTGTTCAAGGGTTTCAAACGCTGCCAGACGTGCCTCCAGCCCACGGGCTTCAAAAAGTTGCTTGAAATCGGCCTCAACCCGTTGCTCCCAAATGCCTTCATAAAACCCTTTCAGGTCGTGGGTGAGGGAGAGGAGGTTCGCCATCGCCCCAGGGGCCAGCTCCAGCTCTTTTTGCCCCGCCAACATCAAGCCATTCATAGGCTCCTGCGGCGCCTGCCACTTGGTGATAATGATATGATGGGCCAAAAGGTTCAAATCTAAACAACCCGCCTGCTTTAATTGAAAAATCAACCCTGATGCCGCCTCCAGGTCCTGTTTCAACAAGTAGCAGGTCAAAAGCTTTCGCTGCAGCGCTTCAAGTGGTGCCGGCTGGGTAAACTTACCCATTTCCTCCTCTAAATAGACGATGGCCTGGTCGACATGGTTTTTTTCCAGGAATGCATCAGCTGTTGCCAAGATGGGCCCGGTGGCCGTGGGGAAATTGATCAGCATATTTTTTTTCTCCTAACTATACAAAAAAAGAACTACGCAAGCAGTCCTGAATGGTTGAAGTATGGCATCCCGGGAGGGATTCGAACCCCCGACCGACGGCTTAGAAGGCCGTTGCTCTATCCAGCTGAGCTACCGAGACATTTATTTTCGTGCTGACTTTGATACCGTTGTCCCTACGGTACTCCCCTGCGGGTCCGTTCCTCAGGACAAAACATCGCATCCGCTCGTTTTGCTCTATCCAGCTGAGCTACCGAGACTGATGTTTAAACCAATCACCCTAACGGGCGATTCATTTAAGGCATGCTTTTGGAGCACTTGAATAGTATAGCAAAATAGACAGGGCATGTCAATAGGATACCGGGCGTTTTTTTAGCGGATGTCCCCTCCTAAAAAATATTTTATTTTTTTTCAAAAAGGACTTGCAATCTGTTGCTGGATGTTATATAATTTATTTATCGCTTTGATGCGGTTTAGCTTGCCAGTGTGGCGGAATGGTAGACGCAGTGGACTCAAAATCCACCGGGGGCGACCTCGTGCCGGTTCGAGTCCGGCCACTGGTACCAACTAAGACGATAGGCACCCTTCGGGGTGCTTTTTTTCATTTTAAGCCATTTGTTTCCAAGTTAAGGATTTTTAGCATCATTTCCGAAAAAAAGGCGTTCGCATATACCCTATCCCCGCTTTGCCATATAGTATATTGAGGATGCCAAACAACAAACCTTCCTCCAACCTCCTCCCCCTCACACGACCCATTTAACACACCACACTTAATCGCACTGGCATCCCAAAACGATTAAGGACAACCTACCTACTAAGCATCGGTACAACATTTAACACTTATCCCAGCTGATTTTTTACCTATCCCATTTCCCATCATCCCACTTAACCTTCCTACACATACGACTAAACCCTTCCTCCACCCTCCGACACCCCACACATTGTCCCTATGAAAAAGCCACCTTCCTTTTTGAAAGTGGCTTTTTCAATGCATGGTGGAATTCACGGCGGCTCCTCCTAAAAGAATAGTTCGCATAAAATAACATATGCGATGCACATTTGGAAAATGGCACCAAATACTAAGGCCTCGATGGTCATAAACATCCCTCCACTGATCAAATCTTTAACTCTATTATTATAGATTTTTGCGGATTTTATTCAAAAACGGAGTAAATACTTAGCCTTTGCTTATTTAACAGTGTATGCCAAAAGGTTGGCATACAGCACTTTTTCCGGCGGGTTTTAGCGGCAATAACGACTATCAACCCTTGGCCAGCAAGGGTTGAGCGCCTATTTTATCCATCGACCAGTTCCAAAAATTCCTGATGGTCGCTGTATTTGACTTCCTCGATGACCCAGCCGTACAAAAAGGCCAAAAACGGGTTGTCGGTTTCTTTGATGAGGTGGAAGCGGATAAAGTGCTCATCCATGGTCTGGATAATCATTTCCACATCATTAAAATCGTCAGGCCCAATCGCCAGCTTGATTTTCATGTGCTGATACTTGTCTAGCTTGGCGCAGCAGTCACCGTAATAAAAAAATTGATAATCGTCGCTTTCAAGGAAATTGTCAGATAGGTAAAGCTGGTTTTTGTGGTCGTAGCTTTCATCCGCGTCTTCTGGCAAATGCCTCATAATCAGGTTGATGTGATAAGAAACGATCTCAAGGGGGCTTGGATGGAAAAATTCGCGGATGCTTAAAATAATGACGCTTAATGCGAAAATCCCTGCCAAAAGCCAAAACAAAGAGGCTGAGCCGTTAATATAAGGGCCGACAACGGTAAACTGTAGACCGAAAGCAAATGCAACTAGGAGATCGTATAGAAAAATCATGACCCGATTCATTTGCATGGCATTCACTCCTTTTGGGGTTTACTTTGGGTGCCTACTAAATTATATGAGCCAGCGACGGCTTTTGCCCCTGATATTTTTGCGTTATTTTAGCTATTAAAAGCGGTCCTTGTAACCCCTTGTTTGGGGAGTGGCGCAGTATGGGCAAAACCGCGCGCCTTCTTCGATTTTTTTAAAGCACCCTGGGCAGATACCCCCTTGTTCGCTTTGATGGATTTTATCCTTCAACTTCCCAACTTTTTCTTCCAACCGGGCAGCCTTTACCAACAAATCCTGGATCTTAGGGCTTTCCCTGACATCCAGCACCCGCCCTTTATAAATTTCTTCCCCGATTTTTTCATAAATCTCCTTCAAATCAAGCTCCGCATTTGCCAGGTTCATGTGGAGCTTTCCCGCCTCAAACCACTTCCCGGCTTTTTTAGCCCCGATCCTTGCCGCATCATTCAACGTATTCCCAAGTTCATCCCAGCCACTCATAAGCAATCCTCCCTCGCTTTTTGTTGTTATATTTTATGTGCGGGGTCACCTAGTGGTGACTGCTAAAGGCGGCTTCGTTGGTTTAAATGGCATTAAAAAAAGCACCCTGCTTGAAGGTGCATCAGTTATGAAGGCCACACGCCTTTTGACCATATCGTGAAGGCGATAGCGATTAGGAATGTGAGGACCCATTCGGTTGGGGTCATGGATTGATGAAAAAATATCATACGGATGAGTATAATTGCAGAGCTAATAATCATAACCCAACCGAATATTCCATATGGTGTTTTCTTATTAAACATTGAAGCTTACCTCCTTAACTTTTTTCACAAAGGGTGATAAAACGCGTAAAATTCGCTTTTTGGGCTTGGCATTGCCTGATTGGCTTGAAGCCTGCAATCGCCAGTTCCTTTGACATGTCCACTTGGGTGACCAGCACCAGGTTGTTGGCTATGCGCCCTGCTTCGTTGACGATCATCTGCTGGGTTTCGGGGGTGATGGGGTTGAAATGGCCATAGGGAAGGTCGATGATGGCAGTGTCATAGGATTCCTTGATGTCTTGGATGTCGCCAGTTAAAATGACGTTTTCGTAGCCGAAGGTGCCCAAGTTTTCCCGTGCTTTTTCAGCCACCAGGGGATTCAGCTCGTTGCCCACCACGTTCCCGCCAACGGTGAGCACTTCCAAAACGACAGTTCCCACGCCGCAGCAGGGGTCGATGACTTTCTTTTCAAAGTCATGGCCCACGATGATGTTGGCAATGGCACGGGAAACCCGCACGCTTAAGGAAAAGGAATAGGAATGGAGCTTGTTTTCGTGGCTGACCCATGAGTTTTCATTGGGCAGAAGTTCCCCAAAATACCAGCGGCCTTCGTATTCGGTCAAGCCTAAAAGCTGGTCAGGCGCAGTCATGTCCGCATCGCCGCCGATGTATTGGCAGAGCTCTTTCATAGCAGCCAGCCGCTTCTTGTACTCGAAAGACTGGCCGGGGTATTTCAGCCACAGGCATTTAAAGGTCGTGTATGCCATCCCAGCTGTTTTCACCTGTTCGACAAGCCCCTCAAACTGCCCGGCTTCATATCTTAGCTCTAGCCTATCTTTGATAAATACGCTTCTTTTAGGATTGATTTTTAATGGGCTTATGATTTGCTTTTTAACTCCAGCTGACTGCCCAAAAAGCACCTCCATTTCCCAATCAAATAACTGCTCCTCTCCGGGAGCGCAATTCAGGTTATATAAATATGATGCCAATAAAACGACCTCCTGTCCGATTTGGGGCGGCCGCTAGGCACGCCCAACCCACGAAAAGGGGGCACCCTTTTCAGTTGTGTTACGCACTCTTGTCCATGACCGGTACGATTTGTTTTTTGCGGGAAACGACACCTTCTAAAAGGGCAGTGTTTTCCACTAATGTCACCTGGAAGCCTTTTTCCACGATGTCCGTGCGGTTTCCAAGGGCGATGATTTGGGAGTTGCTGTTTAGGATGTCGGTGATGACCGCTACGAACAGGTCCAACCCTTTTTCGGAAATGATGGCCTGCATTTGGGCCTCAAGTTCGTTTTTTCGGGTCAACATGTCTGCGATGCTAACCGTGTTGATTTGGGCGATTTCCACCGTAGCGGCACCCATTGGGAACACTTTCGCGTCGATGCCAAGAAGCTGCCCGGCACTGTAGTCGGAAAGGTCTGTCCCGGCTTTAAGCATATCCATCCCATAGCCATTCAAATCAATGCCAGCCATAGCAGCAAGTTCACGGCAAGCCGTTTCGTCTTCCGCTGTGCAGGTCGGGGATTTGAACAATAGCGTGTCGGAAACGATGGCAGAAAGCATCAATCCCGCCATTTTCGATTCTACTTCTACGCCATTTTCCTTGAACATCTTATAAAGGATCGTCGCTGTGCAGCCCACCGGTTCCGCGCGGAAGTATAAAGGCTCCGCCGTCTGGAAGTTAGCGATGCGGTGATGGTCCACTACCATTTTCACGGTAGCCTCCCCAATCCCGTCGGCGCTTTGGCCAAATTCGTTATGGTCAACCAAAATGACGTCTTTTCCTTCAAGGGAACCCTCTAAAAGCTGGGGCGCTTCCACGTTGAAATGGTTCAAAACGTACTGGGTTTCTTTGTTCAGGTCCCCAAGGCGAACAGCCTGTGCCGGGTTCCCTAATTTATTTTGCAGGTGGGCCATGACAATCGCTGAGCACACCGTATCCGTATCTGGGTTCTTATGTCCGAAAACCAACATGTGAAATTCCTCCTCCAATGAATGCTTATTCCTTTATCATTTTACAACAAAACGGGGAATTTTGAAAGGAAAAGCCCATTTTTCGCTTATTTTTTATGCTAGCCTGTGGCAAAAAGGCGCTTTTCCTTTTTGCCATAGGCTTTTCCACCTAAAACAAACTCAACTGATTATCTGAAACCTTGACTTCCTTCTTCGCCGGCTTCTCATCGCCAAGGGGCATTTCCCCAAAAACGTTGAGGAGCTGGAACTTTTCGATGAGGCTCTTGGAGACTTTCCCCCGGGTGCGGACTTCTTTTACCGTTTCAAATGGGGCCTCTTCCCGGGCAGCCACTAATTGGAGCGCCACGTTTTCCCCCAGGCCGTCCATGGCTGTGAACGGCGGGATGAGGGATTTTTGGTCCTCGGAAATCTTGAAGTCGATGGCTTTTGATTCCTCGATGTCAAAATTTTGGAAGTAAAAGCCCCGCTGGGTCATTTCCAGGGCGATTTCAAGGACCGTGACCAAGTTTTTTTCTTTGGGCAATGCTTCAAACCCTTTATCCTCTATTTCTTGGATGCGTTTCATGATGGCGTCCGGGCCTTTGATCATGGTTTCGATTTCAAAGGCATCCGCCCTCTTGGAGAAATACGCGCAATAATAGTAAATCGGCTTGTGTACTTTAAACCAGGCGATACGGATGGCCATGAGCACATAGGCGGTCGCATGGGCTTTCGGGAACATGTACTTGATTTGCCCGCAGGACCAGATGTACCATTCAGGGATTTTATGGGCCCGCATCTGTTCCTCGAACTCTTTCCAGCCATCCGGGTTTTTGCTCGCCATCCCCTTACGGACGAATTCCATAATTTTAAAGGCCAGGGCCGGTTCCAGCCCGCCATACATCAAGTAAACCATGATGTCGTCCCGGCAACCGATGACGTTCTTAAAGGGGACTTTCCCGAATTTCTCATGGCCGCCAACCAAGTCGGCGGCGTTATTGAGCCAAACATCGGTCCCGTGGGACAGGCCTGATATTTTAACCAGCTCCGCAAAGCTTTTGGGCTTGGTATCCTCAAGCATCCCGCGGACAAAGCCCGTCCCAAATTCCGGCACCCCATAAGACCCTGTCTTAGAGCGGATTTGCTCGGGTGTCACCCCTAGGGATTCCGTCGAGGAAAATAATTTATACACCTCGGGGCAATCAGTGGGGATGTCTTGGGGATCCATCCCGGAAATATCCTGCAAGAATCGCAGGACGGTGGGATCATCATGCCCCAGGATATCCAGTTTCAGCAAGTTGTCGTGGATGGAGTGGAAATCGAAATGGGTCGTCCGCCACTCGGCGGTGGGGTCATCAGCCGGGTACTGGATGGGGGTAATGTCGTAAATGTCCATGTAATCGGGGACGACGATTATCCCGCCGGG
>WRGF01000099.1 GCA_009787345.1 Turicibacter sp.
AGGCGGGAGCCGATTTGGGTGGCCAGGCGGATCCTTTGGGCCTCGCCCCCCGAAAGGGAGCCGGCGGAGCGGTCAAGGGTCAGGTAATCCAACCCGACATTGATCAAAAAACTCAGGCGCTCCTTGATTTCCTTGACGATGAGGTTGGCGATTTTTTTCTCTTTTTCCGTCAAGTACAGGCCTGCGATAAAATCATGGGCTTCCTGGATGGACATGTCCGTAAAGTGGTTGATGTTCTTTTGGTGGATGAGCACCGACAAAGCCGCTTCCGACAACCTTTTGCCTGAGCATCTGCCACAGGGAAGGTCTGTCATGAGATTTTCAATCCACTCCCTCATAAAAGATGAGCCCGTCTCCATGTAGCGACGCTCCAGGTTGTTGATGACCCCTTCGTACCTGTCTTGCTTCTCATGGCGGCGGCCATTATCGGACATCAGGTTGAAATGGATGATGTCGGGACTGCCATAAAGGACGATAGAGCGCTCTTTGTCCGTCAATTTTGAAAAGGGCTTGTCCAGGTCGATGCCATAATGGCTGCAAACCGAGTCAAGCATCCGCCGCCCATAATTATCTTCTTTTTCCCAACCACGAATGGCGCCCCCGGCAATGGAAAGCTTCGGGTCGGGGATCAGTTTGTCCAAGTCGATCTTTTTTTGGGAACCGAGGCCCAGGCATTCAGGGCAGGCGCCAAAGGGGGAATTGAAGGAAAACATGCGGGGCTCAAGCTCACCAACAGAAAAGTCGCAGAAGGGGCAGGCGTAATGTTCTGAAAAGACATGTTCCTCCCCCCCTACGACATCGACAATCACCTTGCCTTCCCCAAGCTTCAGGGCGGTTTCGATGGAATCTGCCAAGCGGGTGCGGGAGTCGGGCTTCAGGGAGACCCGGTCGATGACTACCTCGATGGAATGCTTCTTGTTTTTCTCAAGCGCCACTGGCTCGTCTAGGTCGACCATCCCGCCATTGACCCGGGCACGGACATAACCGTCTTTTTTCAGTTGCTCGAACACTTTGGCATGGGTCCCTTTTTTCCCGCTGACGATGGGGGATAAAATCTGGAGGCGGGTGCGCTCCGGGTATTCATAGACCCTTTCGATCATCTGCTCTATCGACTGGGCACTGATTCCAATGTGGTGCACAGGGCAATATGGCTTTCCGATGCGGGCAAAAAGAAGCCGCAGATAATCGTAAATTTCCGTCACGGTGCCCACCGTGGAGCGGGGGTTGCGGTTAGTGGTCTTTTGGTCGATGGAAATGGCCGGTGAGAGGCCTTCAATGGAGTCCACGTCTGGTTTTTCCATATTCCCTAAAAACTGGCGGGCATACGCAGAAAGGCTTTCCACATAACGGCGCTGGCCTTCCGCATAAATCGTTTCAAAAGCCAGGGAAGATTTCCCTGAACCCGAAAGCCCGGTCATCACCACAAATTGATTCCGCGGGATGACCAGATCGATGTTTTTCAGGTTTTGTTCCCTGGCTCCTTTTATCACTATGTTGTCGTTCATTGATGTCACCTCATATGAAGGGCAGGCCAAGCCTTATCCTTCCTTATTTAACATGGGGATGGTAAATTCAAACACGCTGCCCACCCCTGGCTGGCTTTTCACGATAAGTTCCCCGCCCATTTGTTCCACCAGCTGCCTGGAAATGGTCAGCCCAAGGCCGGTTCCCCCGTAATGGCGGGAAATGGAGTTATCCTCTTGGTTGAAGGGGGCAAAAATCTGTTCCAGTTTGTCCGCGGCAATCCCTTTGCCCGTATCCTCCACCCTAAAGGTAATGTCCATCCTGCCAACGCCCCCCGGTGCGGCATAAATCCCAAAGGTGACCCTTCCCTTATCGGTGAATTTCAGGGCATTGGACAAGAGGTTGTAAAGGACCTGGTTGATCCGCTTCTCGTCGCAGTAAAGGATCCCTGGGACATCCCGCCCGGTAATGGTCTCAAAGCGGATGCCCTTATCCTCGAATTGGGCAGCGAAGAGGCTCCTCAGTTCTTCCATGGCTTTAGGCTGGCTTACGGCCGAATGCTGTATCTCCAGTTGCCCGCTCTCTAGCATCGAGAAATCCAATAAATCATTGACCATCCCCATGAGGATGCCCGTGGAATAATCGATGACACCCGCTTGTTTTTTCTGCTTTTCATCGGTGAGCTTTAAATTAAGCAGCTGGGCATAGCCTTTAATGGCGTTAAGGGGCGTTTTCAGCTCATGGGACACTTTCGCCATGAACATAGTTTTGGCCCGGTTGGCTGCCTGGGATTCTTTGATGGCCTGCTCAAGCCTTTGGGCCTGCTCCTCTGCTTCGCGCCTCAATCGCTCATTGTGCAAATATGCCTCGCGGATCCCGGCAAATACAGGGTTCCACATGGCGACGGGCTGCCCCGGGATTCGATAGTCCCCTTTGTTGCACGAGTGTACGAACAATAGGACCTGATAGCATGGCTTGATAAAAAAGACATACATGGCATAGGCAGTTGCCATAAAGACAAGGAGCAAAACACTCTGGAGCACTTGGCTCGGATTAAATACACGGGCGAGCGCCATCCTTTGGAAAAACCCTGGAGGGCTGAAGGCAACCACCTGGAAAAACTGTTCCTCTGTCCCATAGTCAAATAGGTTGAACCCCTGGTCATGAAGATAGGTTATCACCTCGTCCCACCCTAAGGAAGCGATGGTCCCAGCCTGTTCCTCGGTGACAATCCCGGTTGAGGAAAGATGGACCTGGTTACCAACATGGAGCACGTAAGGCAAATGGGCCCCCTCAAATGGCTCCGGGTTTGCATCAAGGACCAAATACCCATACTGGCCCCCAGAGTCAAACAGCGGGATTGAAATGAAATAACGGTACCGCCCATCTGATTCCATGGCATAAATCCTACCCCCGTCCCCATGCGGAAAAATGGAGAGTCGCTGCCCATAGGCTGCTACCAGGCCCTCAGACTCGTCAAAGTTAACAAAACTGACATTGCCTATTCGGTAAGCTTCCACCAATTCCTGGAAGTTTTCTTCCGAAACTTCCTTAAGGGCCAAGATGATACGGGTGAAATCCATAAAATTTTCATATTTCGTGTTGATGGCCCTTCCGTTATTTTGGATTCTATCCGCAGTTTCCCGGAGGATGTCGTTATAATCGCTTCGGTAAACTTGATAAAAGTTGATACCAAACAATAAAAGCATTGCCAATATCAGCGTAATCAATACGCCGATGAACCTGTTAAATAAATTTTTCATCCGATCCCCCATCTAGGCTTTACCAGCTGACCCGGTGGATAAACACATCCTGGTTGGGCTGCCTGGTAACGACCCCGTAAATTTCCCGGCTGTTTCTTAAGACCACCCGTACATCATAGCGGGAAGAAAACACTTCCCCCACCAGGGATCCCACCAATTGGTGCATGCTCAGTTGCTCAGCCAACCCCAAAAAGTCGATATTGATGGTAATTTCCAATTGGTGCAACCGGTCGTCCATGAAAAATGCTGTTCCCACAATGCCATGAAAATGGGGATAATACCTAGCAATCCTGCTATAAAAATGATTGTACTCCGTCATCAAATTGGCATCGTACTCCAAGATGCGGCTGTCATGGAGCATTAAGTGGGCTTCCCTGACGGTGTCCCAAGAACGGATTTCAGTCCCGCTCCTTGAGGCCAGGCCGATTTCCGCCATGCGGCCGGGTACTACGGTATCGCTGGATTCAAGGATGTAAAGCCCGATTGCCACTGGCACGTCAACTGCCTGATGGAGGAACGTTGTCCTAAAGGGTTCTTCCTCCTGGATAAATGCCCGTCCGTCCGCATCGAAGTCCTGCCTGACAATGGCAAGGATATTATTTGCCATCTCTCGGCCTATGGTCAGCAGTTCTTCATCTGGGACCCGGCGGGTCGTCACTGTTCCCCAATTGGTGTCCTCGATGACCTGAAAAGGGTTTAGGGCAAGTCCCAGGGAAATGCCTTCCAATTGGGGTTCACCGGCATCATTGACGGAAACAAAATTCTGCTCAACCATAAACGCCAGATAAACCACCTCGTCGCTTGGAAACTGGACATCCCCAATGGTAATGAAAGCTTGCTCTTCGCCTTCCACCAAATTGCCTGAAATTCGGCTGGGAGAGGCAGGGTTTTGCCCGAAACGGCTGCTATTGCCCGGTTGTTGGTCCAAACGGGCCTGGATGGGGTTGGTCTGTTCATTTAAATCAGCCCGATTGCTCCTTAGGGACGCAAACGACTGTCCAAAGTTTCCTACCAATTCATCCAGCATATCCGCAGTTTCTTGTTGAAGCCCCGTCAGCTGGCGTCCGATGATATTGGATACCATCGTCCTGGAGAGGGTTTGCCCTTCCTGAAAAAACACGCCGGACGGGTCAAAGAAACGCTGGGAATTGCGCATCAGCGATAGTTCCAATTCGCTGATGTCAAAACTATTCCCCCTGCGACCCCCAATATGGGAATAAATCAATCCCCTTGCCGGGCTGCTGACGATGGGCAGGATCGTCCGGTAATAGCCGTCTGTGAAGTCATTGGACATCAACTGCTGGGGCAGTGAATCGGCATAATCCGGCTCTGCGTCCACATTTGGCAATGGCGGGGTGGCACAAGCCGTTAAAAACAAAAGCCCCCAGCCAATTAAGAATTTTTTCATGGTTTAAACCCCTTCCTTCATGGCCAATAAATCGGCTTCCGTCATAATAGCGACCCCTAAGGACTCAGCTTTTGCCAATTTCGACCCTGCCTTCTCACCTGCAATGAGGAAATCCGTGTTCTTGCTGACAGAACCGGTTACCTTGGCGCCTAATTGTTCCAAGAGGCTTTGCGCCTCTGCCCGGGTCAGTTGGTGGAGGGTGCCTGTCAGCACCACGGTCTTGCCACTTAAAACAGAATCCGCCACCGGTGCCTTCGCTTCGCGAGGCGCCCCTGTCCCTTGGGTCATATTAAGCCCTATCCCCTCCAACTGCGCAATCAATGCGCGGTTAGCATCTTGGGAAAAGTAATGGACGACTGACCTGGCGACGGCCTCGCCTATTTCATCCACTTTAATGATGTCGTCCACAGCGGCTGCCATCAGGCAGTCTATCGTAGGAAACGTATTGGCGAGCACCTTGGCCGTTTTGGAACCTACGTGGCGGATGCCCAACCCAAAAAGAAGGCGGTCAAGGTTGTTTTGCTTGCTGTTTTCAATGGCATCCAAAAGCTTGGACGCTTTTTTCTCCCCCATCCGTTCCAAGGGCAGGAGCTGCTCTTTCTGAAGCTGATAAATGTCAGCCACGTTGGCAATGAGTTTTTCCTGGAACAGCTGTTGGATGACTTTGATCCCTAAGCCATTAATATTCATGGCATTTCGGGAAACAAAATGAATCAGGGATTCTGTAATCCTTGCAGGGCAGTCTGTATTTAAGCAAAAATAATCCGCCTCGCCTGGTTCCCGGACGATTTCACTGCCACAGCGGGGACAATCATGGATCATTTCAAAAGGGGCCAACCCCTCTATCCGGCTTTCTAAATCAGGGCCTACCACTTCGGGGATGATTTCCCCCGCCTTGCGGATGACCACCCGGTCGCCAATGCGGATATCCCGCTCACGAATGTAATCTTCGTTATGAAGGGTCGCCCGGCTCACTTTGGTACCCGCTACCCTGACCGGTTCCAAAACCGCATTGGGGGTAATATTGCCGGTACGCCCAACAGTGAAAATAATGTCTTTCAGGATGGTCTGGACTTCTTCCGCTGGGAATTTATAAGCTATCGCCCAGCGGGGGCTTTTTACGGTAAAACCTAATTTTTCTTGAAGCTCGAGCCCATCCACTTTGATAACGATGCCATCAATTTCATAAGGAAGCCCAAAGCGCAGGCTAGTCCATTTTTCAATATATTCCAACACTTTGTCGATGTCTTGGCACAACTTCCGCTCCGGGTTGACCGAAAACCCTAGGCCTTCAATAAAATCCAGGCTTTCGCTGTGGCTAAGAAGTCCGAGGGACTGGGCATTTGCCACATTATAAGAAAACATGGATAATCCCCTTTTGGCTACGACCTTCGAGTCCAATTGCCGCAAAGAACCTGCCGCCGCATTGCGGGGATTGGCAAATAAACCTTCCCCTTTTTCTGCCCGCGCCCCATTCAACCGGTCGAAGCTTTTTTTAGGCATGTAGACTTCGCCCCTGACTTCAAGGGCCCGTTTATCTTCTATTTGCAAGGGAACTGCTGAAACCGTCTTTAGGTTTTGCGTAATGTCTTCACCGATGTCCCCATCCCCTCGGGTTGCGCCGCGGAGGAAGTTGCCATTTTCATAGTGGAGGGTCACTGCCAACCCATCGATTTTCAGTTCGCAAGCGTAGGTGGCATCGGGGGCGGTTTTTTTGACCCGGTTGTCAAAGTCCCTGAAATCCCCCTCGTTAAAAGCATTTTCCAATGAGAGCATCGGAAACGTATGGACGACTTTTTCAAATCCCGGGGAAATTGCCCCGCCAACCCGCTGGCTAGGGGAATTTGGGTGGACTTCCCCAGGGTAGGCTGCCTCAAGTTCCAGGAGTTCCTGCATCAGCCGGTCATATTCCCTGTCTGTGACACTTGGCTGGTCAAGGGTATAATATTCATGGTTATATTGGTTTAAAAGCTTTGTCAGCTCTTGAATGCGCAGGTTCATTGTTTCGTCCCCTCCTTTATCCCGTTCTTTTTTTAAGTGCTGGATGGGCACCCATTAATTTTTTGATGCCATGTTCGGAAGAAAAAGCAATGGTAAGGATTTCGCCTGCGACCGCGACCACGATCCCGTCGCCAAATTTATCATGGGCCAGCTTGTCGCCAATACCCCAGTTGCTTTCCACTTTCGCCATCATCCCTGGAAGTTTCGGGAGTTTGCTTTCTACAGCCTCTTTAAGGGAGAAGCTTGGCCTGGGGTCATTGGACAGAAAAGATGCCCGGTGCCCGGTCCCGGTTTTTCTCATCAGGGGATCGCTGATTTCCCTAATGAAGCGGGATTCAGGGTTATTGGCGGAGCGGCCGTGCTGATAACGGCGGTTGGCGTTGCAGATGAAGAGCAGGTCCATCGCCCGCGTAATGGAAACATAAGCCAAGCGGCGCTCTTCTTCCAACTCATCGCCGCCTGCCTCAATGGCAGAAAACAATGGGAAGATGCCATCCTCGAACCCGCTGATAAAAACGATGGGGAATTCCAGCCCTTTGGAGGCATGGATGGTCATGAGGGTCACTTTGGGCCCGCTGTCCCCATCTTCGGTTCCCACGTCTGTTTGCAAGAGCAGGTCATTCAAGAGGATGGTTAGTTTCTGGGCAGTTGTCAGCTCGCCTAATTCCTGATTTCCCCCTTCCTCCCGCAGCATTTTTGGTATTTCCTCCTGCTCGAACTGGGCGGCCATGGATTTAAATTCTTCCAGGTTGTCTAGCCTTGCATGGGCTTCAATGGTATCGTCGGCGTTAAGCATTTGAAAATAGCCTGTTGCTTCCAATACAAAATCAACCAGTTCTGTCAGTGAAAGGTTGCCAACACAAGCCCGCAGGTAACCAATAAGCGATTTGAACTCCACCAGCTTGTTGGAAGCCGCTTTGGAAATGCCGGCACCGCCTTGCCCAATGGCATCCATTAAGGGCATTTGGGCCACTAAGGAATAGGCGGCTAGCTTTTCCAAGGTCGAACCACCGATGCCCCGCTTAGGTTCATTGACCACCCTCAAAAAAGAGATGTCATCCCCTGGGTTTAAAATAAGCCTCAGGTAAGCCATCAGGTCCTTGATTTCCTTGCGCTTGAAGAAACTCAGCCCCCCTACCAGCCGGTAAGGGATGTTTTGGCGCAGCATAGCCTGTTCAATGGCACGGGACTGGGAATTGGTCCGGTATAGGACGGCAAAGTCGCCAAAACCGTAACCATCGCGGCTTAAATGAATGATTTTGTCTGCGATGTAAGCAGCTTCCTGGTCCCCATCCTGGGCGCGGTGGTACTCAAGGATTTCTCCTGCCCCCCGGTCCGACCATAACTTTTTGTCGCGCCGGTCCGGGTTATTTTGAATGACATCGTTTGCTGCATCGAGGATGGACTGCCTTGACCTGTAGTTTTGCTCTAACAGGATGACGGCTGCATCGGGGTAATCTTTCTCGAATGACAGGATGTTTTGGATGTCCGCCCCCCTCCAGCTGTAAATGGACTGATCGGAATCCCCTACCACGCACACATTGTGAAACCTGGCTGCCAGCATTTTGACAATGCGGTACTGGGCCTTGTTGGTGTCTTGGTATTCGTCCACGTGGATGTATTGGAATTTATTCTGGTAATAAGAAAGCACCTCGGGATGCCTTTCAAATAAGTGCACGGTCAGCATCAGCAAATCGTCAAAATCCACCCGATTATTGCGGCGCAGCTTTTCCTGATACTTTTTATAGATGGTCAAAAACTCCTGCTGGGTTTCTTCGTGGTTCAGGTCCTTTGGCTCCAAAAGCTCATTTTTGGCATTGCTGATCTTGGCAAGGAAATTTTTCGGGGACTGGCGTTTCGGGTCAAGCCCAAGTTCCTTCATGGCCTCCTTGATGACGGACAGCTGATCCGCATCGTCCAAAATCCCAAAATTCAAATCATAGCCAATCAGGCCAATGTCCCGGCGGAGGATCCTGACACACATGGCATGAAACGTCGAGACCCACACATCGCGGGCGGACTCCCCCATGAGCTGCTGCACCCTTTCCTTCATTTCCCTGGCTGCTTTATTGGTAAAGGTGATGGCCAAAATATTCCATGGCGCCACCATTTTTTCTTCCATTAGGTAAGCGATACGGTGGGTCAGCACCCTGGTTTTCCCGGAACCGGCACCAGCCATGACCAAAAGTGGCCCTTCTGTCGCTTTAATCGCCTGTGCCTGCTGCGGATTCATATGTTCAAGCAATTGCTTCATAACTTACCTCTCAATCCTGTATTTAAAGACGGCCCACAGCGCAGGCCAAATCTTCCATTCTATTAATTATAGCAATTATCGACCATTAAATAAATAATCCCCGACATTCTTCTGCATTTTTTTGTCGACAAGTATTGCTTTTTCCCTCCATTGCCCTTATTAT
>WRGF01000100.1 GCA_009787345.1 Turicibacter sp.
CGGCTGCCGTGGAACTTTTGGAACAGGGCAGCAACCGCCCGCCACTGACCAAGGATGGGGAGGTGAGGCAAGAAATCAGCGCCATTTTAGGGCTTACCGTGGACCAGTTCCGTAAAATCGTCATGATCCCCCAAGGGGATTTCAAGGAATTTTTAGTGGCGGGGACGAAGGACAAGGAAGAACTCCTAAGAAAAATTTTCGGCACCTTCATTTACAAGGACATCCAGGAAAAACTTCAAGAAAACGCTTCGATGCTAAAGTCGGAAGTTAGTATCTACCAGCAGGAAATCCAATCTGCCCTTACCGCCTTGCCGGATAGTTTGCAGGAATCCAACGGTGAAGGCAACGCCATTGAAATCCTCCAAGAAGAAGCCAAGAAGGTATTAGGGCAAAAAGAAGCGGTTCAACTAAAACTTGCTGAGCATAAAAAGCAATCGGAAAGCGTCCGTTTGAAGTGGGAAGAAGCCCGGTCTGCTAACCAGCTGTTGGAAGAAAAAGGACGTGTCGAACAGGAACTAACTTCCCTCAAAGGCCAATCTGAAGCGATGGAAAACACCAAAAACGAGATTGTAAAGATTCGCGAAGCGGAAAAACTGGAAGTACAGGAAAAGGCAAAAAACCGCCTAAAAGCCAGTTATGAGGAATTGTGCCAGTCCGAAGCTGCCCAAAAACAGCAATTGGAATTATTAGCCGTGAGATTGCATGATGCCAAAACCCGCCATGATGGGCTCCCACGGGAAGAAGAGAAAGCAAAGCAGTTGATGGTCGAGGAAAGCCAGTTAAAAGGATGGGGCGCGGAACTTAGGCAACTCATCCCCTTTCAGGAGAAACTGGCAGTGGAAATCCAAGAAGCCCGGAAACTAAAATTACGGCTGGAACAGGTGGAGAAAGGAATGGCAGAATCCAGGGATTTCCTTAAAGGGGCAGAAAAAGTCCAGGACGGGTTGCTGGCCCTGGAAAAGGAAATTTCCCAGATGAATTTGAAGCTTCAGCAAATTAGCGTTCAAATCAAGGAAAAAAAGGAAGCCCTCCTGCAATTTGAACGTTGGCAAGGGGCATGCCAGAGCTTGGAGGCCCTGAAAGCAAATTATATCAAGCGACAAAACGACTGTAGTGGAAGGAAATCGGCTTACGAAACCAAAGCCACTGCTTACCTTCATGCGGCGGCTGCCCGTTTGGCAGAGGAACTTGAAATCGGGCAGGGCTGCCCTGTCTGTGGCTCATTGGAACATCCAAGCCCCGCTATTTTTACGCAAGGCAGTATCTCGAAAGAGGAGCTTGACCAAAGCAAAGCGGCCTATGACAACGCACAGTTGGCTGAAAACCAGGCCTTGGCTGACTATACCCGGGCGCAAGCCGAGGAAAAAAACCTACGTGGGGATTTTCAACAGGAGGATAAAGAGGAGTTATTGGCAACATTGTCCAAACTGGAAGCATCAAAGCAAGCGATGGGAAATGGCCTGAACGAAAGTCAGCGCAAAAAAATCGATCAAGAGGCCATCCTTGGCAAAGTGGGTCGGGAAAGGGGTCGTTTCAAGCAAGGGGAAGAGGAGCAAAATTCCATTAAAACAGCCTTGGAAAAATTGCAGGTCAGCATCCAGTCCACCCAAAAAGCACAAGAAGCAGCAAAGAACAGGATACCGGCTCTCTATCGCGACCTCCCCATATTGGAGCTTGAAATTTCGAGGGTAGCCCGGTCAAGGCAGGAAATCGAATCTAAAATAGAAAAAACCCGCCAAGAATTTAGCAAGGTTTCTACCAGCTATCAGGGAACAGAAGGGGCAATCCATGCCCTCGGACAGCGAAAAACCATCGCCTTAGGTGAGATCAACCGTGCCGAAAGTGAATTTTCGAAGGCATATGCTAAACATTTCCCTTCCTTGGAATCCTATCATGAGGCACTCCAAAAAAAATCAGGGGTGAGCCAATTGGAAGCGGTGCTCCAGCAGTTTGGGGGCAGGCTTCAGGCAGCAAAACAGCGACTCGTGGAGCTGGCTCCCCGGATTACAGGGACGAAATTCCAGGATTTAAATCCCCTGATGGAAAAACTTCAATTACTGGATGTGGAAAAAGAACAGCTTTCCACCGAACTTTTAGGACTTGGGCATCAGGGAACGCTCATTGCCAATGTCTTGACCCAGGTGAGCAGGCGGTATGGTAAAATAAAAGACAAGGAAGAAGAATATAAAGTGGTGGGAGAGCTGGCGGAGCTTGCCAATGGGCGGACCGCCGGCAAGATGACCTTTGAAACCTTTGTGCTGTCTGGGTATTTCGACCGTGTCCTTGACTCCGCCAACGGCCGGTTGGATAAAATGACTTCGGGGCGCTATTACCTGTTGCGCCAGGAAGTTGCCAAGGGAGGCGGGCGAAAAGGGCTGGAACTAGACGTTTACGACAGCCATACCTGTAAAAAACGTTCCATTTCAACCTTGTCGGGGGGAGAAAGCTTTAAAGCCTCCTTGGCATTAGCACTGGGGCTTTCTGATACCGTCCAGCAAAATGCCGGGGGGATTATCCTTAATACCATGTTTATTGATGAAGGTTTCGGTACCCTTGACCCCAATTCACTGGAACAGGCAGTCGATATTTTAATGGACCTGCAAGACCATGGCCGGTTGATTGGGGTAATTTCCCACGTCGCCGAGCTTAAGGACCGGATTCCTGCCAAACTTCTGGTAACCTCGGGCCTAAGCGGCAGTACGGCAAAATTCCAGTTATAAAAAAGTCAGAAGTTGGCAGGTTAAAGGAAATTCAGCCTTTAGCCTGCCAACTTCTTTGCATTTGTTCTTTTTTGGAAAGGGCACACATAAATTAATACTAATTTCACCTATCTTATCTAACCTAGTCGATTCCCGCAAAATTCAGTCGCTTTCAGGTGGAGTTAAAATGGTTTTGCAAGTCTTAGGGGGGAGATTATGGACGGCGGACAGTTGAAAATCATTTTTCCGGATCACTTGAAGAAGTGTTCCATAACAGAAAACGCAGGTTTGAAAACGCACAATTTAAAGACGGTACTCAACCAAATCCTTGAAGACAGTGAATTAGAAAACCAATTGAAATCTAAGGGGAAATCCTGTTACCGGGCATATGGGCTCGGTGAGATAGAAGATATTCTGTTAGAGAGCTACAAAGAGGAATGGCCATGCATTGTCAAGACCCACCTGTTAAGCAAAAGCCCCCAGGAATTAGGGAGCAACGCCGCAGCTATTTACCTGATTGCCTACATTACCCAACATTATGGAACGGGAAAAGAAACTTTTTTTAGGATGATGAAGGAGTTGGGGATTGCTTCCAAAGACTCAGTGATCGGCGCCATTTGGTCCACCGGACAAAGCGACGGGCAGTATTTGGGTGTTTTCAATTCGGATGGGACCATCAGGGACAAACATTTCTTTCAACAATGGTTTAGATAAGGATAAATGCTAAAAGACACATGGTTAAGCAAAATGGCTTACCGTGTGTCTTTTATTTAGTGCAACAAGGCTCTCTGCTTAGTCGCCGTCACCCTCGCCACCAGTATCAGGCGGGGTTTCGCCTTCTGGGACTTCAGGTGTTTCAGGTTCCGTAGGCGGTTGAGGAACGAATGCCGGTCCCGAGGAAACGGCAACCCTTAAAGTCCCACCTAGTTGTATTTCTCCGGCAGGGTCAGTATAAACAATCAGCCCTGCTTCGACTTCAACGCTGCTTTCTTGGGCAAAGTTTAAATTGATGCCATTTTGGTCTGCCCACTCCGTAGCTTGGTCGGTTGTCCATCCCCGCATATTAGGGATTTGGACCATCAATTGGGTAGGGTCGATGGCAACTTGAAATCGGTTGGAAGGGGTGCTATCCAGGCCGCCCCAGTTTTCAAAGCTGGCAATGACATAAAAATCTTTGATCCGTGCCAGTTCACCTAAAGAAACCGTGGCAGTCAAGGAGTTTGCAAAGCTGCGGCCGATTTCAAAGGTGCTTCCATCTGTCGTCTCGGCGAAAACAGTGTAAATGGTAGCCCCGATGGTGTCTAGCTGGCGAAGCATCATCCTCCCCTGGCCTTCTTGGATGGCAAGTCTCAAGACAGCTGGGTCGCTGAGGCTGGAGGCATTCCGGCCGACGGCGTTGGCAGTGCTGATGGCAGAGACCAAAGCGTCGCGGCTTAATGCAGTTGCCGCTGGAATGTGGTCCCATTCAAAATTCAGGCTGGTTCCGCTTTGGCTTCCCCTGAAATTTTGCGGGGTATCCAGCTGCGTAAAACGGGTAGAGGCGGTTACTGGTTGGGTGCCTACCCGGAAAAATTCAGTGGCCCGGTAACTTTGCGGCGTATTGGTGGAAGCGAGCAAGACATTTCCGTCGCCCCCGCTTTCAAGTTCAATGGTGAAGCCCTGGACCGTTTCTGGGCGGGGGAGCTGTTGTGTCCCCGTATTTAAGTTTCTCATGATCTGGTTGAATACCTGTCCTGAAATGCCCTGGGTGTGGTTCTCGATAAACTGGGGTTGCCCGAATTTATCCCGGTTGCTGTCAAATCCAGACCAAACAGCAGCCGTGAATTCCCCTGAGAATCCGACAAACCAAGTATCCGGCATCGCAACTTGGGCTCCGATACCCAGTTCGGTCCGGGTCCGGTCATCGAAGTTGGTGGTCCCGGTTTTTCCTGCCAGGTTCATATGCCCAATCCCTTGGTTGGCCCAAGTGGCACCAGTCCCCTGGGTCATGACGCTCCTTAGGGTTTCGGTAGTCATCCATGCTGTTTCAGCTGACATGGCCTGGTGGGATTCACGGATGTCCTCGCCATAGATAACGGTTCCATCAGGCAAGATGACCCGGTCGATGAAGAAAGGCTCGTTATAAGTGCCCCCGTTGCCAAAAGCGGCGTATGCCGCAGCCATTTGCATCGGAGAAAACTCCATGGTCCCAATGGCGGCTGAGGGGTTGATGGTGCCTACTTCTTCTGGGCTTAGCCCCATCATGTTAGCCACCCATTCCTGCATCCCTTCTTGGCCAATTTGGTCAAGAAGCTGGATCATCCCTTTCCCTGCGGGAACGTTATAAGACATGTCCAGGGCTTGCCTGATGGTCAGGACGCCATGGTAGGTCAAATCCCAGTTCCTTAAAATATTTTGCCCGGGCCATGCCCAAAGGTCATCATTGAAACTTGTCCCTGTCCCCCAACCCAGTTTTTCCATCCCAGGCGCATAGACGAAAGGGGACTTGGCGGTGGAACCAATCTGCCGCCGGGTTTGGGTGGCGCGGTTCCATAACCGTTCCCCTACGGCCTGATTCCGACCACCCCCAATGGCACGGACACGCCCTGTCATGGTTTCGATGAAGGAAATCCCGTTTTGCATGTTGTCGTTGGGCCAGTTGACGATTTCGTTTGTATTTTGCAGAGTGTGGATGAATGCCTGGGCATTTCGGTCCATATTGGTGAAAATCTGAAGGCCATTCATTGAAGCATCAAGCCCGAAGCGCTCCTGTACCTCTTCCAAGACAGCGTCGATATACGCTTGGTACTGATGGCGGCTATCGAGCTCCGTAACCGTATAGACCAGGTTATCGGTGACAGGTTCAGCGCGGGCGAGGGTGGCCATTTCCGGGGTGATGTACCCATGGCGCACCATAAGTTCCAAGACCACGTCGCGGCGGCGTTCTGTATTGTCGGGGTTATGGTCGGGGCGCCATGTGTTAGGTGCCTGGACCATGCCTGCTAGGGCCGCTGCTTCGGATAAGGTCAGGTTTGAGGCATCGGTCCCAAAATAAAACTCGGAGGCCCGCTGGATGCCATTTAGATTACCGCCAAAAGGCGAAAAATTCAAATAAGCGGTGAGGATCTGTTCCTTGGTCCATATTTGTTCCAGCTGCATGGCTAAATAGATTTCTTGGATTTTACGCTGGATGCCTTCAATCCCTTCCCGTTCAGCCGCCCCGTTCTCTGGGGTCAAATGGGACATTTTTACCAATTGCTGGGTAATGGTGCTCCCGCCTTGGATGCTGCTGCTGTCCCCAAACCAAGTCCCAAGGTTTTGTAGGTTGGCAGCGATGGTCCGGCGCCAGTCGACGCCGCTATGGGTGAAAAAGCTGCCATCTTCCGTTGCGACGATCGCATCCACCATCACAGGGGAAATATCCTGGAAATCGACCCATTCCCTGCGTACTGCCCCCCGTTCGTCCACCAACTCCCCGTCCATGTCGAAGATAAGGGTGGAGTTGGTGGGGTTGATACGTGAAACTTCAAGGTTCGGTGCACTCTCAATTACCCTCAGCATAATAAAGCTTCCAACTGCGAATCCGGCAATTCCCATCAATAACAGGATTAGGAAAAGGGATTTGAAGAAGTTAGAGAATGAGGAGCCTATTGCCCGTGGGAGCTTGGCATTTTTTTTCTTGCTTTGTCCTTCGCTCATAAAACGTCACCGCCTTTAAAATTTTTCATACCCGTTGTTTTGTTTAAGTTTTTTCAAGCAAGCCATCGATGGCGTTCAAATAATCCACCCTTGGATATGCCCCTTCTAAAATCAAGATGCCATGTGTGGCAAATTCGTTTTTTTTTATGGAGCGCCGGTTTCCTTCTTTATATTCTAGCCAAAAAATCTTTAGTTTTTCATTTGGAAGCAAATAAATTTCATTTAATTGGGAAAATTTAACTAACAAAAAGACAATCCCGCCATGCTGGGAGGATTTTTCCATATGCCTGACCTGGTGCTCGTGAAGATTGTCCAGCGGGAAGGAGGATTTGTTGGAAGTTTCCTTGGCTTCAAAATCGATGTATCTCCCTTTATAGACACCATTAAAATCCGTCGTGGAAGGCTTTATGAAATAGGCCTCTGTTATTTTCGCCGCAGAGCGCGCAGGGTAATCCACCTTGACGATTTGCATGGGGGTCGGTTTTTTATGGATGACTGCCCGGTCTGCCGCAAGGTAAAAGGCATTGGAACGCTCCAAGTCATCTTCAAAGGACATCCCCCGTTTTCCGAAATCCACGGTTTTTTGGTTGCTGGCAGGTGCCTGCTTTCTTTTATATGGGTAATTTACTGTCAAAACATTCACACCTCCTAGGAATATACTACCAAATAATGCTGTAAAAATCCAATAAAGCTGTGAAAATGGGCATTGGGCGGTAATATTTCCCTAAAGGGGTCAAAAGGAGTTGACATTTAGGGTCAAATTTGGTTGAATTATAAGTCGATGGCATTTGGGTAATTGCGGTGCCTTTATGGTGCTGAGGAAAGTCCATGCTCGCACAACCTGGAATGGTTGTAGTGTTCGTGCCTAACGAAACCATAAGTTAGGGCAGCCCTGATAGGGGCTGACGGCCGGGAAACTGCCTAAGCCGCAAGGTATGGCAGGACTACCTGTAAAAGTGCCACAGTGACGATGCTGCCGGGAAACCGCCAGCGTGGAACGGGTAAACCCCTCGAGCGAGCAACCCAAACTTGGTAGGGGCACTTCCTGCACGGAATCAATAACGTAGCCGGGAGGCAGGCGCTTGCCGCCTGCAGACAGATAATTGCCGCCTGAGTACGAGGAGGCATCCGCTTGAGTACAACGGTACAAAACATGGCTTACAAAATGCTATCCATGCTGAAAAAGTGCGGCCTTGCCGCACTTTTTTAATTGGCTTGAATACGTTTTTTCGATTTGCGTATAATGTGGGGGACAGGGAAGGCGGTTTTTGGGATTTCTTTCCGTCGAACGAAATTGGTTAAAAATCCATCAAATTCCTTTTTTATTAAATATAGATATGTTATCATGGAGTTAGCTTGTACAAAGTTTTTTTGGGAGGTGTCGATCAGTGGATTTTACAATCAAGGAAAGCAATCAGCAGCTGGCAGGGGTTTTACGCCAGCACCGGATAGAAAAAAAAATGTCGGTGGAAGATGTGTCCGGCAAAACGGGGATTCCCGCACTGCATATAATCAGCATTGAGGAGGGGGCATTTGAGCAATTCGATTCCTTTTACCTGAAAATGTACTTGAAAAAATATGGGGCCTTTTTGGGGATTGGCATGGACGCGCTCTATGCTCAGTTTTATGGGGATACAGTGGGGGAAACGGCACCGAAGGAAACTCCTGAACCCATCAAAAAGGCTGTTTCAAAGCCAAACTCTTTGGCAGCCGTCAATAAGCGCGCCCCACGCAAAGAAGAAGTAGGGAAGGTCATTGGGATTGCCTGCTTGGCCATTGTCGCTGCTTTTGGGGTTTATTTCTTATGGGACATGGTCAGCCAAGGGATGAGCGGCGAACCCCAGCAAGAAATCCAAAACCCGAATACGGACATCAACCTGGGGGACGGTCAAGAGGAAGAGGGCGCAGGTCTTGGAGAAGAAGACGGCAAGGAGGAAAGCGGGGCAGCTGAAGCACCGGACGAAGTGCAGCCCGTTACCACCATCACAGAAGAGGAAAGCCCGGCTAACCAGCAGGTTTTCTCAATTGTCACGACGGAGGAGGCGGCCGTCCTGACCTTGACCTTCTCAGGGACAACCTGGCTCGGGACGAATAATGGCATCGTCATCCCATTTGAGAGCCAGGAATTGACGGGTGCCGGTTTCACTAGGAATGACGGGGACGTGGAAACAGTTTCCATCGTCGAATCAACCAGCCTTTACCTCAACATCCCTAACCTGCACCTCATCGAGTTGGCTGTCAATGGCGAAGCGGTTCCCCTTGGCACGACCCCGAGGCATCAGCAGATTACCCTCAATATCACAATAGAGTAGGTGTTTATATGAATATTGCCAATAAACTGACGGTTTGGCGCATTATCCTCATCCCTTTTTTCTTAATATGTTTTTATGTCACGGGTTTATCAGAAACGTATCTTCGGGTTGGCGGCCTGGAATTGCCGTATAGCCATTTCCTGGGACTCATCATCTTTTTGGTGGCGGCCGTCACGGATTTCTTCGATGGCTATCTGGCTCGTAAGCACAATATGATTACTAACTTCGGAAAATTCATGGACCCGTTAGCTGACAAGCTGCTAGTAACAGCCGCATTCCTGGTTTTCATTGAACTGGGGCTTTTGCCCGGCTGGGCTGTGTTTATCATTTTAGCACGGGAATTTATGGTGACAGGCCTTCGGACCCTGGCTGCAGCCAAAGGTGTCATTATGGCAGCTGGCTGG
>WRGF01000101.1 GCA_009787345.1 Turicibacter sp.
GTTCCTCAGAACAAGAAAACCGTAAGAGCCTTGCCCGCATTTGCGAGGATTTTTTCGTCCAGCCGAGGAAGTGAAAATGCTTCTACGGTGCTCACTCCGTTGCGCTCCTCGGCGCAATAAAGACTAAGAGCATTGCAGTGAAGTGGAGCTTCATGGCATTTTTACTGACGACGGATGGGCGGAAAAAGACCGCAAATTCGGGTGAATTGGAGTTATTAGAGGTGCCCTTTAACACAATATTCGCCAACCCGGTGTCGAACTATGTCCTAATTTCGACACCTTTTTGTTTTAGATAATTCTTTAATTCTGCAATTTGGATTTCACCGAAGTGGAACACGCTGGCGGCTAAAACCCCGTCTACGTTGGCGGTTTCTATGGCATCAAAGAAGTGCTCCATGGTGCCCGCCCCGCCGGATGCGATGACCGGTACGTTGACGGCTTCCGTAATTTGCCGGAGCAATTCGGTGTCGTAACCGTTTTTCATGCCATCCTCGTCCATGCTATTGACGACGATTTCTCCGGCTCCGAGGGCAACCCCGGTTTTAGCCCACTCAATGGCTTCCAGTTTTGTTTCCAACCGCCCGCCATTTAAGTAGATTTTATATTGGCCCTGGGCATTTTTTTTCACGTCCAAAGACAACACCACGCATTGGGAACCGAACTTTTCGGCGGCTTCTGTAATCAGGGATGGGTTTTTAATGGCGGCGGAGTTGATGGAAACTTTGTCCGCCCCCCGGTTCAACACGCTGCTGAAGTCCTCCAACGTCCGGATGCCGCCACCGACACAGAAAGGAATCCGAAGCTTGGCGGCTACTTTTTCCACGAAGGCAAGGGAAATGTCCCGCTCGTCGCTGGATGCCGTAATGTCATAAAACACCAATTCGTCGGCCCCCGACTTGCAGTAAAATTCCCCTAACGCCTCCGGGCTGTCCACATCCACAATGTTCTCAAATTTCTGCCCTTTGACGACCCGACCATTGCGGACATCTAGGCAGGGAATGATTCGTTTTGCAAGCATGCCAACGCCTCCCCTACTTTAAATTTACCTTCATAGATGGCTTTTCCAGTGATGGCACCATAAATGCCGAGCCCTTTCAACTGCTCTAAATCCCCTAAGCTGGAAACGCCTCCTGATGCGATAATATCCAGGTTCGTTAGGCGGGCCAATTCACGGTAGATTCCAATATTGGGACCTTGTAGCATCCCATCCTTGGAAATATCCGTAAAGACCACCGTTTTCACCCCACGGGCTTCCAGTTCCTTGCAAAACTCAATGGCATCCAGGTCGCTGGTCGTTTCCCAACCGTGGGTGGCGACTTTTCCATTTTTGGCATCCACGCCGACGCAGATTTTTTCCCCGCCAAGGGCAACCGCCTCCTCGACGAATTTTAAATCCAGGGCGGCAGTCCCTAAAATGACCCGCTGGACCCCTTGATTCAACCAGAATCTGATGGTGTCCAACGTGCGGATGCCACCTCCGATTTGGATTTTTAGGTTGGTGGATTCAATGATAGCCGCCACCAATTCCAAGTTGGCGGGCTTGCCCTCAAGGGCGCCGTCCAAGTCCACAATGTGCAAAAACTCGCTGCCCGCTTCCTCGAACTCCCGTGCTACCACAACTGGGTCTGTATGATAAACCTTCTTTTGGTCAAAGTCGCCTTGTGTCAGGCGGACGCATTGCCCGTCCTTGATGTCGATTGCTGGAAATAGTTTCATCACTTAACCCCCTCATAAGCTTTCAATAAATTCAGGCCCACTTCACCACTTTTTTCCGGGTGGAACTGCATGCCAACCAGATTGCTTTTTCGGACAATCCCTGGGACGGTAACGCCGTAGTTGCTGGAAGCGATGACAAATTCAGAAGGGGTGTCCACATAATAGGAATGGACATAATAGACATAATCCCCCGCTTCGTTTTGGCTTAAAACCGGGTCTTGTTGCTGGAATGTCAGGGCATTCCAACCCATATGTGGGACTTTAACCGTGGGCGGGATTTGGCGGACCGTCCCTTCGATAAGCCCCAAGCCCTCGTAATAACCGTTTTCCTCGCTGGCCTCGAACATCAGCTGCATCCCTAAGCAGATTCCAAGTATCGGAGTGCCTTCAGCAGCCCTTTCCCGCAGGATATGGTCCAAGCCCCGGCTTTTCAGCTCGTTCATGGCAGCGGCAAATGCCCCCACACCGGGAAGTATCAAGCGTTTGGCAGATTTGATGACCTCGGTGTCACCGCTTACCGTTACTTCCACGCCGATTTCCTGAAATGCTGTGATGAGGGATTTTAAGTTGCCCACGCCATAGTCGATGATAATATTCATTTACAACGCCCCCTTTGTGGATGGCAGTTGATCAGAAACCTGTTTGGCGGCTTCCTTGACCGCACGGCCCAGCGCTTTGAACAGGGCTTCCACTTTGTGATGGTCGTTATCCCCGTAAAGCACTTCCAGATGGAGGTTCATCTTGGCTTCGTTGCTCACGGATTTGAAAAATTCCTGAACGTTTTGGGTGTCCAGTGTGCCAAGTTTTTCCCGGTTCAAGGTCACGTTATACACGAAAGCCGGGCGGCCGCTAAAGTCGATGACAGCCCTTACAAGGGCTTCGTCCATGGGGACATAGGAAGTCCCGTAACGGTTGATTCCCATTTTGTCGCCAAGTGCCTCTTTAAGCGCCTGACCCAATGCAAGGCCAATGTCCTCAACGGTGTGATGGTCATCCACTTCCAAATCCCCCTTGCAGGAAACGGTCAGGTCAAGCCCGCTATGAAAAGTGAAAGCGGTCAGCATGTGGTCAAAAAATCCAACGCCTGTGGCAATCTCTCTTTTCCCCGTGCCATCCAAATTCAATATGAGTTCAATATCCGTTTCCTTCGTTTTTCGCTTGATGGTTGCTGTTCTCATGATTTTTCCTCCTCGGAAATTTTTCTGGTATGTGTGAGCCAAATTCTCTAAATGTGCTATAATAAGAATATAAATATCTTTAGGAGGCGGTTTTTATGGACATGCTAAGCGTTGAAATCCGAGTTCCCGCAAATGTAGCTCCTTTTATAGCTACTGACGATATAAATCTTCAATTTAAGCAAAGTGCGTTGTTGTTATATCCGTACATAAAAAATGAAACCATTTCTCATGGACGGGCAGCGGAGTTATTAGGCATCCCAAAACTGGATTTGATTGATTTTTATAGCAGCCTCGGCTTGCCTTATTTTGATTTAACCGCTGATGAAATCGACGATGATGTGGCAACCATCCGTGCCCTCCGGGGACAAGTGTAATGATTATCATCTCCGATACGACACCGATTATCTCCCTTATTAAAATCAATCAATGGAACCTATTGAGGAAACTCTTTGGAACCGTACTTATTCCTTACGCTGTTTTCCATGAATTAACGACGAACCCTAAATTCTCCGATGAATCCTTTATTGTAAAAAATTGTTGCTTCATTGAAACTTTTCCCGTCACCAACCCACTGGCTGTCCAGCAATTTAGGGAAGAAAACGGGCTTGACCTTGGCGAAAGCGAAGCAATCGTCTTAGCTAAAGAACTTAAGGCACTTTCTTTGTTGATTGATGAACGCAAAGGGCGAAGGGTTGCCCATCAAGAAGGACTTAAAATAACCGGTACCATTGGAATTTTAAAAATGGCCTATGAGGACAATTTTCTCTCCAAACAGCAATTTACTGACTGCCTGCATATTATCCGTGAATCCAGCTTGCGAATCAGTGATAAAATTATCGATGATATTTTAAATAATCCCTAACGGCATGTTTCCCACGAAGCGTGCCTTTTTAGTTTTCAAATCGAACGGAAACCGCGTCCCTATGGGCAAATAACCCCTCTTCTTCGGCAATCAGTTCAATATGCCTTCTCGCCGCTGACAACGCTTCCCGGTTGTAATAAACCACCGAAGTTTTCTTCTGGAAATCATGGACATTCAAGGGTGAGGAGAAACGTGCCGTGGCATTTGTCGGCAACGTGTGGTTCGTCCCCGCATAGTAGTCGCCCACGGATTCTGGCGTGAATTCCCCCAGGAAAATGGCACCCGCGTGTTTGATTTTTGGGTACACGGCTTCTGGGTTTTGCGTGTGGATTTCCAAGTGCTCCGGGGCGATTTGGTTGACGAGGGCGACCGCTTCCTCCAAGTCGCTGACCACAATGATGGCGCCAAAGTCTTTGAAGGCCGTCTGAATGATTTCTTTTCTCGGCTGGACTGCTGACATCTTTTCTGCCAGTATTTGAATCTCACTTGCCAGGCGCTCACTGGTTGTCACCACGATACCGGAAGCCATTTCATCGTGTTCGGCCTGGGCCATCAAGTCAGCAACAATGTACTTCGGGTTCGCCTGTCCGTCGGCAATGATGACCACTTCGGAAGGCCCGGCAATCATATCAATCCCTACATCACCGGAAACCAGTTTCTTCGCCATGGCAACGTAGGCATTTCCAGGGCCCACAATTTTATCGACCTTCGTGATGGTTTCGGTTCCATATGCCAAAGCCCCAATGGATTGGGCACCCCCGACCTTGAGGACCCGGTCCACTCCGGCAAGTTTTGCTGCTACCAGAAGGCTTGCCTTGATTTTTCCTTCCTTGTTGGGAGGGGTCACCATGGTAATCTCCTCGACACCTGCAATTTTTGCGGGGATGGCATTCATCAAGACGGTGGACGGATAGGCGGCTTTGCCCCCTGGGACATAGATTCCCGCCCGTTCAACCGGGGCCACGATTTGTTTTAGGTAGCTGTTGGCTTCCTTGATTTCATAACCGGTCTGGACTTGCTTCAAATGGTATTTTTCTATGTTGGCCATGGCACCTTCCAACGCTTCTTTAAGCTCTGGGCTTACTTCTTTAAAGGCGGCTTCAAACTCGGCTTCCGTCACTTCCAATTGGGAAATCCCTACCCCGTCAAACTGCTTTGTATAGTCGTAAAGGGCACGGTTTCCAGCATTCTTTACCGTATCCAAAATGGCTTTCGTCTGTTCTTCGATTTGGGTGGTCAGGGAGATGGAACGGTCCAAAATCCGCTGAAGTTGCCCATCTAATTTATTCCCATATATAATTGGCAGCATCTAAGTCGTCCTCCTGTTCAAAGTTGGATAAGAAATCCTGGATTTTTTCATATAAGAAGCCATAACTGGTGTGGTTCGCCACGATTTTTGCCTGGATGTCGAACATTTTCTCTAAGGCCACCAAGCCGTTGGCCTTCAGGGTGTTGCCCGTTTCCACCAAGTCCACGATGCAGTCCGCCATGCCGACGATAGGAGCAAGCTCCACCGAGCCGTTCAGGTAAGTGACCTCTACCTCCCGCTTCCCAGCAAAGTATTTCTTAGCAATGTTGGGGAATTTGGTGGCGATTTTCAACACTTTTTCCGAGCCATAAAGCTGCGTTTCAGGGAATCCCGCCACAGCGAAGGCACATTTTCCAAAACTTAGGGCCATCAGTTCGTATACTGGCAACCCCTGTTCCAGAATAATGTCGCTCCCCACAATTCCAATGTCCGCCACGCCCTTTTCAACGTAAGTCACCACATCCACTGGCTTGACGAACAAGTAAGCGATACCGTCCTGCTCGTCCTTAAATATCAATTTCCTCGAAGCCGCATCCACCGACTGGGCCATCCCCGCCGCCTTCAACCGCTTCATCGTTTCCTTCTCAAGCCGTCCTTTCGCAACGGCAACTGTCAACCATTCCATATCAAACCCTCCCTTTCAACCAACTGTCCACATCAATGGAAAAGCCAATCCCCACATCCCGGTACCGCCCGCCGCTTAGGATGGCACGGGGAACATTGCGGTAATATCCCTTGAAAATCGTGCCGTCATAGTAGGTGATTTCACTGGCCATGGACACATCGAAAATCATTTTTTTGGAAAATTGCTCCAGCTTATCCCAATCGGAAAGGGTGCCTATGAGGCTCTCCCCCAAAATCAGGGGCTTTAATCGTTCTTTAATGGAAGCAAGTTCCCCTCTCAAAGAGAATAAGTGGGGAATAAGCTCCTGAACCCCTTCTGGCAAACCTTTCAACCGGGCAAATTTCATGAGCTCTTCCTTGTTTTTCGCCAGTAATAATGACCGGAAAATCTTTTCCTCCTGAGCAGCCATCCCACTTAAAGCAATGAGCTTGCCAATAAATTTTGTCGTCCCGACTTCCAATAGGAAGGGAGCGCCCTCCAAGTATTTTAAAGCCAAGCCAATCATTTCTTTTTCAGCATCCACTCCCAAATTGCCTAGGCATTCCAGGCCGAATTGGTTGATTTCCCGCACGCTTTGCTTGTCCGAGCGATACACCGCCGACTGGTAGAAGAGCTTCGTTTCCCCGTCTTTGTCGATGCGGGGGAGCAAGTCCCGAAGGACCACCGTGGTAATGTCCGGGCGAAGCAGCTGGAATTTTTGCTCGCTGTTCATCACCGTCACCAGCTGCCCCAAGTCCACCCCATCGCTGAGGGACGAATAGTGTTCGTAAGGCTCGAACAGCGACGGCTCATAAGGGGCATACCCCGCCTCCATCGCCAAATCCTCCATCTGCCGTTTCAGTAAATAATTTTTTAATGTCTGCATATTAGTTCCTCCCTAAAATAAAAAACCGCACAAGTATCCAATGATACTTGTGCGGCTTCGACTTCCAACCACTTTGCTAACAACAAGCACCATCTCGATCCAAAGGGGAAAAGGGCTTGCATCCATGAGAATTTTTCATCCCACAAATTCAAACCCACTTCATATGATGATGGTGTCCGCGTACAGTTAGCATAGAATTAGCCCCCTTGGTTGCATGTATTTAGTCTATTATATCCTAATTCCCAGATTAATCAAGGGATTTTTTTGTGAAAATGCTATTATGCGTTGTTTTTTGAAATGGCATTAGGGTTTTCCACCCTGCCAAAAGTGTCCTGTCATCATCAATCACCCTGAAAATGCATATAATAAAACGGTAGCCACAGCGCCTGCCCTTATGGTAAAATAATGTTAACAAAGGGACAAGGAGAAAAGGGATTATGGATTTTGGCAATCAGGGATACAGCATTTATTTACATGATGACAAGGGACAAAAAGTACACGGCGCAGGCTTACAAGGCGCTTACGGGCAATGAAGTCGATGCCGACAAAATTGAATACTACTCCCTAAAGGACAGGTTTGAAGGCGCGCCAAGGTATAACGACTTGGCATTCGTGGTCGACGGCTGGCATATGATGATTCTCATCGAACACCAATCAACCATCAACCCCAACATGTGCTTTCGCATGTTGGAATATTTCGTCTACCTGCTCGACCAATACATCAGGAAAAATAAACTGAACAAATTCGGGGTCAAGGAAATGAGGTTGCCCAAAGCGGAGTTTTACATCGTCTATAACGGCGACGAACCTCTTAAGGAAAACTTCCTTAAACTGAATCTCGGCTCAATCACCGCTTCAGCAGAAGTCCTTGACATTCATTTCGAGAACTTAAAGGATAAAAGCAAGGACAACGCATTGGCAGGCTATGCAAGGTTCATTGACTTTTCAAAAAGCATGGGCGTAATAGATGCCATCAAGGCAACAAGGGAAGAGGGATACCTTCCCCAATTTTTCCAAGAAGGGACGTGGGGTCCCCGCATTTTCGCAAGAAAATGTATCCACCATTAATGGGGTGATTAGAAATATGTTTGCAGATATATTCTCCTATGACAACGAACTGCGGTATGAAGGTGAAAAAAGAGGGGAGCAAAAAGGGAAGTTGGAAGGGAAACAGGAAGAACAGTTTAAAATTGTTTCCAAACTCCTTAAAAAAGGATACGATACTAAAACGATTATGGAACTAACAGAAATCAGCGACCACCGTTTAGAAGAAATCAAGGCACAGCTTAAAAAATGACCTACTTTCCCTATATATATGAAAATCCCCGCAAGCGATTTCCTTGCGGGGATTTTCATATGGGGGTGGATAGAGTAATCCTAATTCATTTTCTTGCCAAAGTCCACTACTTGCTGAATCCTTGAATCAATAGCCTCTACGATTTGCTGTTTCCTACCCGGTGTCAAAAGGGGCGACTTGTTTAAGACTTCATAGACTTCATCGTTAAACCCTTGTAGCTTGGAAGTGTCCAGCCATGAGAAGTCAC
Source organism: Turicibacter sp. (assembly GCA_009787345.1). GTDB lineage: Bacteria > Bacillota_I > Bacilli_A > MOL361 > Turicibacteraceae > WRGF01. The sequence goes on from WRGF01000101.1 coordinate 8,100, forward strand.
TCACTAAGCCAAGTTGCTTGAGATGGGATTTTTTAAATGGTTTAGCGGGCACCAAACTTCCGATGTCTTGCCGGTGGCTCCATAGGGAGGTTCCAGAATCAAACAAGGGAGCCATCCCTAGACATTCCAATGTGTCAACGTTGCGTATAAAACCAAAATTGCCAAAGTGGCGGTCCGTGTTAGTCAAGATAAAGTCCGTTACAAACATATGTTCGGTTCCGACTTTCGGATTAGGGATACCGAGAAGTCGGCAGGCCCTCAATAAATGCTCCAGCCTTGATTCACTGTTATCCTTCGCATAGGATTGCATGACACGATAAGCCGAAACATATTCTGTTTTTTCGTCCAAAAAATTTTCGCACATGGAATAGATTTCCTTGTTCTCTACTACCACATGGTAAGGAACATGGGAAATGCCAAGGCGGTTGTATAAACGGCTGGCGATTTCTTCATTAAATGGCTCCTGCACATAAGGCAAACTGCCCCCTTTAGCTAAGAAGCGTTTGCCATTCCGAATGACCCATTTCTTCTTGAGCCATCCATCAGAGGTATTATCGGGAGAAAGGAAGTCAAAATTTTTGGAACTTTTCTTCCCCTCAAAAACCAGTTCCCCCATATCTTTGGAAAAGGTATTCTGAAAAAAGTTCACGCTTTCCAAAGTCAGTTCGGAGCCTAGTGGCTTAATCCAATAATGGTCCGACAAGCTAAGCCCGTAACTTTTGTTTAACAAAGCATGGGTATCAGCTAAGTTCAGTTTCTCCAAAGCCTTCTTGATTTGCTGGCGGCTTGCTGGAATAGCGCTTCCTTGCCACCAATGATTTAATCCATAACCATTAACGTGCACCCCACGGAAATCAACTTTCAAAATAACGCTACCAAAAAACGCATACATGGTTTGTTAGGACATCTAGCTTCATGGAAGGTGTGCTAAAAAGACCAACGAATTAATTAGTAAAAATATCCTTTAAAATATTCCGATATTGAGAACCTCTGTCAGTTTTTCTAGGTCAACCAAGCATCGGATCATCATGCGTGAAAGGGGAACCTTCGACTGCTGTTGCTCCTTGTGCATATTTAGTAGATTGA
>WRGF01000102.1 GCA_009787345.1 Turicibacter sp.
CGCCTCGAATGGTCGGTTGAAACCATGCATTATTTTCTGGATGTCCACTATTTGGAGGACAGCTGCCGATTGAGGGAGCGAAATTCACAAAGAAACCCCAACATGGCCCGAAAAATTTCGTTAAACCTGATCGGACGCTACAAAGAGGTCACCAATTTGAAAAATATCCAATTGACTAAAGGGAAGTTCCATACGGAAAAGCCGACCAAAGTGGTTGCTTCCAAAGAACATTCAACTGCCGAAATCTTGTTGGCGAATCTCGCCATTAACTGGAAACCCTCTCTTTAATCCGGACAAGCTACCCACGGGCGAATTTTCCTGTGGGTAGCTTTAACGTGCATACAATTACCTAATTTTCCATAGGATGGATACGAGGGGGGATATTATGCTTAAAAATTCATTGGATAATTTAAACGAACGGGTGCTATCCGTGCTTAATCAAGGGAACCGGCTGTATTTAGAACGCTCCGTGCATCAATTGATTGGCGATTTCAAGGGGAGGAAAAAACCGTCCAAGGGTCATGCAGAGAAGCTTTTAGGTGGCTTGGAAGTTGCATTTTTAGCCATACAGACGGATTTATTTTCCTTGCGGGGCTTGATGGTGGAAATAGACGCTTTGGAACTGCCCCCTGAAATGGAGATTTTGGTGGGGCAGGTACGTGGAATCATCGCCTCGGAAGAAGCACTAATAGAGCGGATCCAAATTCTGATGAGCCTGCTTTCAAGTACCGATACTCAGGACGGGCAAGATGGACAAGTGGCATTTATGATACGGGAATTGGAAGGGATTTTGGGGGTGAAAGTATGAACCATAAACGGTTTGTACTCGCCATAATCGGCATTGGACTTGGGTTTTTCGTCACTTTTGGAGGCCTTGTCCTGAACTGGGATGCTGCTGTCATCCGCCATGGGATTTACTTGGCGGGATTCTTTCGGGCGCTAGCGCTTATCGGACTGGGAATGGCCATTGCAATCAGCGCAGTGGCGGGGTTAGCATTCAAACGCCCAAAAATCAGTGAAAAAGAGTTGGTGCTCCTCCAACTTCGGGGGCTAGATTTTGGACAGGCACGGGAAATGGTCGATCAACTCCAGAAAATGGAAACGTATTTTCAGCGGTTTTCGAAGCTTTATTTGGACGGAAATGTCCATGTGTTCGAGGAGGTGGGGCAGTCCCTGAGGCTTGCCGAGAAGCAGATGCTGCAAAATGCCAAAACCCTCATCAATCGTTTGAATGTGGAGGGCGAGGTGGCCCAAATCCAAAAAAAAGTGCTTCAAAACGAGAAAATTTTGGGCGATGTGAAACTGCTGCTAAATGAAATGGTCAATTATTTGGAAAGTAAAACTGCCAGTGGGAATTCCCCGCTCGAGAGTGTGACGGAGTCTTTGAAGCTGCTAAACGATACATTGGGGGGACATTAGGAAATGAAAAAATTAGGGTTGTTGGTTACAGTGTTAGCGCTTGGGGCATGTAGCGCCTCGGAGCTTTCGAGGGAAGATGCGGTTAAGGAGCTCCAGAGTTTCGTCCATGAAATCAAGCCCCATCAGGGGACGCCGGTGCGGGGGGTAGATACCCAAATCCGTACGGAAGCCGATATACTGCCGGATATTGAAACGGCATTTCCCATCGTGCTTGAGGGACAGGGAGATGTGGTGGCAGAAATTTTTGTTAGCTCGGAAAAATCCGGTTCTGGGACGGATGGCTTCTTCGTCACCTTGGCGGAGCAGTTTAATCGTGAGGGATTTGTGGCGGACGGGCAGGAAGTGTCAGTGTCCATTAGGAGCATAGCTTCTGGAAGCGGACTGGATTACATCACATCAGGTGTCCATGTCCCGGCCGGTTATAGCCCATCCACGGTGTTGTGGGGACAGCTGATGGAAGCCGAAAATGTTGCATTTGCTAACGTTGCTATCCGTACCGCCGGGGATATCCGGGGGCTTGTCATGAGGCAGTCCATTTATGACCAGCTGGTTTTAGAATACGGAGAAGTGACCATCGCCACCTTGGTGGAGGCAGTTAAAAATGACAGCGTGTTATTAGGGTACACCAACCCTTACACCAGTTCCGTCGGGCTTGACTTGCTAGTCCAGCTCATGACTTATTTTGACCCTGAAAACCCGGTCAGTGAAACTGCGGTTGCCAGGCTCAATGAATTCCAGACCCATATCCCGGCTTCGTTTTTCACGACGCTCCAACTTCGGGACGCGGCTAGGAATGGCAGTATTGATGTAATGTCCATGAGTTACCAGAATTTCAGCACCACACCGGAATTCAATGGGTTCAAGTTTGTCCCCATGGGCGGGCGCCAGGATTCGCCGATGTATGTGTTTGGCGACGGTGCAGAAGCCGAAACCGTCCGGTTATTTACCGAATTTGTGTTAAGGGAGGAAAACCAGTCCCTTGCCACGGATTATGGCTTCAACCAGCAAAACAGTTTTGTTGGGGAACTTAATGTGGATAATCGCCTGCTTTCCTCGATTCAAAGAACCTGGCGGGAAAACCGGGATGGCAGCCGCCCGACCATTGCCGTCTTTATTGCCGATGTCAGCGGGAGCATGGCGGGAGCGCCACTGGATTCCCTTCAAAATGCCCTGCTCAATTCCGTGCCCTACATCAATGACAGCACTTACGTTGGGCTGGTTTCTTACAATTCAGATGTGACTATTGAACTGCCCGTGGCCCGTATGGATGCGGCGCAGCGATCCTACTTTATTGGAACGGTCCAGAACTTGGAGGCCCAGGGAGCAACAGCCACGTTTGATGCCACCCTCGTCGCCATTCAAATGATTGAAGAGCAGTTAGCATTGACACCAAATGCCCGTCCCTTGATTTTCCTGTTATCAGATGGGGAAACCAATGAAGGCCATAGCCTGGCACGGATTACACCGATTGTCCATGCCCTCGGGGTGCCAGTGGTCACCATCGGCTTCAACGACCAGTTCCCAGAGCTTGCCAGCCTTTCCCAGATTAACGAAGGGGCGGTCATCAACGCCAACACAGACGATTTGATGTACCAGATGAGGACCTTGTTCAAAGCGGGAATGTAGCCGTACTAAAGGCCCGTCATCCCGAAAAACATTGGGATGACGGGCCTTTGTGATATTTAAAATAACGAAGCCGACTTGGGTAAAACATTTTTCCGAGCTGGTTTAAGCAGGTGACTTCAGGAAAGATATGTAGTAGAATATTTAAAGCGGTTGCCGGACCAGCATTTGAAGAATGTCCTTAAATCACAAAATGGCTTGGAGTTTGATTTAAGCACCTTACAAACTTTTGACGATACATCATTGAATAGCTTCGTTACTTACGGTTTTAGGGGTAACGATTAACAAAAAGCACACCTGAAGTGATTTTCTTCGTGTGTGCTTTTTTATCCTAGAATGCTGCTACCGCACTGTCGCTCCTGGAATCGCAGCCGCCGGCAAGGACACCGTTTAAAGGATCCCGCCAAATAATCTGGCCCCGTCCGAATCCTCCTGCATTTAGGGCAATGCGGATGTCGTGTCCCTTCGCTGCCAGTTCTTCGGCGACATGTTTGGGGAAGTTATATTCCACTTCCACGGTTTTTCCCTCTGTCCACTGAAACCTGGGGGCATCCAGTGCCATTTGGGGATTTAGCTTAAAGTCGATGGTGTTCATCAAAAGTTGGACATGCCCCTGGGGTTGCATATAACCGCCCATGACCCCAAATGGTCCGACAGCTTCTCCATCTTTGCTTAAAAATCCGGGGATGATGGTGTGGTACGGTTTTTTTCCGCCCATTAATGCATTGGGGTGGGCGGGATCCAGGCTAAATTCATAGCCCCGGTTTTGCATGGAAATCCCGGTTCCCGGGACCACAATCCCAGAGCCGAATCCCCAGTAATTGCTTTGGATGAATGACACCATATTCCCTTCGCCATCGGCGGTACAAAGGTAGACGGTTCCTCCTTTTGGAAGGCTGCCAGGTACAGGTTCGATGGCTTTTTCACCAATCCGCTCCCGTTCCCGGTCGGCAAATGTTTCGCTAAGGAGGAAAGGTACATGGGAAGGATTCATATGTCCTGGGTCGCTAATGGCCTTGCTTGCCGCCGAGAATGCCAGTTTAATGGCTTCTATCTGTTTATGGATTGTTTCGGCAGTATCCTTGCTGGCAAAATCGAACTCTTTTAGGATATTGAGGGCAGATAGGGCGATGATGCCTTGCCCATTTGGCGGCAATTCCCACACATCATAGCCGCGGTAATTGACTTTGATGGGCTCTACCCACTCGGGTTCATAGTCGGATAAATCCTGGGCAGTCAGGAATCCCCCTGCTTTTTGGGAGGCCTCGGCGATTTTTTCGGCGAGTTCGCCACGGTAGAAGGATTCAGACCCGGTTTTTGCGATTTCTTCCAAGGTTCTGCTATGGTCCCCCGATTTCCAAATTTCCCCGACACGGGGTGCCCGCCCGTGCGGTGCGAAGGTTTTTAGCCATTCAGTGAACGTTTCTTTGTCAGGATTTTGGCTGTTTTTCCCGAAAGCGAAATCCCAGTAATAGGCTACCGTAGGGGAAACTGGAAAGCCACGTTTTGAATACTCGATTGCCGGATTTAGCACCTCGCCAAAAGGAAGTTTCCCAAAACGCTTGGAGAGGGCCGCCCACGCTGCGGGAACGCCTGGTACGGTGACGGGGAGCCAGCCAAATTGAGGCATTTTTTCATGCCCCAAAGCCATGACCTTCTCGATGGAAATATTTTTTGGTGCAGGACCGCTGGCATTGAGCCCGTGAAGCTTGCCCTTGGTCCAGACGAGGGCGAAAGCGTCGCCACCAATCCCGTTGGAAGTCGGCTCAACCACGGTCAGGCAGGCGGCAGTGGCGATGGCTGCGTCGATGGCATTGCCACCCTGCTGTAAAATACGAAGCCCGGCCTGGGCAGCCAGGGACTGGGACGTGGCGACTATACCATTATTGCCATAAACAACGTTGCGGTGGGATGGATATGGGTTGAAATTTGGATTGAACAGGAAAACCCCCCCTTTATAAAAAAGTGTAGTGATACTATTGCTTACGACGATGGGTGTGTATGTATTATGAGTCGGTCGTCGATATGGTATGATTAATACCTGACATGACAAACTCCTTGCTTATTATTTAGCGGTAACAAGTAATAGTGTATCATGTTTTTTGTCGTATTAGAGTGTTATTTACTGGAAATCCCTGCTTCTAGGAAGGGGGGTGAAAGTTAATACCCGTGAGTTCCAGCTCTCCCGATGCTTGTCGATTCAAGCTTGTTTTCACCATTATAACGCTTATTCCATCTTTTGAAAACCTTCCAACTCAAAATTTTGTACTTTTACCACTTTGTTCAGCCTTTTTTCGGGTTTTCTATTTTGGCGCGGGAAAAATGTGTCATATCTTCTAAAAGAAAATCATAAGCTATAAGAGAAACAAGAAGGAGTGATAAGGCATGAGCCAAGAGGAAAATATCGGCAATGAAATCACTGAGGTTATGTATAGGGCTCTCAGTGGAACAAATGAAGTAGGGAATAACTCTCAGGGCAGTAATTATGTCTGCGAAGCTCCTGTAAAAGATTTTTTTGACAACCTGTTACTGCGGGATTGGTTAGAAGAAGATATGGAACGGTCTATGGATACTAACCATTGGAACAAAGAAATACCTAACCGTATCGAAACCAACCCATTGCGCTCCGCCTCAGAAGCCTTGCAGTTTATCCCGCTGGATCTTCGACAAAGCCAAGTAACTCCGACCAGTGTTCGACTAGATTGGAGTTCTCCTGAAAACCCTCAGTATCTGACAGGATATGAACTCTTCCGGGGTGGGGAAAAAATTGCGGAACTGCCAGCAAGTACTCATTCCTTTACGGATACGTATCTGCACCCTGATACCGTTTATACGTATCAGGTGAGAAGCCTTTTAACGGGTCCCTCTTCGGAATATGTTATTGGGCAAACAGATATAGACGCAACACCACCAGCCCCTCCAATTTTGTATCCAGCCTCTAACTTACGTGAGGTTTCCCGTCAAACAAATGCACTGAGTTTTGCATGGGATTTATCCCCGACCCCTGGAAATCTTGTAGATGGTTATCGAATTTATCGAAATGGATTGTACCTAACGACAGTGGGGAATAATATCTCTCAATTTGTGGATAACGGATTGCCGCCTGGAGAATCGTTTACCTATCAAGTGGTTGCATTCAATCCTTACAGTCAGGCGACATCTAACGGACTAACTCTTCAGACGCTTCCAGAAGTTATTATTCCTCCAGTCTTGGCCCCCCCAACAGGTTTGACAGCCACTGGGCATACGCAAAATAGCGTGATTCTGAATTGGGTGATTCCGACCTCACTTAATGGCATCGCAGGGTATCGAATATTTCGGAACAACAACCTGATTGCGACGACTGGAACTAACACACAGTCTAGCTTTACTGATACGGGACTTTCTGCGGGAACGGCTTTTACCTATAGAGTGGCATCATTTAATAATCTAGGGAGTGAGGATGCCAGTTCGGCCACGCTTACGACTTCAACACTACAGGTTCCCCAAGTTGCACCATTCGCCTTTGTGGTAAACGGGGAAGGGGGAACCCGTCCAAGCATAAATGTACGTAACCGTTCGGGATCTAACGTCGGAGGGAACTGGAATATTCGGGTAACGTATACAGGCGGAAATCCAGCCTTGGAATGGCCAGCCTCTTGGGTAAGGGGAGCTAACGGAGTAGCAACTACGAGGGTAAATGATCCTATACCGAACAATGGTAGTGTAACGATTCCCACTTCATCAAGCACTAACACACGATTTCTCACAGTTGAAGTAAACGGTAACCCTGCAATAAGGGAATAATTAGTACTCTGTAACTAAAACTTGAAAGACAATAAATTGTCTAACAACGTGATTTGACGATTTTGGTTTATGCTGAAAATAATCTGCGAAGCAGGTTCGTTTTTTAAAGGTTATTAGCGGCCTTATAGGAAGTAGAGGGAGGTTGACGAGGTGAATTTGGAATTGGAAGACACCGCATTACCTATTTTTAATGATGGAGCACCTGATGAAATATTTGAATATGGAGAGGGTTTATCTTTACCGACTGAAGAAGAACAACTCGCATGGCAGGCCAGTTGGGAGTTAGCTGCTCAAGAAACACGCCCGCGTCCTAACCCACGCAATGTTGTCAATTTAAACCCACGGACGTTGACAATTATTGGGCGTGGCCCAGTCACCCATACTCAACAACTCCATCGCAGGTGGTTTCATTGGAGCCGACTAGAGCCGACAGGATATTTTATCCGGGCAAATGAACAAGTGACCATTCGTGTTAACGGAAATCATAATATCGGAGCATATATCACAACATTTCGTATGCCATGGGGACACGAGCCAACATTGCGAGTCCTTACACCTGGGAGCAATATTATTTCCAACGCTTCAGCAGGCCTATTATATTTTTCGGTTGAACATCCAGTAGGTGTGACCGTCAACGTGGAGATTGTCACAGGTGGCACACCCTCTTGTTTATTCCGACAAGGCGTACACACCGTTTCGGATTGGCAGTATATGCTAAATAACTATACGGAATCTGGGATGGTAGAATTAGTTAATGATCGCGTTTTGGTTACTGTTTACCGAGCTTCCGCATGGGGGAGTGCTATTCGAAACGGGAATCCTGCGAATGCTTTAGATTTTCACCGCCGTAGTGTCGAGTATCAGGATGAGTTTTGTGGACTGGCTGATTTTATGCCACATGAAAGAGATCGCCCTGATCGACACAGAAAAGCCTTTGTGGAGTTGATTCCAGGAGGATTTTTAGCGGTAGCTGGGAGCAATGCCACGGGTTATCGGTTGAATTCAGTCACCGAACTGTTAGTTCCTTTGTTTAATGGTCAATGGGGACCTGGTTTTGTGCCTTGGCATGAGCAGGGGCATACGAGACAGATATTACCTTGGCTTTGGGATCATAACAATATGGCAGAAGTTACAGTGGAGCTGTATTCTAATTATACTGGGATTCGCTTTGGATTAAGTTCCATATTTGAGCGTACGGGACACTGGGCATTTAATAACATATTTGGAAATCATGTATTCCCCTACTTAAACCGACCCACTCGAAATTACGATACTTTATTAGTAGAGTCTGGTCATGAACCCAGGCTAGTAGCTGCTGCTATGTACTGGCAACTAGCACTGGCATTTGGGGAAAATTTTTATCCTAGGCTCCATCAGATGTATCGGGCTGCAGCACCTAATGAAATACCTACTAATTCATTCGCTGGAAATTTAGCAAGACAAACATTTATACGCATGGCATCACAATGTGCTAATCGAAACCTAGCCCCATTTTTTGACCGTTGGGGGGTTCAGGTCAATCAGGTTACGAGGGATTTTTTATCATCCTTGCCGCAACTACAACAAGAAATATGGAGGGGTCGAGATTCCAATCCTGTTATTGAATATGTCATGCCGGGTATTTTCCCGCCCGTATTACAGATTTCCATAATTAATAACGAAGTGAATTTATCATGGGACACTCCAGTTTCAGTCTGGGGTATTCAGAGATACGAGATTTGGAGAAATGGGCAATTATTGAATACAACGACCGGAATGAGCTTTAGGGATTCTGGGGCAAATCTACAAAATTCTAATTCTTATGTAGTGCGTGCTGTTAATCAACGTAATCAGGTTTCAACCAATTCTAATCAAGTGGCTAGGAATTCTGACGGCAGCTTAATCTTAGGGCCACCGATTCCCGATGGTACAGTATCGTATCACAATAATCGCATCCGAATTATCACTGCTTTAAATGGGAGCTCTGTCATGCTTCCAAGTAACACTTCCTTGGTTTTAGGGCAACGACAAAACAATAACAATCAAATTTGGGAATTGACCCAAGCCACTAATGGGAGCAGCTACTTCATTCGGAATTTAGCAGATGGAAGATTTTTGACGGCTCAAGGAAATACCGTGACGATGACACAAAATAGCACTGCTTTATCGTTATGGAACCTTGTTCCTGGTGCAGCAGGAAGTGTACAAATCCAAAATAATAGCAATAGCCGTGTTTTAGATGTCCAAGGTGGGGGTACAACTGCCAATGGAACCTCAATTATTACCTGGGGGAGCAGCGCGGGGACGAATCAACGTTGGTTCTTAGATGTTGTCTACAGCCCTGCTCCTCCTCTACCCTCGATAGACGGTGGGCACTTCGAACTGATAACTGTGATGAATGGGACGAGCCCAGTGGCATCAATTAATGGAACGGTTGCATTGAGCACGGCTC
>WRGF01000103.1 GCA_009787345.1 Turicibacter sp.
CCCAGTGCCCTCGAATGATTTTTGCGACTTCCTCTACCGGCCTATCCAGGCTGTCCACAAAATATCGTTCACAAATCCCTCTCTGAGATGTGAAACTGTTAGTGTCAAGTTTTTAGGGAGATTTATTAAGGGTAGCGTTTTCATAACGCTATTCTTTTTTGATGGAAAATAAAATATAACTGGTGCAAGTAGCTGTATGGTGTCTGTGAAGAGCGGTGGGCTTACGAAGTCAAGGATTTAATAAGGGTCTTGAGCCCTGAGGTTTTGTTGGAGAGCGCAGGGATATGGGTGAAATTGTTTTGGTATTTAGCGTATTTCCCTAGTGGGGCGGAAGGCTTGGCTTTTTCTTTATGGGTCATTTCGGGAAGGTGCTTCACCAAGTGCTGCCTGATGCTGCTTGAAGTGGCGTCAATGGAGAGGAGGGCACCCAGGTTGTGTATGGCCTTGATGGAGAATCCCCTAGGGCGGGAAGAGAGCCTGGAGGCAAAGTAATGGGAATTGATTCCTTCGGCGCAGCAGACGAGCGCCTGGGGAAGCTTGAAGTTGTTTTGAAAAGAAGCCCAGTTGTTTTTCAGGTAGTCAGAGGCTGCCTGCTTTTGCTTTGACATCTCGGGATAGAGCGAATTGGCAATCAGGAAGAAGTCGGCTTTCTTGTCTGCCTTCAGGTAGCCGTGGAGAAGATTCCTTTCTTCGGTATTGGTCTTTCCGCCACACAGCCTGAAAAGAGCTTGCATGGCATGAAAGTGGTCCAGGATGAAGTGGTCGCCGACTTCTTGGGCAAGGGTCTTGATCCAGTTGGCGCCGTCTCCGTAGACGAGGATGTCGTGCTTGATGTCGTAGTTGTCGAAGATGAAGGTGTTGATGCGCTCGCAAAAAGCCAGGATGGACTCGGTGGCGAATTGGGAGAGCACGACACGGTCTTCCATACCTTAAACGGCTGTCTCTCCCATTCGATGTAAAAAATTAGTAGAAATTCACCCTCTCAAGAAGACAAACTCCTTCTCAGTGGACAACGCCGTTGAATAGGTGTAATTCATGGAATCAAAACCTTTGACCCCATCAAGCTCCCCTACCTGATGGGTGGCCAGGTAACGGACCATTTCGCCACGGGCCATTTTGGCCTCGGTGGCCTTGACCTTGAATTTGCCTTCAACCAACGTGCCAAACGTGCAGGTCACCATGACATCGCTAGGTGCCAAATACTTTTCGATGGCCTTGCTGTATTCCTTGGAAGCCAGGTTCAAAATAACGTTGCTGTCTTTGGTCAATTCCTTGTAAATGCTATCGCCCCAATACTTGTAGAGGTCCTTAAATGATCCCATGGGTTTTGAGAATTTGGACTGCATTTCCAGCCGGTAAGGGGTGATGCCATCGGTGGGGCGCAAAGCGCCATAAAGCCCGGATAAGATAACCAGATGTTTGTTTACGTACTCCCACTGCTGGTTGCTAAAGACCTGAGGAGCCATGTACTGGTATTGGAGCCCTTCGTAGGACAATAACGCAGGGACAAGCCCTTTTGTCAGGGACATTTCTTTAAGCCTTTGGTGGTTTAAGGAGGCAATTTCATCGTTGCATTTCCATAATGTTTTTTGCTCCTCGAAAGTTAGGCCCAGCAAATATTGGTGGATTTCCTCTGCCTGCCCCAAGCAGGCGGGTAAATTCTCCCAAGGGATAAAGTCTTCGTTAGCATTCATTTTCTTAGCGGGGGATATGATAATTTTCATGGGGATTCTCCTCGTTTTTTAAGACCATTATAACACACATTCAAAGGAAAAAGGGGAAAAAGCATAGCTCCTGGGGAGTTTGGGTAAAATAAGGCAAGAAAGGAAGTTGGAAAATGAAAGGGATAAGCATTGATGTACTGAATGAAGTAGAGAATTTGCTGGAATGGGAACTGGTGCTAAAGGCCATCACGAGCCGCCAGCTGGCACTGGAAATCGACTTGACGCAGGCATTAAAGGATAAAGACGCCGGCCGCCAGCAAGAACTGAACCAAAAATTGACCCAATCCCTCATCACCCGGGAGAAAATCGAGGCTTTTTTAGGGGACCACGACCCTAAAGCTTCTGATTTCATCAAAGATTTTCCCTGGGACGGGTTGGATGTCGAGCTGCTCATTTATGCCCTGGCTGAATTTTCCATCGAAGTGATGGAACTGAAAAACGGCTTTCTTGCCAGTTCCATGCACCAGGCATATACAGATAAGCTGCAAACACTGGAAACCCGGTTGCAGCAGTTGCGTGATGAAGTGTCAAAAATCACCCCATAAAAAGGAAGGGCCAACTGGGGTGATTCCCCAGCTGTCCCTTCCTTTCTAACACTTACCAATATTTTTTGCTGACAAAATGCCCTTCTTGCGGTGTCCCTGTCCCTGAAAAATCGGGCTTCTTTCCAGGGATGGAAGCTAAGAGGTTTCGGGTATAGGGATGGATGGGGTTTGAAAAAAGTTCGTCTGTAGGGGCTTCTTCAACCAATGTCCCTTGATAGATAACCCCGATCCGGTCCGATAGATGGCGGGCGACGCTTAAGTCATGGGTGATGAAGAACAGGGAAAGCCCGCGTTTTTTTTGGAGGTCGAGCAATAAATTCAGGATTTGTGCCTGAATGGAAACATCCAGTGCAGAAACGGGTTCATCGCAGACAATGATTTTTGGTTCCATGATAAGGGCCCTCGCGATGCCCAGACGTTGCCGCTGCCCCCCTGATAATTCATGTGGAAAGCGGTTTAAGTGGTCAGGGCTTAATCCTACTGCATTTAAGCTATCCAGGATTTTCCCAAGGCGTTCCTGCTTTGTCCCCATCCGGTGGATGATCAGCGGTTCCTCGAGGATTTTCCCTACCCGTTTCAAGGGGTTCAAAGAGGCGGTCGGGTCTTGGTAGACCATTTGCAGTTTCTTGCGGTAAGGGCGCCATGCTTTGTCGCTAAGCTCCAGCAAGTTGACGCCTTCAAAAAAGATTTCCCCCGTATCGGGTGTGGCCAACTTTAAAATGGATCGCCCTGTGGTTGTTTTCCCAGAGCCTGATTCCCCTACCAAGGCATAGGTTTCACCGGGATACAGGTCAAAAGAAATTTGATCCATGGCTTTTTTTTCGGTTTTCTTGCCAAGGAACTGTTTATTGCTGAAATAGGATTTGGATAGGTTTCGAACACTTAGGATAGGGTTTGTCATAGCAGGCTCACTCCTTGGTCAATGTCGTAATGGCACTTGATGGCCCGCCCCTCCCCGATACTAAAGACCGGCGGGATTTGCTGGAAACATTTTTCTGTGGCATAAGGGCAGCGCTTGGCAAATGCACACCCGCCTAGGTTTTCCTTCAAGGACGGGACAATCCCCGGGATCACTGGCAACTTTTCCTTCCTCGCCCCGGTGAGTGACGGAATAGAGGCCGCCAATCCTTTGGTATAAGGATGTTTAGGCAATTCAAATAAATCACGGCCAGGTGCGCTTTCCACCGTTTGGCCTAAATACATGACTTCTGCCCGGTGGCAGGATTCGTAAACCAGCCCCAGGTCGTGGGTGATGAATAAGATAGCCATCCCAAGTTCAAGATTTAGTTTTTGGAGCAATTTCATAATCTGTGCCTGGGTGGTCACATCCAGGGCGGTGGTTGGCTCGTCGGCAATCAAAAGTTTGGGTTCGCACGCAAGGGCGATGGCAATCATGGCCCGTTGCTGCATCCCCCCTGATAATTCATGGGGATATTGTTTGCTGACCCTGGCGGGTTCGCTGATTTCCATTAACCCAAGCAGCTCCAATACCCTTGACTTCCTCTCTTTTTTCGAAAGGCGCGTGTGCTCTTTCAACACCTCTTCAATTTGATTCCCAATGGTGAAAACTGGATTGAGCGAAACCATGGGGTCTTGAAAAATCATGGCAATTTCATTGCCACGGACCTTACGGAGTTCCTGTGGGTTCATTCTTAAAATATCCTGCCCATCAAATAAGATATTCCCTTCGTAAGATACATCGGCTGAATATTCCAAGAGCCGCATGAGGGATTGGCTCATCACGCTTTTGCCACATCCGGACTCTCCGACCAGCCCTAGGATTTCCCCTGGCTGGATTTTTAGGTTTACCCCTTTGACGACCGTTGTCTTCTCATGTGAGGCATGAAAATGGACTTTGAAATCTTTTAACTCAAGCAATGCGGTGGGCTGTTCCATGGCTTAGCGGCCTCCTTTTTTTGTAGTGGGCAACTTAACATCCATTAAATCCCTGGCACCGTCCCCAAGGAGGTTCAGCCCCAACACGGATAAGACAAGGAGCAGCCCTGGGAATAAAGCCAGCCACCATGCCCGCCCAATGACATGGGTGCTGCTTTGAAGTATGCTTCCCCAGCTGGGCTGGGGCTCGGAAATGCCAGCCCCCAAAAAGCTGAGGGAAGCTTCCGACAAGATAGCGGAAGCGAATGCAAAACTGGCTTGGACCAAAAGGGCTGGCAAAATAGCCGGGCTCATATTCAGCCATATAATACGGGAATGGGAGCCACCCAGGGTATGCACAGCCTCGATATAGGGCTGCTTTTTTATAACCAGCGCCCCTGAGCGGACAATGCGTGCAATATTAGGCGTACTGACTACTGTCAGGGCGATAACGATATTGGTGACGGATGGGCCCATGGCTGCCATTAGGGCAATGGCCAGCAAAATCCCTGGGATGGCTGATAACCCATCGCAGATGCGCATCAATAAGTGGTCGAGGAATTTATAATAACTGGCGTATAGGCCGATGACAATGCCGAGTAACGAAGATAAAAAGGCGACTAAAAAGCCGATGAGCAACGAATTCCTTGCCCCATAAGCCAAGCGGATGAAAACATCCCGCCCGAACTCGTCTGTCCCCATCAAATTGGCAAGCCCGGGAGGGGAAAAGCGCTCCGCCATATTCATTTCAAAGGGATCGAAGGGGCTTAGCATAGGGCCAAAAGCAGCAAAAAGTATAAGGATGGCTAGGATACTGCTGCCTATCCAAATGGGGATTAAGGATTTATTTTGATTTTTCATGGGCTTACTCCTTATCTAAACGGACTCGGGGGTCGATGGCACCGTATAAGAGGTCGATGATGATGTTGATGACCACATAAAACACGGTAACGACCAAGACAATCCCCTGTATAATGGGCAAATCACGGCGGCTGATGGAGTTTAGGATAAGCCGTCCAATGCCGGGGATGGCAAATAGGGATTCGATGACCACTGCCCCTGTAATCAAAACGCTGAAAGATTGGCCAATGGTGGTGATAATGGGAAGCCCGGCATTTTTCAAGGCATGCTTCATGACGACCTTCCCTTCCCTAAGCCCTTTGGCCCGGGCAGTCTTGATATAGGAGGTATGAAGGACTTCAAGCAGGGAGGCCCGGGTCATGCGGGTAATGAGTGCCGATTGGGCGATTCCAAGGGAAAGTGCCGGCAAAAATAAAAACCGCAAGTGTTCCCACAACCCGTTTTCCAAGCGGCTATATCCCGCTACCGGGAACCACATCAGCTGGACGCTGAAAAACAGCATTAAAAATAAAGCCAGCAAGAAACTTGGAAAGACGGTTCCAAGGAGCGTAAAGAAAAGCACGCCTTTATCCAAAGCCGTATTTTTCTTGTAAGCCGCTACAATCCCTGCAGGCAAGGACAAAAACAGGGCAATCAGCTGTGCAAATATAGCTAAGCTCACCGTTGGGGGAAGGTGTTCCCCGATAGCTTCAAGGACCGGCCTTCTCATAAAGATGGAATCCCCGAAATCCCCTGTCAGGATCCCACCCAGCCACCTTCCGTACTGAACCCAAAGCGGCTGGTCCAAGCCCATACGGGCCGTAAAATTGGCAATGTCCTCGGCACTGGCTTCCATGCCAAGGACGGCTGTGGCCGCATCCCCGGGTATCAGGTAGACGATGGAAAAGATGAATAAGGACACAATCAGTAAAATGACAACCATGGATCCCAGCCTTTTAAAAATGTATTTAACCATGAATTTCCCTCCTTTTATCAAAAAAAGGCAAGCCTGGATCAGGCTTGCCCCCACAAATCTGTCAAACGACACTTTCCATTAATCTACCTTGGGATCCTTGCATTCCAGTAAACTGGGTGATCGAAGAATACGAACCCTTCCACTTGGTCACTGGTCGCCATGGCATTTTTAAAGTGTCCGATTGGTGTAAATGCTGCATTTTCGTAAACGTAACCAACTAATCCGGCCCAAGCCTCTGTTGCTGCTTCCTGGGTTGGAGCCAAGCGGACATCCTGGATGGCCTGCGCTACAAATTCAGAGTCGAATCCAGCCCAATTCGGGTCAAGTGCCAAAATCTGGGTTGGCAAGATGTTATAACCATTGCTGGTGATAAAAATATCCCAATCCGTCGTCGTGCTGCGGCGTTCCATGAAGGATGGGAAATCAACATTGATGATTTCCGTTTCAAACCCAAGTGCGCGAAGCTGGGCATCCAGCACCACTGTGGCATTATGCATGGAAATATAATCCCTGGTGGTCAATAGGCGGATGGTTTCGCCATTATAATCAGAAGCAGCCAATAATTCGCGGGCCAGGTCCTGGTTATTTTGGTTATAGGCATCCACACCGGCATCAACCGCCCATTGTTGCTGGGACGGATTGGTGAATCCGTGGTTTAGGGTAAAGTAATCCGTACTTGAGTATCCACCGATCATGATTTCCTCATTATTCATCCCTGCTAAAATAGCATGGCGGATTTGCGGGTCGGAAAGAATCCCTTCCGTTGTATTGAAGAATGCATTCAAAATCCCAGCATTGCGGGTATGAAGGTTGATCCCATCCGCATTTTGAAGGTCGCTGGCATTTTCAAAAGGAATGTCCTCCGCGATATCGAATTGCCCTGTACGAAGCCCGGAAATGCGGGTATTCACATCAGATACAAAGTGGAAAAACAAGTTAGGCGTATATGCCGCACGCATCCCGGAAAAGCCGCTTGCAACCTCGCCGCGGGGCTCGTAAGCTTCGAAGCGGGTTAAGTGGATGAATTGGTCTTGGCGCCATTCGTTAAATTCGTAAGGCCCTGTACCGATGAATGTTTCAAGGACCGCTGGTGCCCCGTCCTCATCCAATTCAAGTGCCAGCTCTTCAGGCATGATAATGGCAAATGTTGCACGGGAAGCCATGATTTGCATCACGTCGCCAAAGGGTTGTTCCAAGGTTAGCGTCAATGTATAATCGTCAACTTGTTCAAATACGCTGCCGGCCAAAGCATTCCCGGCCCGTCCGTTGACTAAAAGCCAGCGGTTCATGGAAGCAACCGCATCGGCAGCTGTCAATTCGCTGCCATCATGAAACATAATCCCTTCGCGAAGGGTAATGGTGTATACCAATCCGTCCACGCTTACTTCATATCCAAGTGCCAAATCCGGCGTCACTTCGTAATTCTCGTTCATGGAGAATAAAGGTTCAAATATGTGGGCTGCAATATTTATGGCCACATTCGAAGCTGTGCGGGGCGCATCAAGGGATGGCGGTTGGGCTGTCATGGCGATATTCAATTCGTCACGGAACTCTACCGTTTCCGCCCCTTCCCCGTTTTCATTTGTTTGCTGCGTACCGGCACCCTCGCCGTTGTTTGTATTATTTGTTTCAGTCCCGCAACCTGCCAGCGTTAAACTTAGTGCGGCAAAAAATGGCAAGGACAATTTTTTTAAGATAGCTGTATTCAACTGTTATCTCTCCCATCGTGTCAATTTATTGGTTCCTCTTGAATCTTGATTCATTATACCCTATTTGGCCCGAGTATGAAAGTACGCACATTTTGGTTACATAGTGTAAAATAGTATACTGTGAGGCATAAAAAAAACAGGGCGTTTTCCCACAATGGGAGAATGCCCTGTTTCAATTATTAAGAAAACAAACCAGTAGAAAGGTACCGCTCGCCAGTATCCGGCAAGATGACCACGATGTTTTTCCCCGCATTTTCCTGGCGCTTTGCCAGTTGGACTGCGGCCCAAAGCGCGGCACCCGAGGAAATCCCGACGATTGCCCCTTCGGTTTTCGCCAGTTGCTGGGCGGCTTTTTTGGCATCGTCTGCATCCACAGTGATGATTTCGTCAATCAGGTTGGTTTTTAAAACGCCTGGGACGAAGCCGGCCCCGATGCCTTGGATTTTATGCGGCCCTGGGTTCCCGCCGGAAAGAACTGGGGAAGCCACTGGCTCCACTGCGACTATTTTTACATTTGGGTTTTTCTCTTTTATGTACTCCCCTACCCCGGTAAGTGTCCCGCCAGTGCCGACACCGGATACGAAAATATCCACGGTTCCATTGGTATCTTCCCAGATTTCAACGGCAGTCGTTGCCTTGTGGTAAGCCGGGTTGGCTTCGTTTTCAAACTGTTGCAGGATTAAGGAACCTGGTGTTTCGTCACGCAGTTGTTCGGCTAAGGCAATGGCACCTTTCATCCCCTTTGCCCCTTCGCTTAGCACCAAGTTTGCCCCTAATGCTTTCAAAAGGTCGCGGCGCTCTTGGCTCATAGTTTCAGGCATGACCAATGTCAGTGCAATCCCCTTGGAAGCGGCCACGAAAGCAAGCCCGATACCCGTATTCCCGCTAGTCGGCTCAATCAGGAGAGTCCCCTCGTTAATAAGCCCTTCCCGCTCAGCCTTTTCGATCATCGCAACAGCCGCACGGTCCTTGACGGATGACGTCGGGTTGAATGCCTCGAGTTTCCCGATGACATTTGCTTCAAAGCCTTCCAACGTTTTAAGCCCCTGGAAATTGACCAAAGGCGTCTTCCCAATCAATTCAATCAGATTATTGTAAATTGCCATATTGCCACCTCGCATCATGATTTTAGATTTTTCTTTACACTGTTATTATACCCTGTCCCTGCGCTGATTGGAAGTAGGCACTAATAACTCCCCTAGTGTCAAAAAGTATACTATGGAATTTTTTGGAAACTATAATACAAAAAACTGCCTACTTCCATTTTTTACCTCATCGTGTATAATGAGTTTTGTAGCAACGAAGTTTGCTTCTTAGCATGAATCCAAAAGTAGAGGGGGAATTTGATGGTACAAATGGTCATCACAGGTTTATTGGTCGGGGGAGTGCTTGGGCTCGTCCTGCAACGGGGGCGTTTTTGCTTCACCGGGGCATTCCGGGACGTGCTCATTTCAAAAGACAGCCTCATCTTAAAGGCGCTTTTGCTATCCATTGCCGTCCATGCCATCGGGATCCTGGCACTCAGTGGGCTGGATATCATCAGTCCCAATGTTGGGCAGTTTTCAGGGGTTGCCGTCATCGCCGGCGGGTTCATTTTTGGCCTTGGCATCATCATGG
>WRGF01000104.1 GCA_009787345.1 Turicibacter sp.
ACTTTTCTTGCAGTCGTACAACTTTGTCATCATGATCGAAATTGCGACAAGCAAAGGAATTCAATCCATGGAAAATATATTCCCAAGGGGTTACTTCAACGATACTTCCGTCAAATAGCTTCCTATCTATGCTGTATTTATATGCAGTATCGGGACTTAAACCGTTGAGCTGGCATAATAGTTTTTCTAAGACTATTACTTTGCTATGGATTTGTGCACTCATTATTAATCCTTCAGTTAGTCATTGCCATCATAGTCAAAATCAATTCCGTCAATTTGATTGACTTCCCAAGAATATTTAAATTCTTCTTGTTCTTTGGTTGCCTTTAATTGACTCTGCTCTTCATATTTAACATGAGATTCAACATAGCTATCATATTTATATTTTATATCCTCATTTAGTAAAGGATACCAATCAACAATCATCTTATTACTCGATTCTTGAAAAAATGAATCTGTTGTGGAAAAAGTACCAAATCCTTGATATGAAACTAAAAAACCTGCTTTTTTCAATTCCTCTCCCACAATGAATATCTGCATTTTTCCTTTTTCTGTTAGGTGATGCTCAACTAAATTACCCCAATTTACTCCGCCAACCGCACTCCGTAAGTACCTTTTAGAATTGCTTTTTTTTCATACGTTTCTAAAGCCATAAATATTTTTAGATTCTGCCTTGCTCTAATTAAGGAACGCTCTCCTTCTTTCTTTTCTCTGACATATGCTTCCTTAATATCCTTTTGTGTATCTGCATCCAATTTTTCGAACCGCTCTGAGAAAATAGCTTTACTTCCGTTTTCATTTTGAGATAAAGTAGGATACTGCTCTTTTACCCATTCTTCATGATTAGTTAGTTGGGTAAATTGATTTATATCAATATTAACAGAAGTTTGTCTAAGTTCTCCCAAATGTGCTTTTTCTGTGTTTTCATTCATTTGTGTTGATTCTAGGAATTCAAGAAAGGAATCTTCTATTATTTCTGTAATTCCACTTAAAACTTCAAGAAATGAATTTTTTCTAATCTCACGCAATTTTTCTAGTATCATATTTTCCCTCCAACGGTTGTTTTCATTACATCCCACATATCGTAAATATTAAACTGTTCTAGGCCAGGTAATATTTACTTTTTAATCACATCTGCATGCATAAATGGACGAAGCACTTCTGGGATTTCAATAGAACCCTCTTCTTGTTGATAATTCTCAATGATAGCGGCTACAGTACGGCCGATTGCTAGTCCTGAACCGTTTAGAGTGTGGACGAATTCAGCTTTTGCTTTTGGGTCGCGTTTGAATTTGATATTAGCGCGACGGGCTTGGAAGTCCTCGAAGTTGGAGCATGACGAAATTTCTTTGTAGGCATTGTATGATGGCAGCCAGACTTCGATGTCGTAAGTTTTTGCGGCGGAGAATCCGATATCTCCCGTACAAAGTTCGATTACTCTATAAGGTAGCTTCAAAAGCTGGAGTACTTTTTCAGCATTAGCCGTCAAAGCTTCGAGTTCAGCATAAGACTCTTCGGGACGGACAAACTTCACCAGTTCCACTTTATTGAATTGGTGCTGACGGATAATCCCGCGGGTATCACGCCCAGCAGAACCAGCCTCGGCACGGAAGCATGGGCTATAAGCGGTGTATTTGATTGGCAATTGCTCGTTATTTAGGATTTCGTTACCGTGAAGGTTTGTGACTGGGACCTCAGCGGTAGGGATTAGGAAATAATCGCTGTTTTCCAGTTTGAAAGCATCGTCCTCGAACTTAGGAAGTTGGCCTGTTCCTGTCATGCTCTGACGGTTAACGATAACTGGGGGCAAAATTTCTGTGTAACCGTGTTCAATGGTGTGAAGGTCCAACATAAAGCTGATAAGGGCGCGTTCTAATCGGGCACCTAGCCCTTTGTAGACAGCAAAACGGCTTCCCGTAATTTTTGCGGCACGCTCGAAGTCGATAATGTCCAAATCCGTAACCAAATCCCAGTGAGCTTTTGGATCAAAATCGAATGCAGGTGGTGTCCCGTCTTTTCTGATTTCTTTGTTATCATTTTCATCTTTTCCAATGGTGATTGTTCCACATGGAACATTAGGTGTGCCTAGTAAAATGGACTTGATTTCCTCATCGAAGGCACGTAATTGTTCGTCTAATACTTTGACCCGTTCGCCGACACCGTTCATTTGTTCCATTAATTCAGTGGTGTCTTTCTTTTCCCGTTTGTATTGACCGATTAATTTGGATGATTCGTTACGTTTGGATTTTAGTTCTTCAACTTCAATGATAATGTCTTTACGCTTGGCATCCAGCTCCTCAATTTTATGTAAGTAGCTGAAGTCCCCTCCGCGTGTTTCCAATGATTGAATCGTTTCTAGCAGGTTTTCCCGTACGCGTTTAATATCTAGCATCTGTATTCCTCCACTTTTAGTCAATTTTAGGACGCAAAAAAGCCCGTCCCATAATTAGGGACGGACTGTAATCCGCGTTGCCACCCTAGTTATCCTGAAAAAATCCAGAATCACCTCGAAAAGATAACGGTTATAAACCGTGAAAGGTTGCTAATGACTTAGCTTTACCCTTTCAGCTGGCAGGCGGATTCCTTTTTCTCCTACATCAGTTTTCACCAACCACTGACTCTCTGTGCTTCAGATTAAAAGTACTGATCCTGCTTCATCGCTTTTATTTGGTTACTTGTAATATAGCATGTTATGAATGCTTCGTCAAGACTATTTCAGGATTTTTATTCTGAAGTAGATTCTGAGCCTTCATTTTCTACGATTTCGCCTTCTAAAACTTCACCTTCGATGATGTCCTCTTCCGGTTCCTCGTGCTCTAAAATGGCGACGGATGATACAAATTGGTCCTCGCCGACTTTCATCAGGGTTACCCCTTGGGTGTCGCGGCCGAGTACGGAAACTTGTGAAAGCGGAGTCCTAATAATAACCCCTTTATTGGATACCATTAATAAGTCCTCGTCACCGTTAACAGCTTTCATGGCAATAATCGAGCCTGTACGCTGGGTCATGTTCAGGGTTTTAACCCCTTTAGTCCCACGGCCCGATTTACGGTATTCTGCTAGCGGGGTCCGTTTCCCGAATCCTTTTTCAGAGACTACCAGGATTTCTTGTTCTGGTTGAACGAGTTCCATTCCGACGGCAACTTCGTTTTCATCTAAACGGATTCCAAGGTTTCCAGTAGCCGAGCGTCCCATCGGCCTCACTGTGGTTTCCTCGAACCAAACGAGTTTCCCACCGCTTGAAGCGATAACTATATCGTCGCTTCCGCTGGTTTTATGGACATTGATTAGCTCGTCTTCCTCTTTCAGGTTCAAAGCAATCAACCCATTCGTACGGATATTGGCAAATGCTGCTAAGGTCGTCCGTTTAACGGTTCCTAGCTTCGTAGCGAAGAATAAGAATTGATCCTCAGTAAATTCCTTGACTGGAATGATTTCGTTGATTTCTTCGTCCTGGGCAATTTCGATAATGTTAACGATTGGCAAGCCCTTCGCCGTTCGTCCGAACTCTGGTATCATGTAAGCCTTCTTCTGATAAACCTTACCTTTATTGGTAAAGAAGAGTAAAATATCATGGGTAGACGTTGAGATAACTTCTTTTACATAGTCATCCTCATGGGTGCCCATACCTTGAATCCCACGGCCACCCCTATTTTGAGAGCGGTATACATTTGCCGGTTGGCGTTTGATGTAGCCGTTATTGGTTAGGGTTAGGATAACCTGTTCTTCTGGGATTAAGTCCTCGTCCTCAATATCGAAGTCGATACCCATTACAATATCTGTACGGCGCTTATCGCCATGCTTTTCTTTGACAATCGTCAATTCTTCCTGGATAATGCTATAAACGCGGGCTTCATTGGCAAGGATATCTTTTAAATCGGTGATTAACACCACTAAAGCCTGGTATTCCTCTTCGATTTTGCCCCGCTCCAAACCGGTTAAGCGGCGTAGACGCATTTCGAGGATCGCCTGACCTTGTTTTTCAGTCAGTTGGAAACGTTCCATCATGGCGTTTAGTGCGATTTCATCGTTGCTTGAGCCCCTGATGATTGAAATAATTTCATCAATGTGGTCCAATGCGATACGAAGGCCTTCTAAAATATGTGCCCGCGCCTCAGCACGTTCCAAATCAAACTGGGTTTTACGAACGACGACTTCTACTTGATGCTTAATGTAATATTTAATGATTTCTTTTAGATTCAAAACCTGTGGCTTTTTATCTACGAGCGCCAGCATATTGATACCATAAGATACCTGTAACTGGGTTAACTTATATAGGTTGTTCAGCATGACCTGAGGGTTCACGTCTTTACGAAGTTCAATTACAATACGGGTCCCCTCACGGTTGGACTCATTTCGCAGGTCGGTAATCCCATCCACTTTTTTATCCTTAACAAGTTCCGCAATTTTCTCAATCAAGCGTTCACGGTTAACTTGGTAAGGAATTTCAGTGACGATGATGGCTGCTTTTCCAGATTTAGACTCCAAAATCTCACACGTGGAACGGATCATAATCGAGCCATTCCCCGTTTCATAAGCGGAGCGGATTCCTTTAGTACCAAGGATGGAAGCGCCAGTTGGAAGGTCAGGTCCCTTGATGTATTCCATCAGTCCCGCCACGTCGATTTCTGGATTGTCGATATAGGCCAAACAGCCGTCGATAATCTCAGTTAAGTTATGGGGCGGGATGTTAGTGGCCATTCCCACGGCTATCCCTGTTGTACCATTAACCAGCAGGCTTGGGAATTTTGCTGGCAATACCACGGGTTCCTTTTCCTCACCATCGAAGTTTTCTTCGAAGTCAACCGTTTTCTTATTGATGTCTTTTAGCATTTCCATGGAAAGCTTAGATAAACGGGCTTCCGTATAACGCATAGCTGCTGCTCCGTCACCATCAATGGAGCCGAAGTTACCGTGTCCGTCAACTAACGGATAGCGGAAACTGAAATCCTGGGCCATACGTACCATGGCATCATAAACAGAGGAGTCACCATGGGGGTGATACTTTGCGATGACGTCCCCGACGATACGGGCGGATTTTTTATATGGCTTGTCACTGTGCATCCCTAAGTCGTTCATGGAGTACAAAATCCGGCGATGAACCGGTTTAAGCCCGTCTCGAACATCTGGAAGTGCCCTGGAAACGATAACGCTCATGGAATAATCAATAAAAGAGCGTTCCATCTCCTTTACGATGTTGTGGGGTTTTACATGATCATAACCTGACATATGTACCTCCTTCGAACCTAAATATCTAATGTGGCATAACTTGCGTTGTTATCAATAAATTCACGGCGCGGCTCCACCCGTTCACCCATTAAAATGTCAAAAATTTCATCAGCAGCAACTGCATCGCCTAAAGTAACCTGAAGCAACGTACGGACTTCTGGATCCATTGTCGTTTCCCATAATTGGTCGGCATTCATCTCACCAAGACCTTTGTAACGCTGTACATTAGGGCGTGGAGTAGCCGAAAGTGATTCCAAAAATGGAGGCAACTGATTTGTCTGGTATAGGTATTCAATCCGCTTGCCTTGCGTCACTTTGTAAAGGGGTGGCTGGGCAATGTAGACATAGCCATTTTCCACTAAAGGACGCATATAACGGTAGAAGAACGTAAGAAGCAATGTCCGGATATGGGCGCCATCCACATCGGCATCGGTCATGATGACAATTTTATGGTAACGGGCTTTCGAGAGGTCAAAATCGTCACCGACGCCTGTACCGATGGCATGGATCATACTCTTGATTTCATTATTAGCATAAACTTTATCAATCCGTGCTTTTTCTACGTTGATAACCTTACCGCGGAGGGGAAGGATAGCTTGGAACTTGTTGTCGCGGCCTTGTTTTGCCGAACCACCGGCGGAGTCACCCTCGACGATGTATAGTTCAGAAATTTCCGGGTCACGGGACTGGCAATCTGCCAACTTGCTCTTAAACCCTAAAGACTCAAGAGGCGACTTACGGCGGACCATCTCCCTTGCACGCTTGGCTGCCATTCTGGCACGGGCTGCCAATAATGATTTTTCCATAATAAGCCTTGCTGCTTGAGGATTTTCTAAAAGGAATCGTTCGAAACCTTCTGAAAAAATATTATCTGAAATCCGGCGGACCTCACTGTTTCCAAGTTTGGTCTTCGTCTGCCCCTCGAACTGTGGGTCTGGGTGTTTGGCGGAAATAATGGCAGTCAACCCTTCACGGATATCCTCTCCAGTTAAGGTATCGTCACCTTTTAAGAGATTTAGTTTTTTAGCATAACTATTGACGATTCGGGTTAAAGCTGCCCTAAATCCTGCTTCGTGGGTTCCACCTTCATGGGTGTTGATGTTATTGGCGAAGGAGTAAAGGTTGCCTGCCACGCTAGTGTTATACTGCATGGCAATTTCAACACTGACCCCATCGCGTTCTCCTTCCACGTAGATTACCTCTTCGTGGATTGGCTCTTTATTTTTGTTAAGGAACTGCACATACTCGCGGATTCCGCCTTCAAAGAAAAATTCATTTTTTTGCGGGCTATCTGGACGGAGGTCTTCAATGGTGATTTTCAGGCCTCTGTTCAAGAATGCAAGTTCACGGATGCGGTTTTTCAAAATATCATAATCGTAAACTGTCGTCTCTAAGAAAATCGTTGGATCCGGCTTGAATTTTACCATCGTCCCATTGGCATCTGACTCACCAACTTCAGATAATTCCATTTTGGGATCGCCTTTTTCAAAGGACATAAAATATTTCTTGCCATTTCGGCTAACCGTAACTTCTAGGTATTCAGAAAGGGCATTCACTACGGATGCACCAACCCCATGCAAACCACCGGAAACTTTGTAACCCCCACCACCGAACTTACCACCGGCGTGAAGTACCGTAAAAATAGTTTCAACAGTAGATTTACCTGTTTGGGAATGGACATCAACGGGAATCCCACGCCCATTATCGGTAACCATGATTTCATTTTCTTCCGTAATAAAGACATTGATTTCGTTACAAAATCCAGCTAGTGCCTCATCAATGGCATTATCAACAATTTCCCATACAAGATGATGCAATCCCCGGCCGCTAGTAGACCCGATATACATCCCTGGGCGTTTCCGGACCGCCTCCAACCCTTCAAGGACCTGGATATTACTTGCATCATATTGTTGTTCCTTATCTACTTCTTGTGCCATCTTCATCACCTATCCTTATCTCAGCATTATCTATGGTAAAAATATCTGCTAACTGAACGACCTCATCGTCGATTCCGTCAATATTCGTCGTGGTAATAAAAGTCTGCACCCGGTTCTTAATGGTATTCAAGAGCTGCGTCTGTCGGGCATCATCCAATTCGCTTAAAACATCGTCTAAAAGTAAAACGGGGTATTCCCCCAACACCGAATAAATCAACTCGATTTCCGCAAGTTTAATGGACAAAGAAGCCGTTCTCTGTTGTCCTTGAGACCCAAACTGATGGGTGTTGATCCCATTGATGGAGACGATGAAATCATCCCGATGGGGACCAAAAGAGGTAGAGCCATTTTGGATATCTGCTGTGAATGCATCTTTGTATATTTGAAGCACCTGCTCATCGGTGAGTTCCCATTGTTTAAAGGAATTCATATAGCCGATGGAAATATCCTCCAGGTTCTGGGTAATCTCTTGATGGATTGCCTTGGCAAATTGCTGGAGTTTCTCCAAAAAATCAATCCGCTTATTAATAACAAACGTTGCATGGGGGACAAGCTGTTCCGTCAGCACTTCAAGGAATAACTCATTTTTTCGGTTATGGCGAAGTTGCTTCAACAGTTCATTCCTCTGTTTAAGGAGTTTGCCATACTGGCCTAAGTGATAGAGGTATGTTGGGGACAGCTGGCCGATTTCCATATCCAAAAACCGCCTGCGGTACTGGGGGCCACCCTTTACCAAGGATAAATCCTCGGGGGCAAATAGCACCACAATCAACTTGCCCACATAATCACTCAACTTCTTTTGGACGATTCCATTGTAATTTGCTTTTTTCCCCTTTTTGGAAATACTGAGGCTTAGTTGGAAATCATCTTGTTGGCGTTTGACATCAGCTTCAATCCGGGCAAATTCTTCATTGAATAAAATGAGTTGCTGGTCTTTGCTGGTCCGGTGGGACTTGGTAGTCGAAAGGACATACATCGATTCGATTAAGCTCGTCTTCCCTTGGGCATTGCGTCCGATAATGATATTGATATTTTTTTCAAAAGCTACGTCAACAGCCTGGTAGTTTCGAAATTGCTTTAGCTTAATCTTCTTAATAAACAATGCCTATCTCCTTTTCAAATCCCTGCGAGCAATGATTGGCTTGCTGTATGGAAAGTAAAAAAACAATTTAACCATTAAGCGGCAATAATGAATTCGCCCATTTCTTCGATGGAAATCGTATCGCCGGGATAAAGTTTCCTCCCTCGCCGGTTATCTGGTTCACCATTGATTAACACCGGCACTTCTGCTAAAAAAACTTTGACGTTCCCGCCACTCTCAATCAGATTTTCAAATTTTAAAAATTGCCCCAACGTAATGTACTCGCTGGTAATTACCACTTCAGTTTGCATGATTGCCACCTCGTAAAAAATCGATTTCTTTCTATATATATTATAGCATATTTTGGGCATTTTTAACATTCTAAACCAAAATTAAAAACGCTACCTTTAGCGTTTTTACCTGTTTTTAAAATTCGTTGCATTCCACTGCTCCCAATAGGAATGGCAGTATGACTAGAAATCATCTCAAGATGCGATTTTCTCGGCTTCTAAACGCAAACGGTAAAAAACCTGAAGCCATTCTGGTTGTGCTGGCAACTCCCGAGCCAACTTCTGAAGCGTCCGCTTGCCCACACGTCTGTCAAATATGGCAAAAAGTCTCACCATTGGATTTAGGGACTTTAGGGCACCTCTAATAACTCCAATTCACCCGAATTTGCGGTCTTTTTCCGCACATCCTAATAGCCCACCAAAGGAGGAAACCTTCCTACGGAAGGGCGGGGACCCTGCCAGCAAAAATGCCATGAAGCTCCACTTCACTGCATTTTCACTTCCTCGGCTGACGAAAAAATCCTCGAAAATGCGGGCAAGGCTCTTACGGTTTTCTTGTTCTGAGGAACGGAACGAAGTGAGTACCGTAGGAACAAAGCGAGTTAATAGAGGTACCCTTTAGGCTTTTTTTCAATGGAAAGGCTTTGATATTCGTAAAAGGAATCGTAAAAAGTAAAGTAGCCGCCACGGTTTGCGATTTCTTCATGAACCCCCTTTAAAATTTTGCGGGATTCCCCAATCATACCAAGAACGTCCCAACAAATCTCGTTCCTGCATAATTTCCCACTCTTTTTGATAGTGGTCAAATAAATTGGAATTGAAAATTTCCTTGCCGTCCAATCGAATGGCAATCCGATTCCCCTGTTTATCGTGTGCTTTCCTACAACGGGTCTGAAAATATTGAATCCTTCCTGTTAAGCAGTTCTGAGGAGTAAACTTTCCAGTTTTAGGGGAAATTCCCCTCGATTTAGTTCTCCTAACTAAAGCACAATCATTTCCAATTTGTTTTTTGA
>WRGF01000105.1 GCA_009787345.1 Turicibacter sp.
CCATGGTCTCGCCTCCAAGGTTATGTCTCCTTAGATTATAGATCAGGAATCGCTTTCTAATCAATTGCTAAATTTTTCCGTTCATAAATCTGCCGTGCCCTTAAGAGCATTGCAGTGAAGAGGAGATCCATGGCATTTTTGCTGGCAGGGTCCCCGCCCTTCCGTAGGAAGGTATCCTCCTTTGGTGGGCTATAAGGAATGGCGGAAAAAGACCGCTAAGATGGGTGAATTGGAGTTATTAGAGGCGCCCTTAATAAAAAAACATCTGCCCTCCCCCTGACAAGTGGTTTTTAGAGTTTATCGTGCAGCAACTGATGCCCTTTCTACCAACTCAGGTTCAATGACCTGCTGAATCTTGTAATGGGGGTTCTCGATCATGGTCAATATCGAGTGGGCGGCAGTCTCCCCAAGGGTCGTCCCGGGATGGGTCACGCTGGTTAAGGGGACCGTGGAAATATCGCATAGGCTGGAGTTGTCAAAGCTCACCAAAGCTAGATCCTGTGGGATTTTCAAGTCCGTGGGGTTGAACAGCTGAATCAGCTTCATGGCAATCTGGTCGTTGTAGCATATCACCGCCGTACAGTTTTTCAGCTTTTGCAAAAGAAGCGGCAGTTGCTGCGGGGAAAACAACTCCTTATGGCTCTCCGTGGAATACCAGATTACCGCCTGCTCGTCAATCTCCAGCCCCTGCTGGTACATCTCCTCCATAAAGCCCTTATACCTAAAATTTCCCTGTTGGTCATCATGCTTAAATATACCCGCTATTTTGGAATGGCCAGCATCGATCAGCCGCCGGGTTGCTAGCCGTGCCCCTTGGGCGTCACCGCTGACCACATAGTTGCAATCAAGCTCCCCATAATAGGCATTGATGAACATCACAGGGATTCCCCTGTCGAAAAATTCCTGGTAAACATCCAGGTTCGGGTTGGGCAAAGCGGTTTTGGTCCCTTCCACAATAAGCCCGTCAATGTCGGAATCCAGCAAGGATTTCAGCTGCGCCCGCTCGTTGCGGACCTTGTTGCGGGTCAGCCGCAGGGTCATGTGGTACTGGTTATCCGACAGCACCTTCTCCACACCGGAAATAATCAGGGGGAAAATATAGTCGTCCAAATAAGTCGTAATCAGCCCGATGTTTTTCGTGGCTGTTTTCTTGGCTGGGATAACCGGGTTGATATAAGTTCCGCTCCCCCTTTTTCGGGTCACCAAACCCTCGTCCTCAAGGACGGACACCGCTTGGCGGGCCGTCTGCCTGCTAACGGAAAAACGGTCGCAAATCTGATGCTCGCTGATGAGTTTTTCCCCGACCTTAAAATTGTTGGCTTTGATTTCTTTTTTAATCCACTGCGCAATGGACTGGTACTTCGGCACGTCGTTTCTCTCCATCTCTCAAACCTACCCTCAAAGTTGTATGTATTAATTATACAACTACTAGCTGTTCGTGTAAAGATAAATCGAAAATTTCCTCAAATTGGTTGAAAAAGTGATTTATAAGTGCTATACTTGAATGGAAACAGGTGTAGAAAGCGTGATGTTTTGATTGGTTGTGTGGTCAACTTGAAAGGCTGGGCTTGCTCCACCTTTTGGGTTAATCTAGTTCCGCAAGCCACTGCGAGGAAAAACTTGACCTTCCGAGTCGCCGATTCTGGGGAACCCACCCAGCTTCGACGACTCTCCAGGCACAAATTTTTCCTCTCCGTAACGGGCTTGCTGCACCTTTTGATGAGATAGGAGAGAGAAAATATGAAATATGCAAATCCATACTTGCCTTTGTGGGAGAGAATGCCAGACGGGGAGGCCCGTGTGTTTGATGACCCTAATCGCCCGGGGAAAAAGCGGCTTTATGTTGTAGGTTCCCATGATATCCGGCGGGATAGCTACTGCGGGCCAGA
This sequence comes from Turicibacter sp., assembly GCA_009787345.1. Classification (GTDB taxonomy): domain Bacteria; phylum Bacillota_I; class Bacilli_A; order MOL361; family Turicibacteraceae; genus WRGF01. The sequence goes on from WRGF01000105.1 coordinate 1,890, forward strand.
CATCCGTATTTGGTCGGCACCGACGGAAGATTTGACCGATTGGCGGGATGAGGGGCCGGTGTTTTCTTATCAAGCGCCTAATGGCTTATGGGACATTATGTATGCCCCGGACTTAGTGGAAGTCAAGCGCCGTGACGGTTCCAAGGAATACTTCCTTTACCCCCACAGCCGTGGCCCAGGTCGGGAGGCCTTAGTCTGTTCAGGACCGACACCAGTTGGGCCGTTCACCCCGCTTAACCTGGATGAATCCGGGGAAAATACATTGCCGGGAAGCTTTATCGGCTTTGACCCGAGCGTGTATGTGGAGCAGATTGACGACCCGACAGACCCGGATTATGAAATCGGGTTCCGTGCCTATGTCTACTACGGCTTCCAAAATTCCTTTGCCGCCCAGCTGGACCAAAACACCATGTGGTCGGTCCGTCCGGGAACAGAAATCATCGAGCATTTCATCCCGTCCAGCCATAGCTATGGCAACCTAAGGGACCCAGAAGGCATCCCATACCCACACTTGATGGATGACAACGACCGCACCCGGTTCAACTTTTTTGAAGCCAGCAGTATACGCAAGGTAGGCAACAAATATGTCCTGGTGTTCAGCGGTTACTCCGGGCCGGATTATGGCATTGAAAGCACCAACTCGTCCCTTCGCTATGGTTTTGGGGACAGCCCCCTCGGGCCTTGGAAAGCAGGCGGCGTCTTAGTGGATTCCCGTGGGCCAGTACCCAACGCTGATGGGTCTGCTTTAGAAACGGGCAACACCTGGCACAACACCCACGGTGGCCTTGAATACGTCGATGGGCAATGGTACGTGTTTTATCACCGCCCGCCCCGCGGATTCGGGTTCTCCCGCCAACCGATGGTAGCGCCGGTTACCATTTCATGGGATGAGCAGTCCGTAGCTGATGGTGGCCAGGTCGTCATCCGCGCCTACGACCCCTATGCCGAAAACGAAATCTGGACAGCGAAATCAGACGCAGGGGAATACACAGGGGCACAAGTCACTTCCGAAGGGTTTAATGCTTTTGGCCTTCCACTGTTTGAATACTACTCAGCAGGGATTGCTTCCTATATGTCGAGGACGGATTCCTTGCAAGATAACTTTGATATTTGGGATAACCACATGCCTTTGACGGATATCCAAAACGGTGACCGCATTGGCTACCAGCACTTCGATTTCAGGCTTGCCGATGACAAGACTTCCCTTTCCTTATGGCTAAAACCCCAAAGGTCCAAAGCGTTTGCAGTGGACATCTGGTTGGATGGCCCATGGGAAACCGCCCCTTGGAATGGGAAGAAAATCGGTCGCTTGGAAATCGGGGCCCATACCCCATCGGATGTGGCTAAATTCTCAGTGGACATTTCCAAAGAAGTCGCTGTACTTAGCAAAAAACACGCCATATTTTTAGTAGCCGAAGGCGGTCCAGGGGCTTTATTTGACTTGATGGGGCTAGGCTTTGAATCCGTCGGGCATGAACTCGAAAGGCCAGTCCCGCCAACCGTCCGCCTATTCGCCGATGGTCAGGAACTCGTCATGCCAGAGCACCCGGTGCCATCCACCATCGAAAACGGGGTCATGGAATTTGGGGCTTACGAATTGAGCGTGGAACTTCCGAAAGGGGCGGAGAAGCTCACCCAAATCACCGCAACAGTGGATAACCCGGGCGTTTCAGTTGACATCAAACAGGCGACGGACCCATTCGGGGCAGCCACGGTAACCTGTACCTATAACGGTGCCGTCAAAACCTACACCGTAAAATTCGTGGAGCCATCAGGAAAAGGGGAGGCGCTGGAATACTTCATCGTCCGAAATAACCCGGTGTACGAAGGGGCAGTCTGCCAGACATGGAACGAAGCCCTCGAAGGGTTCAACTCCGAGGACGATGCCGTCACCTTCACCATTGACGTGCCAGAAGCGGGAGCCTACGAAATGGAAGTCGAGCACCACGCAGCAGGCGAACTGGCACAGCAACTTCACACCATTAACGAACATCAGGTAATGGCAACTTACCGCACAGGTGGGTGGTTGAAGAGTGCCTTAGCAGAGCCGATTTTGTTTGAGAAGGGCTCGAATGTCATAAAAATCCAGCAAAAGTCCGGGACAGCAGAAATGCGTACCATTGTGTTGAGGAAGTTATTGGAGGAAACAGCATGAATTACACAACATTGAACAACGGGGTCAAAATGCCCATGCTCGGTTATGGGGTCTTTCAAATCCCGTCCGCTGAAACGAAACGATTAGTCAAACAAGCTATCGAAGTGGGGTACCGACTCATTGATACGGCACAAAGCTATGGCAATGAGGAAGGTGTCGGCGCTGCTATTAAGGAAAGCGGGATTGACCGTGAGGAATTTTTCATTACCACTAAAATCTGGTCTTCTAACTTCGGTTATGAGAAGGCGAAAAAATCCATAGAAGATTCCCTTGCCAAACTTCAAATGGATTATATTGACTTAATGCTATTGCATCAGCCGTTTGGCGATACTTATGGGGCATACCGCGCCCTAGAGGAAGCCTATAAAGCAGGAAAAATCCGGGCAATCGGGGTCAGCAATTTCTACCCTGACCGGTTAGTGGACCTCATTATGTTCAATGAGGTGACACCGGCTGTCAACCAAATTGAAACCCATGTATTCCAGCAACAGGCCCATGCGCTGCCTGTCCACGAAAAGTACGGGGTGCAATTAGAAGGGTGGGCACCCTTTGCGGAAGGGCAAAACGATTTCTTCACCAATCAAACCCTTCAGGGAATCGGTGCTAATTATGGCAAGTCCATCGGGCAGGTGGCCCTGCGTTTTTACCTTCAAAAAGGCATCGTTTCCATTCCGAAAACCGTAAATATTTCCCGCATGGAAGAAAATTTCAATATCTTCGACTTTGCACTGAATGCTTCTGATATGCACGCCATCGAATCCCTGGATTTAGGGAAGAACCTATTTGTCAAGCATGATACCGTCGCAGATGTGGAGCGTTTTGCAGGGTTTTCGGGGGTTGAGGTGAGTTCAAAACTGGCATAGGCGTGGCTTAAATTTTGGCTGAAATATCATTTTTTATGTCAGGAAATAAATATTGTCGGTGCGGGTGGCATGAGTAAGTAAAATCCACTATACACATTTTGAAATCGCTTATAGAATAGTGCTGTTTATAGTAAGATTGAATTAGTTTACAGACGGTGGGCGGTCTTTGCCTACCGTCTTATCACTCAATCTAGTTCCACAAGCCACTTCAGGCTGAAAAGCGACCCTGCATGAAATCGCCTCTGGGGAAAGCACCCAGTTTCGATTCCATTCCGGGTACACCTTTCAGCCTTCCGTAAGCGGGCTTGCTGCACTTTTTAGTAGGAGGAGAGTCCATGAATTATCACATTAGCAAATCCGGGAGCGACACGTTTCCCGGCACTTTAGAGCAACCGTTCCTTACCATCCAAAAAGCGGCCGACCTGGCGCTTCCGGGGGATACCATCACCGTCCACGAAGGTGTGTACCGTGAATGGGTCAATCCGAAAAACGGAGGGACAGAGCATGCCCGCATCACATACGTGGCGGCACCTGGGGAAAAAGTCGCCATCTCGGGAGCGGAAGTCGTCACCGATTGGGAATTGGTGGCGGGCACCACGTGGAAAACTACCGTCCCAAATCGCATTTTCAATGGGCATAACCCTTATCAGGAAGTCATTGCCGGCGACTGGTTCTTCAAAAATGAGGACACGTTCCACACGGGCGAGGTATATTTGGATGGAAAGTCCATGTACGAAGCGCAAAGCATGGAAGGGGTAACAAATCCTCAGGTGACGGAAAATTCCTGCGACCAAGAGGGCTCCCTTTACACATGGTTCAGCGAAGTGGGCGAGGAAACCACCACCATCTGGGCGAATTTTCATGCTGCTGACCCGCGTATTGGAAACGTGGAGATAAACGTGCGCCAATTTGTATTCTGGCCTGAACTGACGGGGCGGGGCTACATTACGGTCCGCGGCTTTCATTTAAAACAAGCGGCAACCCAATGGGCGCCACCGACGGCATTCCAAGGCGGATTGATTGGCCCCCACTGGAGCAAGGGCTGGATTATCGAGGACAACATCATCAGTGATTCCAAGAATACGGCTATTTCCTTAGGGAAGGAAATCAGCACGGGGCATAACGAATGGACACGAACCGGTGTCAAAGGTGGGACCCAGCGGGAGCGGGAAGTGATTTTCAGGTCCCTGCACCATGCGGGCTGGAGCAAGGATAAAGTCGGTGGGCATATCGTCCGCAACAACGTGATTCGGGACTGCGAGCAGGCAGGCATCGTCGGGCATCTCGGCTCTGCTTTTTGCACCATCGAGAACAACCACATCTACCGGATGCATTATAAGCGCCAGTGGCACGGGGCGGAAGTCGGCGGGATTAAATTCCATGCTGCCATCGACACCCTCATTAAAGGAAACACCATCCACGATGCGTACCGGGGCTTATGGCTGGACTGGCAGGCACAGGGCACCCATATTTCCAGCAACGTGTTTTATGACAACACCGCAGAGGACTTTATGGCGGAGGTCTGCCATGGACCTTACTTGCTGGAGCATAACCTGTTCTTATCCAAGTGGAACATCAAGGACATGTCCACCGGAGGGGCATTTGTCCACAACCTGTTCCTCGGGAAAATTGCCGCCTGCGTGGAGCCGGAACGTTATACGCCTTACCACTTCCCACATGAAACGGCAGTCTATGGGGTTGCCAATATTTTAGGTGGCGACAACCGTTACTATAACAATATTTTCCTTCGTAATCCCGAGGATGGGGATGAAACCGGGTTGGCCAGTTTCTGGAGCGGTGCCGTTCTAATGGATGGTGTCCCAGGAAACGCGACCTTCATGAAAACCCCTGCCGGGCTCTCCCAATATGACAGCTATCCCGCACCGGGCGATTCCAAGGACGAAAGTGTCCCAGTATTCACCCAAAAGTTGCCGGTCTACATCGCCAATAATCTTTACCTCAACGGGGCAAGCCCTTACATCAAGGAAGAAGGGGCGGTGGTATTCGAGGATTCCACCATGGATGTGAAAATCCAGGATGGCAAGGTCCAAATCCAAATCAAGGACGCAAACCTTTTGAATGGGGTATACTGCAAACCCATCACCTCCGATGCTTTGAACGTGAGCTACCAGGCGGAAATGCGTTACGAGGGTCCAGATGGAAGCGACCTTGCCTTAGATGAAGATTTCTTCGGGAACAGACGAGCCAATTATACGGCTGGGCCATTCGAGTTACAAGAAGGAAGCCACGAGATTACCATCGGTTAAAAAATCAGCCACCGCAAATGGTTTGCGGTGGCTTTGTTTATGGAAAAATGGTATGATAAAGGCAAAGATGAAAGGCGGGGTTATCGTGGAAATCATACATGCCAGTGGCGAAGAAGTTAAAAATCCACTTATCATAGTGACAGAATACACCAGGGATTTTTCATGGGGATTTTACTGTACTCAAAATAAGAAACAGGCGGTTAGGTGGGCAAAAAAAAGAAAGCCCTCCCCGACTTTAAACTATTATGAATTTACACCTAGCGATGACTTGAAAATTTTGAAGTTTGATAGAATGGATGACAGTTGGTTGGACTTTATTGCAGAGTGCCGTTTGGGAAAAATCCATGATTATGATGTGGTAGAAGGGCCTATGGCGGATGACCAAATTTGGGATTACGCCAAAGATTATATCAATGGAAAAATAAGCCGGGAAGCCTTTTTCGTCTTGGCCAAATTCCGTTACCCGACACACCAGATTTGTTTTAACACGGTGAAGGCTTTGCGGAACTTAAAATTTTTAAGGAGTGAGCAAGTGTGAAAACATGGAGTGATGAAGAAATTGATAACCTGTATTATGTCTGCTCCATCATCGAGTTTGTAGGGAGAAAAACCAAAAACCGCAACTCGGATGTAGTCAAGTCTTTAGGCAAGGAGGGGCTTTCACATCAACTGGAGTTTGCAGATGTCAACCATTGCCTGAGTTTCGATGAAGTAGGGGATGAAATCATTGCAGACTATGGGATTTCTATGGGTAACTTCGATTCTGTCGGAGATTGCGAGTATGAAGTACCTACAGAGACTTCTATTGGAGGGGTTTACCGTGATTTAATTCTCGACGTGTTAAAAACAGACGACAGCAAAGAGACGGTTGGTGTCATGATTGAAGTCTTTACTTCCTTCATCAGCGATGAAATTTCAGATTTCAATGCGTCTACGTTTTACGAAAACCCCAGTTATATTTACCACTCTTATTTAGCGGGAGAATTGCTGGAGTAATATCACATAAGAAACTAGCCACCGCAAGTGCTTTCCTTGCGGTGGCTAGTTTCATTTTTTATCTCGCCTTGAAATTATAAAGCGGCTTCACCACTTCCAACACCTCAACCGTATCCCCGATATGACCGAGGATTTCCTCCATCGGCTTATAGGCCATGGGTGCTTCATCAAGAGTGGATGGCACGACGGAGCGGGTCCAGATGTGGGACATGCTTTCTTGGAAGGCTTCCATGGACACGGTTTTCTTTGCTTGGATCCTGGACATGGTGCGGCCGGCTCCATGAGGGGCGGAAAAATTCCAGTCGGGATTTCCCTTGCCACGGCCCACAATCATCCCGTCCCGCATGTTCATGGGGATGAAAACCGCTTCCCCTGCCTGTGCGGAAATCGCCCCTTTGCGGACCATCCCTGCTTCTAAATCAATGTAATTGTGATGGACGCTGATGATGTCGGACGGGTCGAAATCAAGGCCCAGCCCCTCAACGATGACCTGTATCATCGTCTGCCTGTTCAATAGGGCATACCGCTGCATCAGCCCCGCATCGTGTAAATAGTCATCCTTCAAGGAACCTTCCAAATAAGCCAAGTCCGGGTTTAGCACAGGAGCCGCTTCCCGCCCCGCCTTCAAAAATGCCTTGATTTCCTCATGCCGCCCCTCAGCCTTCAACTGCTGGATTTGAGCTTCGATTTCGTCATAAGCACCCTTGCGACGCTCCTTTTGCTGGGCGATGGCAAGCTTCTGGTAATGCTGCGCCACCTGATTGCCAATCCCCCGGGAACCGCTATGGATAAACAGCCACAGATGGCCGCCCATGTCCCGCCCCACCTCGATGAAATGATTCCCGCCACCGAGGCTGCCTAATGATAAAAGGGCTTTCTTTTGGTCGAAGTGCTGAAACCTTAGCCTATCCAACATTTGAACGGCCTGTTCATCGACGCCCTTGTGAACGTGATGGCGAATGGCAAAGCCAGCCGGGACTCCCTTTGTGATGATGGACTCCAACTGTTCAAAATCAATCGCCTCGAGGGGGAGCCGTATCCCGGAAATCCCGCAACCGATGTCAACCCCCACCAAATTCGGGATGACCTTATCGCTGAGGGTCATGGTCAGCCCGATGACGCAGCCCTTTCCGGAATGGACATCGGGCATGATACGGATTTTTTCCCCCTTGGAAACGTCCTCCGCCAGCAAATCCATAATCTGTCCCGTCACTTTTTCATCCAACGCATCCGTGTAAACGATGGCATCGGCAAACTTTCCCTGAACCTTCTGCATGTCGCCGCCTCCTTCAAGCCTTTTAGCTTCATTGTACCATATAATGGAAGTTTTTGCTAGTTTCCCTTCGGTATTTGGAAGGTGGATAAGCAAGCCCACTTCCCATCAAGGATTTATTTTCGAGCATAAAATTTGACAAAAGGACGCACTTTTGGTATCTCCTCTCCTCTCCTCTCCTCTC
>WRGF01000106.1 GCA_009787345.1 Turicibacter sp.
GGGGCTTCATGGCAGGCGCCAAACTTCAGGATACGCTGGCACCTGGCGACCACGGGAGCACCTATGGCGGAAATCCCATCGCCTGCGCGGCTGCCCTCGCTACCCTTCAAATCATCGAAGGCGGGCTTGAGCAGATTTTCGAAAAAGGCTTGCAGGTCCAAAAATCCTTGGCTGAAATACCGGGCTTGGGAGTGCCTCGGGGGCTTGGGCTCATGTGGGGGATGGACATCGACGAAAAATTGGGAAATCCCCGTGAGTTGGTGGGAGAATTATTGGAAGCCGGGCTTGTCGCCTTAACGGCGGGCAAAAATGCTTTACGGCTCATGCCGCCCCTGACCGCCAGCGCCTCGGAACTGGCAGCGGGACTTGACATCATCAAAAAAATATGCGTGAGCAGACTATTGGGAGGGAACCACCATGAAGCACTTGTTAAAAATGGAAGATTTGACGAAGCAGGAAATTACGGAAATCTTGAATTTGGCGGATCAAATGAAGTACAATCAAAAAAATAATTTGCCCCACGATGTGCTGAAGGGCAAGCAGCTAGCCATGATTTTTGCGAAAAGTTCTACCAGGACCCGTGTTTCATTTGAAGTGGGTATCAATCAACTGGGCGGGCAGGCCCTGTTCTTGTCCCAAAACGATTTGCAGCTAGGGCGTGGGGAGAGCATTGAGGATACGGCGAAAGTGCTGTCCCGCTACGTGGATGGGATTATGATTCGGACGTTCAAGCAATCGGATGTAGAGGAGCTCGCCAAACATTCGGATGTGCCGGTCATCAATGGGCTGACTGATTTCAGCCACCCGTGCCAGATATTGGCGGACTTAATGACCATCCGCGAATATCTGACCGTACTTGAAGGCAAGACCGTCGCTTGGGTGGGGGATGGCAACAACGTCTGCAACTCCCTCATTGTCGGGGCAGCCACTTGCGGGATGAAGATCCGTGTGGCGACCCCGGTAGGATATGAACCCGACCCATCCGCTGTGGAAAGGGTAGGGGACGCATTAAGGTTGACCAATGACCCAAAAGAGGCAGTCACGGGTGCCGATGTGGTGTTCACCGATGTGTGGACCAGCATGGGGCAAGAAGGGGAAGCGAAAGAACGCTTGGAAATATTCGCCCCGTACCAGGTCAATGACGAGCTGATGTCCCTGGCAAAACCAGAAGCCATGGTGCAGCACTGCTTGCCTGCCCACAAAGGGGAAGAAATCTCCGAGAGCGTTTTCAATGCCCATGCCGGGGAAATCTATGACGAAGCCGAAAACAGGATGCACGTCCAAAAGGCGATCATGGCGATGTTGATGAAGTCGGGTGAGCAGGTGGGGGTCAAGCCGTTTGCTTTGGAGAAAACCGCATAAAAAAGGAGCAAGGATGCCGAAAATCAGGCATTCTTGTTCTTCTTTTATGTTAACCCTCAAAACTCAGGATTTTTTGATCGATGTCAGCAAAGGCATTTTCAATCCGTTCCTGATGATACATAAAATACATTCCGTGAATGTATTCGATCAAGTTGTTTTTTTTCCATAATGCCAAAACCTGTTTCCCGCTGACCCCTTTTTCCAGATCCCGAACAATGCTTTATCGCTTAAATCCCACACATAAGCGCCGGGATGAATAAGCAACTCATACGTTTTGGAAGCATAAAACATTTCCAAGGCCTGAATGGGTGTAATTTTATTCTCATTTGAGATATTCTCAACTATTTTCTCAATCATCGGCTCAATAATGAAAAAATCTTCCTGCCTCATCATAAAATCCTCGCCCCCTCAAACTATGAATAATAATTGACGATAGGGACTCCTTCGGATAATCTTACGGCTTGCCGTTTTGCCCAGTTTTTAGCCTGTTCAAAACTCGTCGTGACGTAAAACCCAGCCCCAAAATCCAGCATCGCCCGGCCGAATGAAATATTTGGTGCCATTATTTTAACATTGCTTCCATGATATGCCCTCATTCCATCGCTCTCTTCCAAACTGTACGGATTATCTTTAAGCCCATTATACCACGGAAACCCATTCTATTAAAGATGAAAAACAGCTATGAGGAATGACCGCTCATTCCTCATAGCTGTTTTCACGAACTCAGCAACCCCCGCACATCCACAACTTCCCAGTAAATCTCCTCCATCATTTCAAGGGTTCCCCAAGCCCGCCGCACGTTATTATCATCAATAATCCGGTAAAGCCCGGTTATTAAATTACGCTGGACCTTCCATCCCTTCAGCACTGCCACATCCAGCCACATATTCCTCCCGTCCCACATTTGGTAAGACAGATTGGGAAACGCATACTCCCGCAAAATCACCGGCTCATGAATCAGGTTTCCAAGCATTTCCTCAAAGTGGCACACATCCATTTGATAACCCCCTAAACATCTAATTACCATAGCATATGCGACGGGGAGGGCAAATATAATTTTTCCGTGGGAATCTGCTAAAACTGTCCCTTGCTTGGAAAGGGGCTTAAAAATAGCCTCCTGTCAAACCCACGATTTTAGTTGAATTTGTTTAGGGTTTTGGTATAATAGAATTAGTTCGAGATGGATAAAACCGTTATCCGTTGCATCCGGGCCTTAGTGGCCAGATTGCTTCGCCTTAGGAAAAATCCACTCTCAGGCGCGCCGAAAAAGGGCGCGCCGAAAAAGGGCGCGCCGAAAAAGGGCGCGCCGAAAAAGGGCAACTCAAAAATGCGTGCCGCATTTTTGAGTTGCCCTTTTTTGTGCCCCATTCGATCAAGTCACGCAAGAAGGATGAGGGTGCCAGATGGAGCAAGCGGAAGAGAAACTGATAAAATCCAAACAACGGGTCAAAGCCCACGGGGAAGTTTTCACCCCAAGCTGGATGGTTGAGAAAATGTTGGATGTCGTCAAGGAAGATACGAAAAACATTCATGCTACCTTTTTGGAGCCTGCGGCAGGGAATGGAAATTTTCTTGTCGCGATATTAAAACGCAAGTTAGGGGCTGTGAAGCAACAGTTCCCCAAAGAACAATGGAAAGAAAAATCCCTATTTGCATTGGCATCCATTTATGGGATTGAAATGCAGATGGATAATTTAAAAGAAGCAAGGCAGCTCATGCTGGAAGTGTTTTTAAACTTTCATCATGAAATAGGCGAGAACATATCTGAAAGGACGGATATTTACAAATCTGCCCAACTCATCATCCGTGAGAATATTTGTTGGGGCGATACTTTAAAAAAGAAGCAACCCGATGGGGAAGCGATCATCTTAAATGAATGGCTACCGATAGATGCCGATAAAAACACGGTTCATCGAATGCCTTTCAAGTTCGCCAGTTTATTTGGAGAAAACCCTCAGGAAGATTTAGTCACCCGGCAACAGCTATCCCTTTTTAGCTTTGAGGAAGAAGCAGTCAAGCCAAGCTTAGAAGTATTTAAACCCATATCGTATAAAATTGTTCCCATCACTAAAGTCTACAAGGAGGAAACCTTATGAGCCTACACGATAAAACCCAAGTCGCGCCCAATGCCAAAATCGAACCGACGATTTATGCTTGGTCAGACCCCGCCAACCCCTCCTATGCCGGTTGGTTGAAAATTGGCTATACGGAGCGCCAAACTGCCGAACAGCGGGTCAAGCAATCGGTAGGTCAAACCTTGGTCAAACCTAAAATGGAATGGACCTACCCAGCCAGATTCCTCAGGGGTGGTCATTTCAAAGACCATGATTTTCATCGGTACCTCCTTAGGAAACATAAAATAATGAGGCAAAAAGGAACCGAGTGGTTTGACTTTAACCCAGAGGGTGCGCCGAAATCAGAGGAGTTGATTCGGGAGTTTTTGCTTGGCAACAGCCAAACGGCGCTTGCTACATTTTACGATTACAAGCTTAGGGAAGAACAAGCAGAAGCTGTGGGGCAGACAGTGGGGTTTTTTCAGTTACAGCCCAAGTCAGAATACCTATGGAATGCCAAGCCACGTTTTGGGAAAACATTAACCACCTACGCCTTGATTGAGCAACTCAGTCCGGATAAGGACTTAAAAGTATTGATTGTCACGAATCGGCCCGCTATTGCCAACAGTTGGTACCAAGATTATGAACAGTTCATCAAAGCGAAATCCGATTATTTATTCGTCAGTGAAACCAGCAGCTTAGCCCATACGGAGGCTTTGACACCTCAAGAATATGGCGAGGAAATGATGAAGCGCAAAAATGCGGGGCGAAAAACCGGGCGTATTGAATTTTTATCCCTCCAAGACTTGAAAGGAAGCAGATATTTCGGTGGAACTTTCAATAAATTAAAGCACATAGCAGACATCCAGTGGGACATCCTCGTGATTGACGAAGCCCACGAAGGGGTGGATACTTTTAAAACGGACATTGCTTTTGACAATATCAAGCGAAACCATACATTGCATTTATCTGGTACGCCTTTCAAAGCGCTGGCCAACAACAAATTTTCACAAGATCAAATTTATAATTGGTCTTACGAGGACGAGCAAACTGCGAAAGCTAATTGGGACAAGGAAAGTGCCAATCCTTATGAAAATCTGCCGTCCTTGAGCCTCTTTACTTACCAATTATCTTCTATGATTGTCGAAAAAGTAAATCAAGGAGCAGATCTGGGCGAAACTAACGGTTTGGACTACACCTTTGACCTGAACGAATTCTTCGACACTGACGACAAAGGAAATTTCAAGTACGAAAGCGACATTAAGAAATTCCTGGATCGGCTCACTACCAACGAAAAATTCCCCTTTTCAACGCCTGGATTGCGAAGTGAATTAAGGCATACCTTTTGGCTATTGAACCGGGTGGCTAGTGCGCAAGCTTTGGAAAAAATGCTAAAGACCCATCCGGTATTTGAAAATTATCACATCGTCATGGCGGTTGGGAAGCAAGATGATAATGAAAAAGCTTACGATAAAGTTAAAAATGCCATCATAACGCATGAAAAAACCATCACGTTATCGGTGGGACAATTGACTACAGGGGTGACAATTCCTGAATGGACAGCTGTTATGATGCTCTCAAACTTAAAGAGCCCAAGCCTGTACATGCAAGCGGCATTTAGGGCGCAAAACCCTTGGACTTATGAAACCCAAAATGGAGCTATTTATCAAAAAGAAACGGCATATATTTTCGATTTTGCCCCCGAGCGAACCCTACAAATTTTTGATGAATTTGCTAATAATTTGAACAGCCGAAAAAACAATACGACAAATGACCGTGAAGAAAATATCAAGCAACTCTTGAACTTTTTTCCTGTCATTGCCGAGGACGAGGACGGAAAAATGATGGAACTGGATGCCACCCAAGTCCTGACCATCCCTAATACCCTGAAAGCCCATGAAGTCGTACGCCGCGGCTTTATGTCTAATTTATTATTTGACAATATTTCTGGTATCTTCGCCTATCCGAAACAGCTGATGGATATCCTTGAAAAATTGCCCGAGGAAAAAGAAGGTAAAGCTGTTCCAGCTACTAAGCCCCTTGAAGTGCCACAGGATATTCAAGTGGATGAGGCTGGGAATGCTGAACCTGAAAAAGAATGGGTCATCAATACCACGGAAGCCGTATTTGGAGCTAAAGTTTATGCCCCTAAAGCAGAGGACATTAAAAAAATCCAGGAGTCCTTAGCAAAAGAACTTCCAAAAAAACAAGTGGAAAAAATTGCTGAAACCTTCGCTAAAAACGCTACGAACACCGTCTTTACGCCGCAGGTTATAAAAGATTTATCCGGGACAGTCGGCAACGCTATCACCGCCCACCAACAAAAAAATATCATCCGCCAGGCGGAAACAACCATCAAAGAAGTCGCAAAAAAAGAAGCCATGATCCTGGAAATTGAAAAAAGCCACATCGAGGAAAATTTCAATCAAAAAATAGCGGAAGCATTAGTTCCTGAAGCAAAAGCCGAATTACTGGATCAAATGCAGGAAGAAATCGCGGAAGCTACCACTGCTTTCGCCCAAAAACTGACGGAAAAAGTGACGGAAACCATTGAAGCCCAAAAAGAGGAAATCGTCCATGCCCAAGTCCAAAAGAAAGAACAGAAAAAGGCGAACACTGCCATGGAGGATGTGCGTTCACGGCTTCGGGGCTTTGCCAGAACTATTCCTAGTTTTATTATGGCATACGGCGACCGTGACTTGACCCTTGCCAACTTTGACCATTACGTCAATGCCACTGCCTTCGAGGAACTGACAGGCATCAGCATTACACAATTCAAGCAGCTGCGGGACGGGATGGTGATTAATGATGACAAGGGCAACGCAGTAGAAGTCAAAGGATTGTTTGATGCCCCCACCTTTGACACTGCCATCGAAGAGTTCCTAAACAAAAAAGAAGCTTTAGCCAATTACTTTGATCCTAAGTTGACGGAAGATATTTTTGATTATATCCCACCTCAAAAAACAAATCAAATTTTCACCCCAAAACGGATTGTGAAGATGATGTTAGACTTGATGGAGAAGGAAGATCCACAGATTTTTGCAAATCCCAACGTGAAATTCGTGGATTTGTACACGAAATCAGGCTTATACTTGGCAGAACTGGTGAAGCGCTTGTTTGTTGGGATTGAAGGAGCCATCCCCGATAAAAATGCCCGATTGCGGCATATTTTGAACCATCAAGTGTTCGGACTGGCGCCAACAGAAATCATCGCTAAAATTGCCCAAAACTACGTGTACGGCTTTGCGGGCGAACGGCAACAGGGCAAAAACATCAGGCAATTAGATTTGGTGCCGTTGGTCAAAGCGGGCAATGAAGTGGCGAAACAAAAGGTGGAGGAGTGGTTTGGTATGAAGTTTGATGTGGTGATAGGGAACCCGCCTTATCAGGAGGAGAATGTTGGCAAGAACAATCAATCGAATCCACTTTATCATCTTTTTTATGATTTGGCAGAAGTAATTTCGAAAAAATATTGCTTAATCACACCTGCCAGATTTCTCTCTAATCAAGGGGCAACACCAAAAGTCTGGAACAAAAAAATGCTCAGTGATGAACGTATAAAAATAGCATATTTCAATTCAAGAAGCACTGAAATTTTTCCGAATATTGACATAAAAGGCGGGATAGTAGTCTTGTATCGGGATGCTAACCAATTCTTTGAACCGATTGATACATTTATACCGTACGAACATCTACGGCGTGTTTATCACAAGGTGCGGCAAAATACTGATAGATACTTAAGTTCATTGGTTTTCAGTCCAGATAGCTACCGTTTTTCCGAAAAAATGTTTGAAGAAAACCCAAATTTAATTGGGAGAACAGACGATTCACATGCTAAAGCGATAGCTTCCAGTGTTTTTGAAAGATATCCTGAGGTTTTTACGGAATCTTTACCTGATGATAATGAATTTGTCCAAATCTATGGACGAATAAATGGAGTAAGGGCATTCAGGTTTATAAAGCGCAAATATATCGCTTCACATAAAAACCTTGACAAATGGAAAGTATTTGTCCCAGGAGCTAATGGAAGTGGAGCATTCGGAGAGGTTATTTCTTTACCTATAATTGGGAATCCGCAAATCGGGCATAATCAGACTTTTGTTAGTTTAGGAGAGTTTGACAGAAAGTGTGAAGCAGAAGCGTTATTGAGATATATTAAAACTAAATTTAGCCGTGCTATGCTGGGCATTATGAAAACAACACATAATAATCAATCAAAGGGTACATGGTCTAAAGTTCCCCTTCAAGATTTCACCCCACAATCCGACATCGACTGGTCAAAATCTATCCCTGAAATCGACCAACAGCTTTATCGAAAATATGGGTTGGATGAATCAGAAATTGTCTTTATCGAGGAGAAAGTGAAGGCGATGGAGTAATGGGACAACGTGTTGAAACACTTGATGAATTTGGATCGCTTATCATTGAGTTAGTGAAAAAAGGAGCTTTGGCTGAAGGGTTATTTAATTTCATCCAATTGTCAGAAAGGAAAGGGGTCGACATCAGGGAGCATGTTTTGTTCATTGGGGAATATCAAGCCCTCTTATGGGAGAGCATTGCCTTGCAAGCTTCGTACCTTTTGTTTGATAAAGTCGTCGATGAAAAATCCCGAATGCAGATAGAATTGGATGTAGTCGTGGATAAGCTCCGGACGGATATTGATAATCATGAACCATCTGAAAATTTTACAGTTGAGCAAAAGCGGCTGGTCTTAGAGGAAATACAGTTGATACGTGAAAATAAGGAGTATCGCAGGGCAATCAACGCCGTCAAAAACGCTAGGAACCAATACGTTGCCCACCGGGGCAGGAACGCAGTTATAAATTTAACTTACTCGGAACTTCAACTGGTTGTAAAGAATATGCGGCGCTGTTTTGAAATCAGGGAGTTGGTACTGCGTGGGGTAGGCAAACAAAAGATTATCACCGATTGCCAGCTTTTTGACCATCGAAATCTCGTAGAAGCGTTGCTCATTCAAAAGGATGTCTGCTCCTTGCGTGAGTATTATAATTGCTTTGAACGAAAACCTAGCGATAAACGGTATTCTTCTGATTTTGACTATTGGAGGGAACGGTTAATGCCGACAGATTTACCCGATGGCTGGGCTTTCCAATTAGGTGAGCGGTTTAAAGTCAAATAAAAAATGGGCGGTTTGCGAATTTTGCAAACTGTCCATTTTTATATCTACGAATTAAGCCCCTTTTTTCAGGGAAATCGTCCAGACCCCGTCGTCTGTCGCTTCGAAGTTTGTGATTTCGTGCCCTTCGGCTGCTGCCCAGCGGGGGATGTTTTCCGTCGCCTGGACACAGTCGAAGTTGATGGTAAGTTCAGTCCCGACCTCGATTTTTTCGACTGCGATTTTCGTCTCCTCTAGGGGAAGTGGGCAAGATTTTCCGATTGCATTCAATGTAGCTGCCATAGTTTTGGCCTCCTTAAGTTTGTTAATTTTGTGATAATTGCAAATCAATTTTGCGGCTTTGGCGCTGTTTCGGGAGGATATAAACGAAATAAGAGCCCGTCCAGACACCAAACATGATGAACAAGAACCCAACCCATCCCTGGAAACTGAACTGGGCGGTCTGTACCAAGGCGGTCCCGATGTTGCAACCCGCCCCAAGGCTTGCGCCAAATCCCATGACCAACCCGCCAACTGCACTGTTGATGGCCTGCTTGGGATCGGGAATCCGGACTTTGAATTCATTGCTTCGCTTGGAAGAAATGAAAGACCCGAGCATGATGCCCACTACCAAGAAAACTCCCCAATTGATGAATGCCATGTCCCCCGTTACTAAAAACTGAAGGATATTAGCACTTGGCGTGGTTATGCCAAGCCCCGCGTTTCGCCCGGTTGCTGCACTTAGCGGCCAAGCGATGGTTCCAATCACACCAATTAAAATAGCGGTGATAAAGGGATGCCATCTTTTCTCAAAGAGGATATGGTCGATCCCTTTTTTCTTGGGCTTGGGACGGGGCACCTTGAATTTAGGCTTTTTCAGCTCCTTTACAACCAAAACCAAGACAACGGCGGTAAAAACAGTGGCCAATACTAGCTGCGGGATACCTGTTGCCTGGGAGATGGAGTTGCTGGTCCCCCAATGGATTCCCTGGACCCAGGAGCTGAATTCCCCTAATGGACCAGTCCGCATCATGGCGCTCATGAGCATAAATGTTACAAGGGCAATCCACCCTGTCAAAGCCCCTTCACCCGCACGTTGCCAAGTACCAGATGCACAACCGGCCGCCATGATGATGCCAAGGCCAAAAATGAACCCGCCGGCGATGACGGCAACCCCTGAAAACTGCCCAACATTGGGACTGATGATATCCAGCCCACT
>WRGF01000107.1 GCA_009787345.1 Turicibacter sp.
TTCCCCAATAAAATAGAAGATTTATTCAATAAGAGTGATGAAGTGAAGGAAAAATATTCTTTTTTCCATTTTTTTCCGTTCGTAAATCAGCCGTGGCCCAAGCCCCGATAGTAGGTTGTAAAAAGACGGAAATCAAACTTGAGATAGCGAGAAGCAATCAATGTGCTCGTACCCGAAATTCCGGTTAATCAAAATGACGGTGGCAAAACTGGTGACGGTACAGACCAACATCCAGTAGAAGCCTTGCAGGATGGAACTTTTAAGGGTAATGGCTTTTAGCGTGATTTACCTCAAGCCCACAAAGAGCATGGCAGCGACTAACGTGATGATGAGCATTAATACCTCGCGAAGGACGCCTTTTTGGTTGATCCTCATGCGGGTTGCCATCATGATACCGACTCCAAGTAGGAAACGCAGCCCGTAGCCGATGGTAAAGCTAAAGGCAAATACGACGGCAATCACAGCCCAAATAATATAAAGGATATTTTGGTTGAAGCGCTTTGTAATAAGTGGGGTTGCAGCAAGGTAAGCGACAATTGCAACAATTAAAGTAGGAATGGTGAATGGGAATGTAAACGTGATTTCAGCCATTATTTAGCTCCCTCCTTCATACCAACGCCAAAGGCTTTTGGTTTGGTTAGTTTTTCGATGAATGGGACCAATAAGTTCATGGTGATAATCCCGAAAGCAATCCCGTCGTTGAATTCACCGAACACCCGAATGCCCATTGTAATCAAAGCAATCCCAATAGCATAAACCACCTTGCCCGTCTTAGTCATTGGGGAAGTTGCGTAGTCGGTTGCCATGAAGAAGCCGCCGAGGAAAATTCCGCCCGCCAGGATGTTAAAGAGCGGGTCTTGTCCTAGGATGAAGGCGAAAACGAAGATGGAAGCGATGTAAGTGACGGGGATGTGCCAGGTGATGACTTTTTTGTACATGAGGTAAAGGCCGCCGATGAGGAGGGCGATTTTGCTGGTTTCACCGATGGTCCCGAAGCGAAGGCCGAGGAAAAGTTCCCAATAAGATGGCACCATTTCGTAGTCGCCGGCAAGTTGGTAAACCATTGGGGTTGCCGTACCGACGGCATCGAAGGTCAGCCCTGGATTGAGCTGGGCATAAATCGGCAAACCGAGCATGACCACCATGAAAATCCGAAGGACGGCACGGCCACCCATCGCAGGGTTGACTGGGTTGAAGCCAAGGCCGCCAAATAATTCCTTCAGGACGATGATGGCAAAGGCTGCGGTCAAGGCTGTCGCCCAAAGGGGCAAGTGGGCCGGCATGTTGAAAGCGAGGATGATTCCGGTGACGACGGCACTCAGGTCGCCGAGGGTGTTACGTTTTTTCATGGCTTTGCGGTAGAGGAACTCGGATAGGACACAAGTAACGACAGATACCGCTGTCACTAGCAATGCCCGGATGCCGAAGATGATGGTTCCCGCAATAAGTACCGGCATGAGGGCGATGATGACGTCCAGCATGATGTGGTTGGTTTTAAGGGGCGATACGATGTGGGGAGCAGCTGTAGTTAGCAATTTTTTCATTAGGCTTTCCCTCCTTGTTCAGCTTCTCGGAGCATATTTTTCCCTACACGGATGTTTTGTACTAGGGTACGTTTAGAAGGGCAAGCGAATGAGCAAAGCCCGCAATCAATACATGCGTTCAAATCTAAAGTTTTAAGGGCTTCCAGATTGTTTTGGCGGACATTTTGGTCGATAGAAACTGGCATTAGGCTCATCGGGCAGGCATCCACGCAACGGGCACAGCGGATACATTCCAGTTCCTCATGCTCCATCGCCTGTACGGGACTGAAAATTGTGATAGCATTTGACCGTTTTGTAATTGGCTTTTCATCGCTATCCAGTGGCATTCCCATCATTGGTCCGCCTGAAAGGATTTTTGCAGGAGGTTGCTGATAACCATCTGCAAATTCAACGAGGTCCTTAACCAGTGTCCCGATAGGGGCTAGGATGTTTTTAGGGGTTTTAACTGCTCCGCCATCAAGGGTCAAACGGCGGGTAACCAGAGGCATCCCCGTTTTTAGGTAGCGTCCCAAGAAGCCGATGGAAGAAACGTTGGACACGACAACCCCTACATCGCTAGGCAATTTCCCTAATGGCAGGATTCGCTTCGTACAAGATTCAATCAACACTTTCTCCGCACCTTGCGGGTATTTCGGAGGCAGGATTTGGATGTGGATATTTTTATAAGCAGCATTGCCCGAAATTTGAGTGTTCAGCACATTTATTGCTTCCGCATTATGGTCCTCAATCCCAATCATGGACTTTTCTACCTGAAGAAAATCAGCCAATACCCGGATTCCTTCGAGCACATCGGCGGCATTTTCGATGATTTCACGGGCGTCGGACGTAATGAATGGCTCGCACTCGGCGGCATTGATGATTAGCGTGTCAATTTGGCTCTTATCCTTCACATTGAATTTGATGAAAGTGGGGAAACCTGCTCCTCCAAGACCGACCAGGCCGGACGTTTTAACCGCCTGGATGAAGTCCTCGTCTGTTTCGATGGTAGGTGGCTTGATAGATGGGTCGATTGCTTGTTTCCCATCCGATTTAATGATGATTTTTTGCTCGTCAATGGCTTCGATAATCCCTGAAACCGTGGCATGGATAGGAGCAGAAACGAAGGCTTCGCTCTTGGCAACCAATTGCCCGACTAGCACTTCGTCACCGACTTCAACAACAGGTTGGCAAGGGGCACCAATGTGCTGGCTAAGCATTAAATGGACATATTCCGGGACAGGAAGGATTTCCGTCTGTTTGCTAGCAGTGTTCTTCCAATGGGGCACTTGCGTTTTAAACGGCTTAAATAGATTGAACATCATGTTGACCTCCTTTATATTTTGACACAGTGGCTGTGTGAGAAATCATATTTTGAATAGACAGCAACTGTTAGGGAAGCTGTTGCTTATCATCCTTAATCATATCATATAAAAACGTTTTTTTGTCGAAGGACGGGAAGATTGCACAAACATTTCACAAAGTTGGTGAAAATTTTAGACAAAACGAAAAAACCCAGGATTAGCCGTCCATTTGGCTAATCCTGGGTTGAAGTTTTAACTCAAAGCCAACATCCTGTCAAGTGCCACCACTGCATCTTTAGCAGTCGCTTTGTCAACAGCAATCTCGTTGACGACTTTTCCTTCAATTAGGTTTTCAAGTGCCCAAACAAGATGGGGCAGGTCAATGCGGTTCATGGTCAGGCATGAGCAGAAGTGGGGGTTGAGGGAAATGATGTCCTTGTCGGGGAATTGCTTGATGATGCGTTTGACTAGGTTCATTTCCGTCCCGATGGCCCATTTGCTGCCTGCCGGTGCCGCTTTGATGGTTTCCACGATGTAGTGGGTGGAGCCATTTAAATCGGATTTTTCCACCACTTCACGGCAGCATTCCGGATGGACTAAAATGGTACGGTCCGGCTCGCTTGCACGAATGGTTTCGATGTTTTCAACGGTGAAATTTTGGTGGACGGAGCAGTGCCCTTTCCAAAGGATGACTTTGACATCTTCCAAGTTGCCTTCAAATTCCAGTTCGTCCTTGTTCGGGTCCCAAATCGCCATTTGTTCCAGTGGGATTCCCAGGTCATAAGAGGTGTTTCGCCCTAAGTGCTGGTCGGGAAGGAATAACATCCGCTCTTTTTGGGTAAATGCCCAGGTCACGACCTTTTTCGCATTGGAAGAAGTAACGGTAGTCCCGCCATTGCGTCCACAGAAAGCCTTGATGGCAGCAGTGGAGTTCACATAGGTAATTGGGATGATGGTATCCCCAAACTGCTCTTGCAGCTTCATCCAGGCACGCTCTGCTTGATGGATGTCTGCCATGTCCGCCATGGAGCAACCGGCTTTTAAGTCAGGCAACACGACAACTTGCTCGTCGCTTGCTAAAATGTCAGCTGTTTCTGCCATGAAATGCACCCCGCAAAAGACGATGTACTTCGCTTCATGGTTTTTTGCTGCGATTTGTGAAAGCTGTAAGGAATCCCCCGCCACATCAGAAAATTGGAAAACTTCATCCCGCTGGTAATGGTGCCCTAAAATAAACAACTCTTTCCCCATTTGGGCTTTGATTTCCCGCACCCGGTTTTCAAGCTCGTCTTTGCTCATCTTATAATATTTCTCAGGCAATAGCGCCTGCCCCAAAAATTTTAATACGTCCATGTTTTTGTCCCACCTTCCAAATTAAAGCTAATGTCCAGTGCCATCACCGAATGGGTCAGGCAACCTAAGGAAATATAGCCAACCCCCGAGTCTTTAAATGTATGAAGATTGTCAAGGGTAATGCCGCCTGAAGCTTCCGTGATGATGGAGGCTGGGATTAATTTAATCCGCTCCTTGATGACCTCAGGCGGGCAGTTATCCAGCATAATAATATCTGCGCCGGCTTTGACCGCTTCTACGACCTGGGCCTCGGTTTCGGTTTCCACTTCGATTTTCACCGTGTGTCCGACTTTGGCACGGGCCGCCGCCACCGCTTTTTCGATGGAGCCCGCATAAGCGATGTGGTTGTCTTTGAGCATAACCGCGTCATAAAGCCCGAAACGGTGGTTTTTCCCGCCGCCGCAAGTGACTGCGTACTTGTCAAACTGCCGAAGCCCTGGCATGGTTTTCCTCGTATCGGCAATTTGAGTCACCCCGGAATTCAACTGGTCCACTGCCCGCTTTGTCAGGGTGGCAATGCCGCTCATCCGCTGCATGAGGTTCAAAATAACCCGCTCGCCCATCAAGAGCGTCGGGATGCTTCCTTTGACGGTGGCGATAATGTCACCTTTTTTCAGGGAATCGCCATCCTTTTTGCCATACTTGACTGAAAAGTTGCCCCCGAGCAACTGGTAAGCCCATTCAATAATCTGCACGCCGGAAAGCACGCCATCGCTTTTCGCTACGAACGTACCGACTCCTTCAGCGTCTTTATCAAAGATGGAACTGGAAAGGTCTTGCTCCCCAAGGTCTTCCAGTAAAAAGGATTCAATCGCTTTTTTTGCTTTTAATTGGTTCATAAACTGTCCTCCATAAAATGTGCCCCGATGCTCTCTTTTCGGTCCAGGGCGGCCTTGGCAATCAACCATCCCGCCGTCAACATGTTCCAAACTTGCAACTGCTCCCTAGAAAGCGCGGTCGCGTCCACATCCTCATTCAAGTAACGTTCAAACCAATGGATGGCTTCCAGCAACTGTTCCCCAGTCCGGACAATCCCTACTTTTTCCGTCATCAAATGCTTGATTTCCTGTGGATTTAGCAAGTCTGCTATTTGGGCTTCGGTAGTTGGAATCTCGTGGATGGCGGGCCTGTCGATTATTTTATTTTCAAGGTAGGCGCCTAACCTGCTTCCAAAGACAAGGCCTTCTAAAAGGGAGTTGCTGGCCAAGCGGTTCGCCCCATGGACTCCTTGGCAGGCAACCTCCCCTACTGCGTATAGGTGCTTGATATTAGTTTGGGAAGCGGTATCGGTTTTAATGCCACCCATGTGGAAGTGGGCACCTGGAGCTACGGGAATGCGCTGTGATTTCAAGTCCACCCCAAATTCCTGGCAAAGCTTGGTGATAGCAGGAAACCGGTCCTCAAACCCATCAATCATGGAAATATCCAAAAAGATGGATTCCCCGTTTAAAATGTGGGAAAATAAAGCACGGGCCACTACGTCACGAGGGGCCAAATCCTTCATGGGATGCACACCTTCCATGATTTTAACCCCGTTTTCATTGACGAGGATGGCACCTTCGCCCCGGACGGCCTCAGAAATCAGTCCCCGCCCCTGATTATCGGTAAAAAGAAGGGTCGGATGGAATTGGACGAACTCCAGGTTTTCAAGCTGGCAGCCTGCCCGGTAAGCCATGGCAATCCCGTCCCCTGATATGGTTGCGTTATTGGAATTGGCTTCATAAAGGCCGCCGATGCCACCTGTTGCTAAAATGGTGGTGCCGGCAAAATAAGGGATGTTTTTCCCTGTTTCATCCTTGACCATGGCACCTAAGCACTCCCCATCCTCAACGATAAGGTCAACCGCCATTAAGTTCTCCAGTATGTTGACATTAGGAGCCAGGTTTTTTAGCATCGTTTCCGTAAAAATCTTCCCGGTCTGGTCCCCGCCCGCATGAAGCACCCGGCGCTTGCGGTGAGCCCCTTCTTTTCCAAGACGGATTTTGTTGAAGCCATCCCGGTCAACAGGGAAGCCCTTCGTCATCCATTCCTTCAAAAAAACAGGACCGCTTTGCACCATCATCCGCACGGCATTTTCGTCATTTAGGTTGCACCCCGCCACAAGGGTATCCTCCAAATGCTCCTGCCAGTGGTCGCCCGGGCTCATGGCAGCGGCAATCCCGCCCTGAGCCAGCATGGAATTACTTTGCCTGGCATCTTTTTTCGTTAAAATAGTGACGCTCTTGGATATGATTTTTGAAGCGGCAGCCAACCCAGCGACACCGCTTCCAATAATTAATATGTCGGTTTGTGGCACGAACGTTCACTCCTTCTGGTAAAACTAAGCCTTGACCTCTATTTTACATTTTTTTTGCGTTATTTTCAAGTGATATGCGGGTTTAATCATAGTATGGCACACTTCCTTGTAATTAACCGTTGCCACAGGACTTCTCAAAGCCCTTGGAAACTGTTACAATTAGATGAGATAGGCAATTTTGACAGACGGGATTGCCACGCTTTTGGATAAGAGGTGGATTTTTATGATTTATTTAGACCATGCGGCAACGACTCCCATGAGTGAAACGGCCTTGCAGGCATATACAGATACGGCCCGCCATGTATTGGGGAACTCCCAGAGTGTCCATGACAGCGGTGCGATGGCGGCTGGATTATTGGAGCACTGCCGGCGGCAACTGGCACAAAGTATAAATGGGCATCCCCATGGGGTGGTTTTCACCAGCGGTGGCACGGAGTCCAATATGTTGGCGATTGACACGTTATTAGCCTCGAAAAAGGGTCGCCACATTCTTTCCACGCAAGTTGAGCACGCTTCCATCCGCAACTACCTCCACAAATTAGAGCAATCCGGTTATGAGGTGACTTTTTTACCGGTTGATGGCAATGGCATTGTTTCCTTGGAAGCCGTCAAGGCAAGCCTTCGGGACGATACGGTGCTGGCGACCATCCAGTTGGTCAATTCGGAAATCGGTGCCATCCAGCCTATTGCTGAAATCGGTGCTCTCTTGAAGGAACGGGGGGTGCTTTTTCACACCGATGCCATCCAAGCCTTCGGGAAAATTCCCATTGATGTGCAGGCCCTGAACGTGGACAGCCTTTCCGCTTCCAGCCACAAACTTTATGGGCCTAAAGGGACCGGGCTTTGTTATTTGAACCCCGACATTAAGCGGATTCTTCCCATTCCCGGCACGACCCACGAGATGGGATTTCGCCCCGGCACGGTCAACCTTCCCGCCATCGTGGCTTTTGTTACGGCAACCCAGGAACGGCTTGGGGAAATGAATGCTGAATATGGACGTGTTTTGAACCTTAGGCAGCGGCTCCTGGAGATATTAGGGGACTGGGCTATGGAAGCCGGGACTACCGTGCAAGCCCTTCCCCATATCCTGGGGCTCACCCTCCCTGGTGTGGAAGGGCAATACGCCATGCTTCATTTGAGCCGGCAAGGGATTATGGTGGCAACCGGCAGTGCCTGCCATGTGGACATGGAAGCTCCGTCCCATACATTGATTGCCATCGGGAAAACTGCCCCCGAGGCCAAGACATTTATCCGGGTTTCTTTCGGGAAATCCACCACTCTTGAAGAAGTCCAGCAGACAGGGAACGCTTTAAAGCAGATTATAGGAGGACATCGACGATATGAGTGAACCTAAATTTTCAGATTACGGGCTTAGTGACGACATTTTAAAGGCCATCAAGGGGCTTTCTTATGAAACCCCAACGGAAGTCCAGCAACAGGTCATCCCCCTGATTTTAAGCCATCAGGACGTGACGGTGAAATCCCAGACGGGAAGCGGGAAAACAGCAGCTTTTGGGATTCCTTTATGCCAGTTGGTGGAGTGGAATGAAAACAAGCCCCAAGCCCTGATTTTGACACCGACCCGCGAACTGGCCCAACAAGTCAGCGAAGATTTGACCAATATTGGACGATTCAAGCGACTGAAAGCCTTAGCAATTTTCGGAAAATCGCCTTTTCGCATCCAACAGGCTGTCTTAAAGCAACGGACCCACATCGTCGTCGGCACACCGGGACGGGTATTTGACCACATCCAGCGGGAAACCCTCTCCCTTGAAAAGATCCGCTACCTGATTATCGACGAGGCGGACGAAATGCTGAACATGGGCTTTTTGGAGCAAGTGGAGGCCATCATCAAATGCTTGCCGAAGGAGCGGGTCACCCTTTTGTTCTCCGCGACCTTCCCCGAGGACATCGCCCGCCTGAGCCAGCGCCACATGAACCATCCCGCCGAGGTGCAAATCAAGGCACAGGAAGTCACCGCCAACACCATCACCCATCAAGTGCTTGAAGCCAAAGGCGATAAGGTGGAGATGCTAAAGGATTTGCTTATTTTTGAAAGTCCTGATAGCGCCATTATTTTTTGCCGGACACAGGAAAACGTAGAGGATGTTTACCGCCAGTTATCCGATGATGGCTTGCCAGTTGAACGGATTCACGGAGGCATGGAGCAAGACCAACGGTTTGGTGTCATGGATGCCTTCAGAAGGGGGAAATTCCGTTATTTAGTAGCCACCGATGTGGCAGCCCGCGGTATTGACATTTCCCACATCACCCATGTCATCAATTTTGACATCCCATTGGAAAAAGAAGCCTATGTCCACCGGGCGGGCCGTACTGGAAGGGCAGGTCAGTCGGGAAAAGCCATCACGTTGGCAACCACCCGGGACGTTCGGCGGATTTCTGAAATCGAAGATTACATCGGGTTTTCCCTCGACCGGGTTTTCGCTCCGACCAGCGAGGAAGTCCGGCAAAAAAAATCCCAGTTCGAGAAGAAAATCCAGCAAGGGACGCTTCCAAAAACGGATAAAAGGGAGCAGTTATCCAAAGAAATCTTCAAGTTGAATTTCAATGGCGGCAAGAAAAAGAAACTCCGCGCCGTGGATTTCGTGGGCGCCATCGCCAAAATTGACGGGATTACCGCCGATGACATCGGAATCATCACGATTTTGGACCACTCCACCGACGTGGAAATCCTTAATGGAAAGGGCCGCCAAGTCCTCGAAGCCATGCGGACCACCACTGTCAAAGGCAAGCAGCTGAAAGTCCGGCGAGGGGCTAGGAGGTAAAGTTTTATACGAAAATTGCATACTATGAGAGTAAGTGTTAGAATGAAAGTAAGGAGCTGATCGTTGTGAAGCCACAGGATATTATTGACCTTATTGAAAATATGCCAAATGCCGACCGGTTGGATACTTTGGAACTTTTGCATAATACTTATTTTTATATGAGGCCGACCGATAAGGAACTAGAGGTTTTGCAAGCATGGTACGAAGGGGGAGTCGTGATTCGTGAGGATTATGAGAGAGAATTTTACTAAGGGTTGGATATGGAGTTGCCGAGATGAAAAGTCAGGGAAAGACCGTCCATTTTTAGTCATTAACCCTATGGAAGACTATGGAATTTATGCATTTGCCATGCCATCTACTTCTCAGGAGCCGAGAGATAAATATGATGTAATCCTACGGGACTGGGAAGAAGCCACGGCGGATTTATGAAGGGAATATTTTGGTAATAAAATGAAAAATTATGTTGTTTTAAGGAATTTTAGACTTTTCTAGCGTAAAGTTTAGAAG
>WRGF01000108.1 GCA_009787345.1 Turicibacter sp.
TAGAGCGTTTCTGTTAAGGCATGGGGAAACCCGCCATCGAAGAACTGGAGTTATGGAAAAAAAACAAGTTGCGTAAAATACTCATTTCACTAGAAAGCGATTTCTTTTATAATTTAATTATAGCAAAAAGTGAAGTCTTAATTAAAAATATTGGCTATACGAGGAGGAATAGCATGAAGAAATGGCAGAAAGTTTTATCAGCAATGGCGGTAGCTGTTGTATTTGGCGTGGGTGCGGGAGTGGCAAATCATTCAGCGGAAGCTTCCCTTATTGAGTCTCAGCACGGTGTTACTGGGAATATTAGCGGATCTCGAGCATGGGGAAGAGTGCGTACTGCAAATGTTGGGCGATTCCGCGTGCGTCACTATTTTGTCGAAGGGGGACAGTTGCATATCCTTAATACTTCTGCATGGGGACCATCAAATGGAATTACAATTCACACCCCACAGAGCACTGCACCAGTAAATCTTACAACATCACGTTTAGGTTTTTAAACGCAGTAAATTAGTCCCTGGCTCAGGCAGGGGCTATTTTTTTAACGGAGGGAAAGATAATGAAATTAAATAGACGTATTTTCATAAACATCAGCCGTTTCAAGGGTCGTTCTACTTCCTTAATGGTCGCAGTCGCCATATTGGGATTCTTAGTTGCAAGTTCGCTCCTTGTCATTCAAGCATTTGGCATGACTACGCAACAATTACAACGCTCTCTACCTATTGTTATGAGTACGGTTTTGGAAAGCGATGAATTGGAAGAGGAACGTTTAACGAGGGAATTGGTGCATGAAATTGGGAATTTGCCATATGTCAGTCGCTTTGATTATACCATGTGGGACGGGGTTAGAAGTTATGACCATCATCCGTATTGGTTGGAATATTTAGACAATAGTTTTTGGGAGGGATCAGACTTTCACCGATTTGAAGTGCTAGGTGTCTCCCGCCCAGAAATTATTTATGTTGAAAGTGGAATGTATGAATTATCGGAAGGGAGGTTATTCACAGCCGACGAAGTAGCACCTGATGGGATTTCTTTAATTGCCCCGCTTTTGGTTTCGAGGGAATTTGCTGAAAGAAATGGATTGTCCGTTAATTCCATTATTGAGTTGCAGTCATTTGTTCCGGTATTTCAACTTCCCGAAGGGGCGGTAGTGCCAGAAGGTGGTTTTACAGGTTTAAATGACGAGGAAATCTGGAGCCATCCGTACTTTAATCATGAGAGTGTTGCTTATTCATTTCAAATTGTGGGAATATTTGAAATCACGAGGGTATTGCGTCCTAACGACCCTGCGATACAAGAACACCAGCAGTTGGTAAATATGTTTATTACCCCAAATTGGCGGATACATCAAATGCAAAGTGATTTGGCAAGTGGAATGGAGCGACGCACCCAAGTGTTTGGTACCGAGCAAGAAGTAGCAGAAGCGTTTCGATGGAGGTCGCATACAATTGTTCCGCTTTGGGTACTTGAAGATCTTGATAGCATCGAACCGTTCATGGAATCAGCAGACCGCATTTTACCTTCTCATTATCGGTTGGATGAAGGTTTATCCGGAATCTTTCGTCCTATGATTGAAGCGACCAATAACCTTAATGGGTTATTTAACCAAATATTATGGATTAGCAGTGGTGGCATGATAATGGTGTTATCGCTCCTCATTCTAATTTTCCTTAGGGAACGTAAGCAGGAATTTGGGATTTATTTGGCATTAGGGGAAAGAAAACCTAAAATGATTCTTCAAATTATCACAGAGGTAGTAGCAGTTTCCCTAGTAGGACTGTCATTGGGGCTTATTGTCGCGAATTTTTCAGTAGAAGCCTTAACCACTAATATGCTTCAAGAGGAGCTGGAAAATGCTTCCCGCCCCATCATGCAGGACATGTCCTTTATCGAGCGGGTGGGCTTTGGTCAAGAATTAACACCTGAAGAAATGCTTGAATTTTTTACGGTTAGTTTAGACGGAAGGACAATTATAACGTTTTTTTGGGTGGCACTTGGAGTTATCACTTTATCTACCATCGTCCCAGTAACTTATATATTGGATATGAATCCAAAGGAAATATTGGTACAATCAAAAATTCAATAAAGGGGAAAAGCATATGAAAATGATAAAATCGGTTGGGTTTCTAGCCATTGCTTTTGTGTTGGGGGCTTGCGGGAATATATCAGAAAACTCCAGTGATTTCCCCACCCGTTCCATTAGCTATGGCGATACCGAAATTAATTTGTTAAACCTAGAATCGGGAGAAATTTTGGCTAGTCAAACCTTTGCTGAAGATGAGATTGTCATGTTTGTTAGGCAACTGGAAAACGGCTATTCTGTTGCATGGGTAGCACAGGAAGATGTTTTTTTCTATTTAATCCGAACGGATCAATGGATTGATAATAAAACCGTAGAAGAGCAAGCTGAATATCTGGGAATTGAGATGATTGCGTGGGAGGATAGGAATCATCGCCATCTCATATTGAATGACAATTTAGAACTGGTAGAGTATTTTGACTTTGATGGTTTTATCCCATTTCTCGGATTCCAAGAAGAGATGAACAGGAACGCTTTTAAGTTCATTGACGGAGAATTATTTGCCTATAGTACCCCACTTTTTTCGAAAGCTTCCAAAGATATCGTTCGCTATAATGTTGGGACTGGTGAAGTCGAAGTTATCGCACAAAATGATACGGGTTACAACCTACTGATTGAGGAATTTGTTGACGAAAATAGGATTTTAGTACTGGCGGATGCGGGAAGTTCTATCTCCGAAGACAACCAATGGCTTTATGGAATTTTTAATATAAAAACTGGTGAATTTCAGTTAATCACCCAAGAAGCCGGCTTTTTTCTTGGAAGATATAGGGTTATTGGTGAAAACCTTATCATCAATCAAAGCAACTGGCTAGAGAATCCCCCCCTTAACGGAGCCATCGTTACAAATCTCGCAAGCAGGGAATCAATAGGAATCCCCCTTCAAAGCGGGGATAGTGAATTTACGACGCTTTCAGTAGATGGTAATTATATCATTACCTTCAATCGGATGGAACTCTTGTTTAGTAAATACAACTTATCTGGGGAGGTTATTTCACAAGTCCTAGCTACTTTTAATCTTGAGTCCTGGGAGGTAATGGATGTAAGCATGTATCAAGTTTCTCGAAATTCCTATACGATTGTGATAACTACCCCTGCTGGATTTGAAATTTATCACATTAACTTTTAACATTGCCACATAACTGATATTCCGACTTTGGAGACAAACATTAATATTTGAAAAAACCTCAGAACCCATATTAATGTTCTACTACTTATTTAAAGTATTTTACCACGTTACACCTCTATAAATAGGTGTTAGATGTTGCGTAAAATACTCATATCATTAGGTAGTTATTGTCTGTATAATTAAGTTATAGCAAAACAGAATGTCATCTAAGAAAATATTATTGGCTTTTCCATGGGAGGAATTTATATGTTCGGTAACTTATTAAAAGAATTAAAAGTGTTCGCACCAAAGGTTTTACTAGCGGTTGGAGTTATCGCTGGAGTAAGCACGTTGACACCTTACATCGCGGCAAATGCTTCTCCTGCATCAGAAACAGTGGCAACGTATACTCTCGATGCGTATCAGTTACCAGATGAAGTTATAGAGGTTATACGATGGGCAGAAGAAAATGGAATTCAAATTGAAATTGATTTGGAGGCATTAAATAACCCTAAATTAAAGGAAGAATTGACTTTTTTACAACTGAATTCAGTAGAAGAGGCTAAACAATTCCTTTGGGATACCAAAGATGGATTTAATCTAGGGGATTCTTTTACAATCAGTGAAGAAGAAAATTTTTTAGGAAAACAGGGGAGGCTAGTACAACCTCGACATTTGGGGGTTCACACTTTTACTAACTGGACGACGACAGCAACTGGATTTAATGTTAATACAAGTGCAGGTACTTATTGGCTGGGGGGATTAGTTGCTACTACGAGGTATAGCTGGACTTTGGATGACTCGACTGCAATTCGTCAATTTGCCAATAGGGCACCTTATTCGTTTACCGCTACTCTTACTGGCTGGGAGCCCTTTAGGAGCTGGAGCCAAATTGATTGGTGGCACTCATTTTCAAATAATCGTAGGAACATCACGATTCAGATAAGGGGCAACTTAACTGTCGGAACTAGTTTGTTAGGTGTACCTGCAAATATAACGAGAGTTGGTAGTGGTAGCTGGAGCTTTGCTCCTGGTGCGTAGTACAGAGAAAAATTACTTTTTTCACCCTATCACATTGATGAAAAGAAAAAAATATTCCGGATTTTGTTGGAGCTTAATCTTTTTTTCGTGGATAATCCCTCTTGTGAGAAAAGATTTTTTAGGAACGATCGTTATGGTTATCATAGGGTCTGGATTAAATGAAATATGGAGTATTATCTATTTGGTTCCAATTCCTTTTCAAACAGAATCATGGGTTAATATCCAAGTAGGACTAGGAAATATATTCATTTGTATAGTTGCCATCTTTTATAATAAACTGTACAATTTCCGGCTATTAATGGCAGGGTACATACTGATGGATTAATTTGTACGACTGATACATTAAGTAATGTATTTAGCTTAACCGCTTCAAAAATGCGGTTAAGTTTTTCTTTATAATATGATATAATAGTTAAAAATATGAGGTGTAGAAATGAAGATGATAAAATCCCTGAACTTTAAATTTTTTCTAGGGTTAGTCGGATTGAGCGTTGTCATTGGGATGGCCATACTAATTTATCTTGTGGGGCGGTTGACAAAACTGCTTTATCTGATAGAATATTGACAAAATTCGAAGTTTCGTTGCAAAATTGCACAAAATACCCATAGGATTAAATAGTATTTTACAGTATAATCAGTTTAAGAAGCAGAAAATGAAATAAGGAGGATTTACTATGAACCATGAAAAAATCTGGGAGTTAATCCAAGAAGTCAAAAACGGAAAGCTAAACTTAGAAGAACTGGAACAAATCGTATCGCCTGCTACCTTCAAACAATTGGCATATGCGTTTGATGTGCTAGTCAATCCACGTCGGTTAGAATATTGGTAATGAAAAACAAGTCCCCGAAATTAATTTCCGAGACTTGTTTTTTTAAATAGGCCGGTCAATTATTCCTAATTGCATGCCACGGTGAATAGCTTCGATGGAGTTGTTAACATCAAATTTTTCGTAAATCATGCCGATGGTATTGCTCACGGTACGAAGGCTAATCCCAAGTTCTCTTGCTAC
The DNA here is from genome assembly GCA_009787345.1 of Turicibacter sp. Taxonomy (GTDB): domain Bacteria; phylum Bacillota_I; class Bacilli_A; order MOL361; family Turicibacteraceae; genus WRGF01. Next base: position 5,237 of record WRGF01000108.1, read on the forward strand.
TTCTTTTTGAGTAATCCCCTTAGCGATAAATCTTAATATTTCCTTTTCTCGATTTGTCAAAATATCAGAATCGGAATGATTGCTAGAAAAAATACTTTCTCCCATCATCACTAATCTTAATTTTTCCAACATCTCTTCTACATCAATATTTTTGCTAAGAAACCCTTTTGCCCCCATTTTTTTTGCTTTGTTATGGTATTCCACTAAATCGTAACCTGAAAGAAATATAACTTTTAAATGAGGATATTTATTTAGCAGTTCTTCCCCAATGGTTAGTCCATTGTCCTTGCCCATGCTAATATCCAACAGTAGAATATCGGGAACGGAAACCTCCAAGGCTTCATACAATTCTGTCAGTTTGATGACCGCCTTCGCTTTAACACCATGGGTTCTTAATGCGAGTTGTAAGCTTCTTGCAAAAATCGGGTGGTCGTCCAATAAAATCAGTTCCATATCATTACCCCCTTGCAGTTTTTTTGATTGGTATTTCAATTTTAATGCTTGTCCCTTCATTTATAATACTCTTAATACTTAAATTTCCTCCCATCAAGGAAATATCTTTTTGAATGGATAACAGTCCGATACTTCCTTTTTCAGTGGCAACTTTGACATAGTTTTCTACATCAAACCCGATTCCATCATCCTTTATCGTCAAATAGACATGCCTCCTATTTCTTTCAAGTTCAATGGTAATGTTTTGTGCATTTGCGTGTTTGACCCCATTATTGATAAGCTCCTTTGCCGTCCGAAAGAGGGGAAATTTTAACCAATTAGGAACAGAAAAGTCATGTGTTGCAATTATATTGAATTTAAAGTTAGGCTGCCCGACCGACATTTTTTCGATTCTAGTGCAGAGTGCGGTTATGCTAGGGACAAATCCTAGTTCATCAAGTGTCGTGGGATATAGGTCAAACATTTTATTTCGCAAGGAAACCTCCATTTGGGAAAAAATTTCTTTGGAAAGTTCATTAATGGCGGGGTCTTTGGGATTCATTAAGTTAAACATTTGTCGAAGTGCCAAAATATTTTGCAAAATATCATCATGAAGGTAGTGAGACAAATTTTTTTGTAATTTGTCCAACTCATGAAAAAGTTGCAAGTTTAGGTAATTTTCTTGGGGAGCGACTGAAAATTGAGGACGGTTTCGCATATTTTCGTGAAGGTTTTTGGATACGACTAATAATTCGCAAGTAAACTGGCTAAATTTGTGTATCTGTTCCAACTCAAAGTTCGTGAAGTTTTTCTTATCTTTTCTTCCTCCCATTACAAGCCAACCATAAAAGGAAAGTTTTCGATCAACAAGGGGGAAGGATAAATACGTATCATTCATGAGCTTAATGGTTCTATCTATCCGCTTTACAGCTTTGAAATCTTTAGGGTTTAGCCGATAATTACGGAATACGCCACTCTTTCTTAAAATGGAATAGTGCTCATGCTCGTTTAAGACCAGCAAAAAACCTTCCGTCGGGATAATTTTTTGTATAAACGTTTCAATAAACGTGCCAAAATTGGAAAGGTAATTATCATAGCTGGAAATTGCTAATAACTCCACTTTTTCTTTGTTGAACAAACCCTTATTTTTCAAAATTTTTTTGAAGTGAATATTTTTAGCGTAATTGTTAATCCATTCACGGACTGTCATAAACAAAATAATAAATACTAGAAAGTTGATGTAATCGGATAAAATTATGTTAGGGTTATTGATATAAAGAGTCACTCCCACAAGTGTGATGAGGGCATATGCAAAGATTCTTAGTAAAAGAAAAGTCGCACTAAAACTAATTTGTATCATTTCCTTTTTATAAATGAGATACCCTACCATCACGGGAAGGAGTATTAAAAAATGAATAGAATAAGCAAGATTTGAAGGTGTAATATAGTTTCGGAGAAGGGTAAAAGTCACGACAAACGGAAGGATGGAAGCTAGGAAAGTAATCAGTAGGACTTTTTGGTATTGCCTTAACGTGCTTCGTTGCTTAGTTTTATATTTGTGGGAAAGATGGATACAGCAAATCAAAGTTGCCAAAAGCAAGAGATAATAAAAAAGCTGTAATGACCGAATGAATGTTAGAAGGCTAATCCCTACGGGAAAGGACAATATATAGAGCCACTTTTTAAGCTTAGGATAGTCGTCTTGTACGTTCAAAAGGAAAAAGTGGGAAAAGAAAGAAAAAAGCAAGTTAGGGATAACAACCATTAATATCCTTCCGATGGAAAAGAAAAATCTTCCTTCAGATAACAAGAGAAGTATGACCCATTGAATGGCATACATCAAGAATAAAAATAAATTTGTGATTTTAAGATTTGGGAGGAGCAAATAATATATGCTTCCCGTAATAAACAACAAAAATGCAAATAACAAATGGCTAAAGTTAGCGGAATCATCTAATAGCCGAAAGTTTGATAGGAGTAAAAGACTAAGTAAAAAATTAGGTAAAATGAGAACGGAAAGGTTTTTATTTTTTACCATGGCAAGAGCCCCATAATGGCTTCGACTAATTCTTTTTGGCTAGGAAAATTGCAGAACAATTTATCCCTTCCAATCATCCGTGCCTCTTCAATACGAAAACGGCAGTATTCCTTTAGCCCGGACTCACTTCCTTTTTGATGGGAAAGTATCAACGGAAGAGTGGGACGCTGATAGGGCACATCACTTCGCTTAGTATTTTCCAATCCCTTTAAATCATTGGAAAGTTGAAATGCGAGGGAAAATTCGAACCATGGAAAGTCCTCAGCACTCCCTGCCAACAAGCAAATAAATTGGACGATGGCACTTGTTTTCGGCAGGATATTTTCTTGATAATAAGCTTCCGACATCTGTGGATCCGTCGCTTTTTGATGAACATCCAACCACTCTGCTTTCAGCGATTTTTGGAGATATGCTAAACCCTTTAAATGACTTGGAAGTGTAGAAAAATAGGCTTGTGCTTCCATTAGCAATTCCGTAAAAAGAAGGGTCAGCCCATTATCATCCATGATTTCGAGCCACTCCGTATCCTTATCTAAAATATCATCCAAAATTTTAGATGATAGGCAAAACATTTCCAAGTAATAAGCCGTTTTCAAATCCCCATCCGTAATTTCGTTATTTTTGAGTAAACGTATGTACAAATAGAGTAATCCCCAACTAAATCCTTTGAATCGGTTTTCAAGTTTTAATGACTGTACAAGGTCTATCCCATAATATTCGTTGTATTTATGAAATAAATTGCATTCGGTAAAACGGGTATAAATTTCAGCTATCGCTTCTTCTGTATGAATCATACTATCCCCCTTCAAAGACTATTTTAATTTAAATTTAGCACATTTTGTCAAATAACTGCAAGTGATTTGCTCTTAAAAATCCTGACTGTACCCAGATGACACTTGAACGTTGAAAATTATCCTCGATTAGGTTTACACATAGATAAATTGCGAGCCAACTTCTAGATTATAATTTCATCTTGCACGGAACGGGAGTAACCACAAGAAAACAAGTTGCGTAAAATGCTCATTCCAAAAGAAAATGATTTCCTTTATAATTTAATCATAGCCAAAGATGAAATCTTGTTATATGAGATAGGGATTTCCCTATCTCATTTTAAATTCAACTAGGAGGGAATTTAAATGACTATGGCAAAGAGAGCCGTGTATTACCTTCTGCGAAACTGCAAAAAAACAGCATTGATATTTACCCTTATTTTCATATTGGGAGTCATCGGTTCGGGGGCATTTTCTATTTATCAAACGGTACACCATACGAAAGACAGCCTTATCTCCCAAGTCCCTGCCATTGCCTCCATTCGCCCTACCCTGGGCGGTGGGAACACAGCTTTGACGTTGGAAACCATCAGGGAAATTGGAGGCTTACCCCATGTGAAAAGCTATGTCTATGAAATAGGGCATATGTTTTACAGCACAGAGCTTCAGCGATATATCAATAGCCAACCTGATGAAAGCTGGAATGTTCGTCCGCAAGATATTACCGATTGGTGGGGCATTTCACATCGGATAGAGGACGGGCATTTAGACCGTTTTCAAGCCACTGGCGTATCGACGGGGAATTTGGCATTGGAAACGGAACTGATTCGTATAGTTTCGGGACGGAATTTTGAAGAAACAGAATTGAAGCAAGGCATACCCGTCGTTTTGGTTTCTGAAGGTTTTGCTAGAACCAATGGGTTGGAAGTCGGTTCTGCTTTTACCGTGAATAATCTATTGTATGATAACTATATCCACATGCATCTTGATGGCGGTGGGGAACGAATTTTTGCTTTTGACGGAATTTTGGAATCTGTCTTAGTCAACCAACCTCTCGAAGTAACGGTTATTGGGATTTTTGAAGTACTGCAGTTTATGGACATAGACTATTTATGGCAAAATATATTTGCGACTCAAGGGTTGCTGAACAGTATTTTTATGCCCTCAACCATTGTGGAAGAAGCGAGAAGTTTTATTAACGCTCAAGGAAATGAATTGATACCAGGTTTTTGGGAACAAGGAGATGGAACACGAACTGCCTTCTTGCTCGATGACCCGCGGAATTTATCAGCTTTTTTAACTAGTGCCAATCAAGACATTTTCGATGATGATTGGATGATGGATGATTTAAGTGGAAATATTGGTCCGGTTATGTCTGTGCTTGAAATGAAAGAAATGTTTGCCAGTAGCATTCTTTATGGGGCAGTCCTGGTCGCAGTCGTGGTTCTTGCTTTACTGGTCAATTTATCGTTCTGATGAGTCGTAAATCTTAGCTCCTCCATACAAAAATCTTAGGTATGCCAAACTAGGAGTTTATAAGGTAAATAATCCCAACTCCCAATCTTTT